>NZ_WQDQ01000012.1:0-124353 GCF_013033235.1 Ruegeria sp. HKCCA0235A | reverse complement strand
TGATCGAACAATGGAGGAGACACTACAACACAAAGCGGCCCCACAGTGCACTGGGCTATCGCCCGCCAGCGCCCGAAGCCATCATACCAATGGATCGCAGGCCGACAATGCACTAACAATCAATTTGGACCAGTCAGATGAGGCTGCTCATTCCTGCCAGATCAATTCAATCTTGTGCTGGCCTGGCCGCCAGAGGATATCGTAATCGGTTTTTGGTATTAAGTAGTCTCGTTTCGGGGGCTTTTTCTTTGGCGATTTTCCCGAAGTTTTTTCCGCCTGAGAAGGTTTCTTTTTCTCCTCGATATTTGATGTGTTTTTGCCTTCTAGAAGATCTTCTCTTTCTAACAAATCCATGTATTGATTTACGCCAGAAGAATTCAGTACGTTTCTCAAGGTCAATTTCTTTTCGACTATGTCGTCGGCGATTTTTGAGAGTACTTCGATGACATCTTGTTTGGACCTTGTGAGCCCGAGTGTGCCATTTTCATTCAAGTATATTCCCAAACGTTCTTGTCGCTTCTTCGCGTTAATCAACCTGAACAGAGTTGATCGACCTATTTTCCGCGCTCTTGGATACCCGCTAGCGTGCAGATAATCTTCAACCGCTTCGGCAATTGGATATTGATTTGTGGCACCAACTCGATTTGCGTGATTTGCTTTCGCACGCGTATCCCACCTGAGTTGCCCACGCCCTCCGTCAGTCCCATTGTGTCTGCGGCTAACTATATCTTCAATTACCCGCTGATCAGATTCCACCTGACAGGGCATGTGCGTCAACGCCACCCAATTATTGCTAGCTGCAATGCTAGAAATTTTACTGGAGTAAGGTGATGGAACAGAGCAAAGCCCGGATAGCGCCTTTGCGCACGCCACTCGGCGATTACCATCATAAACTACATACTTTCCATTCAATTTCTTAACCAAAGGAGGGTCGAAAACCTCACCTTGGAATGCGATATCTTCCGCAAGCCGGATCATTTTGGGACCGAGTGTTTCAAACAACCAATTGATTGCGGCCTGCTCGTTGCCTTGCGGTCCGTGCCTGTCGTTATTTGGATTAACAACTAAATGGTTTACTTCAATGTTCTTGAACTTCAAATTGCAACCTTACTTCTGCCTAACAATCAAGAGTTGTTAAGCAGAAGTAGCAACAGATTGCGGCACACAGAGTCAAGCCTATCGCGCAAACTTCTTATGCTTCAACCGCTTGGGCTCCAGCGCGTCCGGTCCCAGACGGCGCTTTTTGTCCTCTTCGTAATCCTCGAAGTTGCCCTCGAACCATTCCACATGGGCATTACCTTCAAAGGCCAGGATGTGCGTACAGATCCGGTCGAGGAAGAAACGGTCGTGCGAGATCACCACGGCGCAGCCGGCGAAATCGACAAGCGCATCTTCCAGCGCGCGCAGGGTTTCGACGTCGAGGTCGTTGGTCGGTTCGTCCAGCAGCAGGACGTTGCCGCCCTCTTTCAGTAGGCGGGCCATGTGGACGCGGTTGCGCTCACCCCCTGACAGCAGAGAGACCTTTTTCTGCTGGTCGCCGCCCTTGAAGTTGAAGGACGAGCAATAGGCGCGGGAATTGACCTGCGCGTCGCCCAGCTGGATGATCTCGGCGCCGCCGGTGATCGCCTCCCACACGGTGTCGTTGTCGTTGAGGTCGTCGCGCGACTGATCGACATAGGACAGCTGCACCGTATCGCCGTATTCGATGGTGCCGGCGTCGGGCTTTTCCTGGCCGGTGAGCATTTTGAACAGGGTCGATTTACCGGCGCCGTTGGGGCCGATCACGCCGACGATGCCACCGGGCGGCAGGCTGAACGAGAGATTTTCGATCAGTTGCTTGTCGCCCATGTGCTTGGCCAGCCCGTTGACCTCGATCACCTTGCTGCCAAGGCGCGGGCCGTTGGGGATGACGATCTGAGCGCGGGTCAGCTTTTCGCGTTCGGACTGTTCCGCCAACTCGTTATAGGCGTTGATCCGGGCTTTGGATTTGGCCTGACGCGCCTTTTGACCCTGACGCATCCATTCCAGTTCGCGCTGAAGCGTCTTCTGCTTGGATTTGTCCTCGCGGGCTTCTTGCTCAAGCCGCTTGGCCTTTTGTTCCAGCCACGAAGAGTAGTTGCCTTCGTACGGAATGCCACGACCGCGGTCCAACTCGAGAATCCAGCCGGTGATGTCATCCAGGAAATAACGGTCGTGGGTGACGATCAGGATGGTGCCTTTGTAGTCGATCAGGTGCTGTTGCAGCCAGGCGATGGTTTCCGCGTCCAGGTGGTTGGTCGGCTCGTCCAGGAGCAGCATGTCGGGCGCTTCCAGCAGCAGCTTGCACAGCGCCACGCGGCGTTTTTCACCGCCCGAGAGATTGGCGATGTCGGCGTCGTCCGGCGGGCAGCGCAGCGCCTCCATCGAGACATCGATCTGGCTGTCCAGATCCCACAGGTTTTCCGCGTCGATCGCGTCCTGCAGGGTGGTCATTTCCTCCATCAGCTCGTCCGAGTAGTTCTCGGCGATCTCCATCGCGATCTCGTTGAATCGGTCGACCTTGGCCTTTTTCCCGGCCACGCCCAGCATGACGTTTTCGCGAACGGTCAGGGATTCATCCAGTTGCGGTTCCTGCGGCAGATAGCCGACCTTGGCGCCCTCGGCGGCCCATGCCTCGCCGGTGAAGTCGGTGTCGAGGCCGGCCATGATCTTCATCAGCGTCGATTTACCGGCGCCGTTGACGCCGACGACACCGATTTTCACGCCAGGCAGAAAGCTGAGGTGGATGTTTTCAAAGCACTTCTTGCCACCGGGATAGGTCTTGGTGACACCCTGCATGTGGTAGACATATTGATAGGCGGCCATGTCGCGTCCTCTGGGTCGGGAAATTTGGTTGAAACGCTGGATATCCGAGCGGGACGGGCGGGGCAAGCTGGTGGTATTGTGAATTTCGTCTTTGGGTCGGGCGGCATAGTGTGGGTGCGCTGTAAATGGGGGTGTTATGTCGGAACTGGCCGAATTGATTGCGGGTTGGGCGCAGCCCGGTTGCGTGACTTGGATCGGAGCGCGACCACAGCGCCGGGCCGAGATGGTGTTACTGGAGGAATCCGTGGTTACTGAGGCCGGTCTGATCAGTGACCGTGCCCGCGTTGGCAAGCGGGCGGTGACTTTGATCCAGCAGGAGCATCTGGCGGCGATTGGGTCGTACCTGGGGCAGGGGCCGGTTGCGCCTGTGATCCTTCGGCGCAACCTGGTGGTTTCGGGGATAAATCTGACGGCGCTCAAAGGGCGCGAGGTGCAGGTGGGCGAGGCAGTTTTGCGCCTCACCGTGATTTGTGCGCCGTGCAGCCGGATGGAAGAAGCGCTGGGCAAGGGTGGCTATTCCTCCGTGCGTGGGCACGGAGGATGGTGCGCCGAAGTCGTGCGACCCGGGCGGGTTCAGCTGGGTGATGTGGTGCAACCTGTTGATTGACAACGCCTCGCAGTTCTGAACATCAGCAGGGTATGGAGCGGTACGGCATACCCTATGCGCGACCTGGACAGGTCGTCGGTCTGTTCGGCGGGTCGTTTGATCCACCGCATCAGGGCCATGTGCACGTCACGCTTGAGGCGATGAAGGCGTTCGGGCTGGATCGGGTTTGGTGGCTGGTATCGCCGGGCAATCCGTTGAAGGAACGCGGGCCCGCGCCCATGGACAGGCGAATGGCGGCAGCGCGGAATGTGATGCAGCATCCGCGTGTCGAGGTGACGGACATCGAGGCGCTGACAGGTACACGCGCGACTGCGGATACTCTGACAGCGTTGCAGCGATTGTATCCACAGGTGCGATTTGTCTGGCTGATGGGGGCGGACAATCTGGCGCAATTTCACCGTTGGAAAGATTGGCGAGGGATCATGGACAGTGTCCCTGTCGGTGTGGTCGCACGGCCCGGCGACCGGATATCTGCCCGGATGTCCAGGGCGGCGCGGGTCTATGCCAAGTACAGGATCGACGGGCAGGCGCGGCATCTTTTGGGGCGGGCGCAAGCTCCGGCCTGGTGTTTCGTGAATGTGCCGATGGTTGATGTCAGTTCCACGGAAATTCGGACGCGCGGCGAATGGCGCGCGGAAGTGTTGCCGGAATAGCCTTGCCCGGCGCATAATCGCAGCGAGTGGTTGCGCGCATTTGATCTGTGGGATTTTATTCCAACTATGGCTGGTCGTTTTTCACGTCGTGTGTTTCTGGGAGGATTGGGGGCGTCTCTGATCCCGGCAGCTGGTCTGGCGCAGGCGCCGCTGGTCTCGCTCAGGCCGCGCGCGCGTGCGGCGCTGTTGAGTGGCGCCGAGCGTTTGGTTGCGGCCGCAGGGTTGACGGGCGAAGTTGTTTTCGCCGTCGCGGATGTGGCGACCGGAAAGCCGCTGGAGGTTTTTGGTGAAGGTGCGGGCTTGCCCCCGGCCAGTGTCGGCAAGGCGATGACCGCGCTTTTCGCGCTGGACGTTCTGGGACCCGACCACCGGTTCGAAACCCGTTTGATCGCAGATGGGCCAATTGAAAACGGGATTTTGCATGGCGATCTGATACTGGCAGGCGGGGGTGACCCGCTGTTGGATACGGATGCGCTGGCCACGATGGCGGCCAACCTGCGCGAGGCCGGAATCACCGAAGTTCGAGGAGCCTTCAGGGTCTATGACGGGGCGCTGCCCTTCGTGTTCAGCATTGATCCCGGTCAGCCGGATCATGTGGGGTACAGCCCGGCGGTAAGCGGGATATCGTTGAATTTCAATCGGGTCCATTTCGAGTGGAAGCGTGCCGGTAAGGGTTACGATGTGACCATGGATGCACGCAGCGCACGATATGTGCCGGCAGTGGATGTGGCAGCCATGCGGGTCGAGAACCGCAGCTTGCCTATCTATACCTATCAGCCAAGTGCGCGGCAGGACCGCTGGACCGTGGCCAAGGGCGCGCTGGGCAATGGCGGGGCGCGCTGGCTGCCTGTGCGCAAACCCGCATTGTACGCGGGTGATGTGTTTCGTACTTTGGCCCGATCCAATGGAATCGTTCTGAATCGGGTGCAGGTGACACGAGAGGCGCCAAAAGGTGTCGACCTCGTCGTGCATCGCAGCGATCCATTGGACAGTATTTTGCGCGGGATGCTGAAATACTCAACCAACCTGACGGCCGAGATGGTCGGACTGGCCGCAACCAAAGCGCGGGGCGTTGACCCGCGCAACCTGGCGGAGTCGGCGGCCGAGATGAACCGTTGGGCGTCTCAGAGCTTTGGCGTGAACGGGATCGCGATGGTCGATCATTCCGGTCTTGGCGATGCCTCGCGTATGGTGCCGGCGGATCTGGTTGCGGCCCTTGTCGCGGCCCGGAAAATGGGCGTATTGCGCCCATTGATGAAGCCTTTTGCCTTGACGGATCGAAATGGGCGGCCGGTAAAGAACCACCCGATCAAGGTCGATGCCAAGACAGGCACATTGAACTTCGTATCCGGGTTGGGCGGTTTCCTGACAACGGCGGACGGGGTCGATCTGGCCTTTGCCATTTTTACGGCGGACGTGGCCCACCGCGCCAAGATTCCTCGCGCACAACGCGAACGGCCTGAAGGCGCGCGAAGCTGGAACCGCAGGTCGCGGAAACTGCAACGGGCCTTGCTGGAACGTTGGGGCGCACTCTACGGAAGCTAAAACTCGCAGATTGCCAAGATCAGACCGTGTGGCGCGCGCGTGCCCCGCGTTCGATTGCGGCGGCATGCAAACGGTCGATATTCAGTTCGTACCGGATTTCTTCCAGCAGGCGCAGTTCCGTTTCAGCCAGCGAACCGTCGGCGGCTGCAACATCGCAAGCCAGCGCATAGGCTGTTTCGTTCAGACGCTCGGGGAGGTTTTCGCGGATCAGTCCAAACAGCGCATCCAAACCGTCTTCCTGTTCGAACAGGTCAAAAACAATCTGTGATACACGACGGGTCCGGTCGATGTCATACCCGGCAAAGACCGGCAGCATGTTCACGGCAACCTCGATCTTGACCAGCTCGGCGGTTCGGATGTTTTCGTCAGAGGCCGAGACTGCAACCATGATCGCCACAAGGCAATCCTGCGGGGACATCGGGTGGGGCACTTGCTCGGTCATGGGATGGTCCTGATTGGGGTCGTTCGAGGACGCACGATATGAGCGCAGCGGGTCAGGTTCAACACCTTGTTTCATCCATCCCGCGCGATCAGGTATTCATGACCATCATTCCCGAAATCAAAAGCGCGGCCCCCAGCCAGTAGCGCAGCCCAAGTGTTTCGCCGAAGAAGACGTGCGAGGCCAGTGGCACAAGAACGAAACTGAGGGCCATAAAAGGGTAGGCCTGGGACAGAGTCAGATACCGCAGGACATACACCCACAGCACCGTAGCCGAGCCATAGATGGCAAAGGCTGTCAAAAGGAAAGGATCGAACAGCGTCTGGATGAGGCCCGCCAATCCGGTGGCTTCGCGCCCATCAATCCGGTTTCCCGCCAGTTTGAACAGAATTTGCCCGGCCGAGATCATAACTGGTGTGAACAGCAAACCAGCCCAGACCAGTGTCGTTGGGGCGGGCGGAGTCATCCTTGGTGCTCCGGTTCCGGTTTTTCCTCGGGGCGGTCTTCGCAATAGTAGATGTCGCGCCCCAGGTCTTCGCAGACATGGATGTCCGGGCTGGGATACACCGCGCGCAGAAAGCTGTGGGTGTAGGGGAAAAAGTTGAAATGCGGATTGAAAGTGTACCTGCTTTCGCGTTCACGCGGAACGACGATAATGACGCGTTTTCGCGCGACACGACGCAGTTCAGCGATCGCTTGCCGGTAATCCAGAAGATGCTCGATCACGTGGGTACAGATTACGGTGTCAAAGCTGTTGTCTTCAAACGGCAGTTCTTCGATCCGAGCTGCAACATAGTCGATATTGTCGATGGCAGCCGCATCATCGACGACGAAATCCACCCCTGTCAGTTGCGTGATGTCGGGCCGGGCGGCCTTTATGCGTTGCAAAAGAACTCCGGTGCCGCAGCCGATATCGCAGATGCTTTGCCCGACGATATCCTTGGCAATCCGCTTGATGCAGGCTTCGGAATTGTCGGTGCCCTGATGTACGCGCGGATGATCGCGGTAGAGTTTTTCGTATTCGTCATCCGTCAGATAGGTTGCGCGTTCACGGAATTCGGCAAGGCGCGTGATATGGTCACCCCAAACCCTGCATGCCAGCCAATGAAACGCGGCGCTGTCACGCAGGATAGGCGGTACGATATCTTCGAGTACAAAGCGTATACGGTTGGTGGTTTCGCGTCGCATCCCGTTTCCTCTGGTCCGGGGAACGCCCCCGTGTCGCCTTTGTCTAACACTGCCCGGTGAACGTGCGAAACAACCGGGTCAAGTTTGCGCCCGCGCCCGTGTCTTTTTTGTTTCGGGTGAACAATCGGCCCAACAATGTGGCCTGAGCAAGGCTGGCCGGTGAAAATGCAGCGCAGATATCCCGGGCAGAGTGTTTGCGGGCCAAGGAACGTTTCCCTACCTGCCCGAGGGCGACTGTTTTTTGGCGCAGTGTGTCGCGAATTGCGCCACTGCTTTATTGACTCATGCTGCACTGGCACAATAGGAGGGGCCGGTCCGGTTGCATGGGGTGACCGCGACACTTTCCCCGATGGAGCACATTGAAATGTCTGAACTGCGTGAAACCGCTATGTCGTCCAAGGCCTGGCCTTTTGAAGAGGCGCGCCGGTTGCTCAAACGCTATCAGAAGGGCGCTCCGGAAAAGGGGTATGTGCTGTTCGAAACCGGTTACGGCCCGTCTGGCTTGCCGCATATCGGAACATTCGGCGAGGTCGCGCGGACCACGATGGTCAAGCGCGCGTTCGAGGCGCTTTCGGACATACCGACCAAGTTGATCTGTTTTTCGGACGATCTGGACGGGATGCGCAAAGTGCCCAGCAACGTGCCCAACCCGGAGGCGCTTGAAGAACATTTGCAGCGCCCGTTGACTTCGGTTCCCGATCCATTTGGCGAATACCCCAGCTTTGGTGAGCACAACAACGCGATGTTGCGCCGGTTCCTTGATACCTTCGGATTCGACTATGAGTTCTATTCGGCACGCGATTTCTATCGTTCAGGCCAGTTCGACGAGATCCTTAAGCGCGCGGTCGAGCGCTATGACGACATCATGGCCATCATGCTCAAAAGCCTTCGGGAAGAGCGCCAACAGACCTATTCGATTTTCCTGCCGATCCATCCGGAAACCGGGCGGGTTCTGTATGTGCCGATGAAGAAAGTGTGTGCAGAGACCTATACCGTCACATTCGATGACGAGGACGGCAAGGAATGGACCGTGCCCGTCACTGGCGGCAACGTGAAATTGCAATGGAAGCCTGATTTCGGGGCGCGCTGGGCAGCGCTGGGCGTCGATTTCGAGATGTACGGCAAGGAACATGCTACCAACGAAAAGATCTATGACGCGATCTGCCGTGCATTGGGCGGCCGTGCGCCCGAGCATTTTTCTTATGAACTGTTCCTGGATGAGAATGGCCAGAAGATCTCGAAATCGTCCGGCAACGGCGTGTCGATCGACGAATGGCTGACCTACGCGCCAACCGAAAGCCTGGCGTATTTCATGTATCAAAAGCCCAAAACGGCCAAGCGGATGCATTTCGACGTGATCCCGAAGGCTTATGATGAATATCATCAACAGTTGCGCGCCTATCCGGGGCAGGACCTGAAAGCTCAGCTGAATAATCCGGTCTGGCACATTCATGGTGGCGACGTTCCCGAATCGACCCTGATCGTACCGTTTGCGATGTTGCTGAACCTGGCGTCGGTCTCGGGCGCGGAAGACAAGGAGACGCTGTGGGGCTTTATTCGCCGCTATGCGCCGGAAGCAACGGCTGAAAGCCATCCCGATCTGGATCAGGCTGCGGGCTTCGCGGTTCGCTACTTCAACGATTTCGTCAAACCAACGCGCAAACATCGCGCACCCACGGATCAGGAGCGCGAGGCGCTGGAAGCGCTGAAAGCCGCGCTTGAGGCTTATGATGGCCCGACCGAGGACGAGGCGCTGCAATCAGTGGTCTATTCCATCGGGCGGGAGCGGTTCGACCCCATGCGCGGTTGGTTCACGGCGTTGTACGAAGTGCTTCTGGGTGCATCGCAGGGCCCGCGTTTTGGCGGCTTTATCGCGCTGTACGGTGTGCCTGAAACAATTGCCCTGATCGACAAGGCGCTGGCCGGAGAGTTGGTCTGATTTGACCTGATCCCGTATGGGGCTACTCTTTTTTGCAGGAGGTGGCCCCATGCGTCGATTTTTACTTGCTGTATCCCTGAGTGTTGGGCTGGGGTCGGGCGCATTTGCGCAAAACGCAGAGATCGAAGCAAACATTTCCGCGCAGATACAGGCCTTCAAGGCGGATGATTTTGCCACGGCCTTCACCTTTGCCAGCCCCAGTATCCAGCGCCTTTTTCAGAACCCCGACAATTTCGGAGCAATGGTACGCAATGGGTATCCGATGGTCTGGCGTCCTTCCGACATACGTTTTCTGGAGTTGCGTGAAATTGCAGGAGCCCTGTGGCAGAAGGTGATGATCGCCGACGCAAACGGGCGTGTGCACATACTGGACTATCAGATGATCCCTCTGGAGGACGGTTGGAAAATCAACGGCGTCCAATTGTTGGGCAACGCTGACCCTGCGGCCTGAGGCAACACCACCGTTACGGTGATATGAGCCGTGGTTAACTCTCTTTCGGTATTCAGACTGACGCGTTCGGGGCGGACCTGGACACGGGGTTTGGACGCGTCGCCAGATTGGTGCGGCGCGATTTAGAAAGGGTTTTCAATGAACAAGGCAATCACTGACGGCATCGTCTTCATGCCGCCTCAATTCGCGAATGGCCTGACCGTTTGGTCTGCGGGGGACGGAACGCCTGGCTCGCCCACATATGGCGGATCCGGTACGGGGGTTTTCGTGCCTGCGGATGCCGATTTTGGTGGCTGTCTGGAGATCCTGAAAGTCCAAACCACCCAACAGCTTCGGTATATGGGCCAGACGCCGATTTTGCCCGGTTGCTATTTGCAGATCAAAGCGCGGGTCAAGGCGATCAGCGGCCCTTTGCCGTCGGTGCGCATAGCGGCCTGGGCCGGGGGCGCAGGGGACACGCATGTGGCAGGTGTCGTGGAGCAGGGGCCCGCAACACAGTTGTCGGGCTATGGAAGCGTGCACGAAGTAACGGCGATTGTCGGAACCGGCAAACGCCCCGGCGTGGACATGCCTTGGGGGCTGGCCGCCCTGTATGGCCATTTCGGTCTGGATATTGAGGGCGCGAATGGGGCGCTGGTGCGTGTCGACGACCTGGAGATCACGGATGTCACCGGTGTCTTCCTGCGTGAGATGATCAGTGTTGTGGATGTGCGCGACTATGGGGCCATCGGCGACGGTGTGACGGATGATTCAGCTGCATTTGAAGCGGCCGATCAGGCGGCGGGTGGCCGTCGGGTTTACGTTCCGCAAGGGACTTATCACCTGGCCGAAAACACCAGTATGACGTCCGAAATGGACTTTGAAGGCACAGTCACCATGCCGGATGACAAGATGCTGTTGCTGACAAAGGATTTCCATCTGCCGGCTTACATTTCGGCTTTCGGAGACGAAGAACTGGCGTTCAAAAAAGCGTTTCAGGCCCTTCTGAACAATTCGGATCATGACTCGCTGGATTTGGGTGGTCGCAAGATTTGCGTCACCGCGCCGATCGACATGGCCGCAGCGGTTCCCAACAAGCAGAGTGGTTTTTCAACCCGCCGCGTGATCCGGAATGGTCAGTTTGACGTCAAAAGCAGTTCGGCTTGGGATACGGAAACGTTCACCTCGACTGCGACCTATGATCCGTCGGACAAAACGCGTCTGACCAATGTCGCGAATGTCGCCAACATTCCCGTCGGGTCCTACGTTGCCGGCAGCGGAGTCGGGCGTGAAATCTATGTACGGTCAAAGAACGTCGGTGCGGGTGAGATCACACTGAGCGCGCCTCTTGTGGGGGCGTCGGGGACCCAGTCCTTTTCGTTCTATTCATTCAAGTACCTGCTGGATTTCAGCGGCTTCAGCACGCTTCGAAAATTCGGCATGGAGCAGATCGAATTTCAATGCAACAGCCGATGCAGCGGAATTCGTTTGGCGGCCGCCGGCAGTACATTTTCGTTGAACGACTGTTTTGTCAGCCGCCCGAAAGACCGGGGGATCACGTCGACCGGAACGGGGTGCAAGGGCATGCTGATCGACAATTGCCAGTTCCTGTCAGCAGAAGAAGCCCTTGTCGTTACGGACCGGTATTCCATTGCGTTGAATACCAATTCAAACGATGTGAAGCTGCGCCACAACCGAGCCGTGCGTTTCAGACATTTCGCTGTTCTGGGCGGTGACAACAACATGATTCTGGGCAACCATGTCTTTCAGGGCGATAGCATCCCGCAAGGTGTGCGTACGGCCGGTTTGATCATGATTGGCACCTACAACAGTTCCACTATCGCCGAGAATTATGTCGACAACTGTTTCATCGAATGGACGAATGAACGCGACCCGTCGCCGACATACACGAGTGGTTTTTCGTTCAGTGCGATGAGCATCACGGACAACATCTTTTATTCTAGTCAGGCCCCGTCCTGGTTTAGTTTCATCGTCATTCGCCCCTATGGGCCCGGGCATTTTCTCAATGGCCTGGTCGTGACCGGCAACAAGTTTCGTGCCACGAGCGGTGGGATCTTTCGAGCGGAACGTGTAGATACAACCTTCGCCGACTTGAACAAAGACAGGCACACGAACGTGACTTTCCAGAACAATACGTATCATGGCGTAACCAGGAAATCCGCAAACCCGTTGAGGGTTCGCTATACGCAGCACTCGGTGTCCAATCTTTGGCCTGTTTCGGCAAACGGGCAGTTGCCTTTCGACGGCAAGGCACGAGGCTGCGATGGGGTTGCGACGATCGGTGTGCTTTCAGGGGTGTTCAACAACCATGTCTTCAGTGCGCCTCATGTTGAGGTCGAACAGGGGGCGACAGGCGACATTTTTCTGTTGCGTTGGCCAGAGCATGTGAAAGGTACGGCCTCGGTTCTGATGCGCATGGAACGTTAAAAGGCTGTCTGGCCACCCCGAAAAGGGTGGCCATTTCACTCTGATCTGACCGTAAATGACTGACCCGGTTTGCAAGGTCGGCAGGAAATAGGCTACGTTTCATTTTCATGTGTTAGGCTTGGGACAGAAAGTGGAGAATCCCGATGCTGAAAATCGCCAAAAACGCCAGTGTTCAAACAGTTATCACGACCTTTGAAATGACGCCTGGCACCTGCCAGGACCTTCTGGAAGCTCTGACGGATGCCTATGCCGAGTTCATTTCGAAGCAGCCAGGTTTCGTTTCCGCCGGGCTGCACGTCAATGACGCACAAACCCGAATAGCAAACTATTCGCAATGGGAACGCCGCGAAGATTTCCTTGCCATGCTGCGCACGCCGGAGATGCGCGATCGCAACCGCAAGATCAACGAACTCTGCAAAAGCTTTGAGCCGGTCATGTATGACGTCGCTGAGACATTCGGCAGTTCCTGACCTGAATCAAAGCCTGCAATTCATATCTGTTTCAAAGTTAGCCTGCAAAAATGGAGGCTCACATCATGTATCACAACATTCTGGTCCCCATCTCGTTCGATGCTGAAAGAGATACATCTGGGCCTTTGAAGCTGGCCCAGATTCTGGCCACGCCAGACGCGCAGGTGACATTGTTGCATGTGGTCGAGCATATTCCCAACTATGCAATCTCGTATATGCCGTCCGAATATCTGACAGAGGCGCGTAAGGCGATTCAGACAGAACTGGATGAACTGGCATCGCAGCTGCGGAATGCCAAGGGTTTGGTGATCGAGGGACATTCCGGCCGGACCATTCTGGATTGGGCCGAGGCGAACAAGCCCGATCTGATCATAATTGCGTCCCACCGGCCGGGGATGCAGGACCTGCTTCTGGGCTCTACCGCGTCTCATGTCGTTCGTCATGCGGGATGTGCCGTGCATGTGGTCCGCTGATGGCTAGAAATCCTGTGCGGTAAGGCGATAAGCCTTACCAAATCCGGCGTTCAAAAGGCCGTCCTGAATGGCGAACCGGACCAGTCCGAAATCGGCGAAATCGATATAGAGTTTCGCTTTGGGCCGTCGCGCCAAGTACCGGTCGCGCAAGTCACCATAGCCTGCCAAGTCCCGGTGAACTGGCTGAGCGATCACGTGCAATGTCAAGCGCGGATGAGTCAGCGGGTCGCCCTTGTCTGCGGGCTCTCCGATCAGAAGGGCGCAGTTGGGGCAAGTGCTCAGGGCGCGCGTATGTTCCGCAAGGGTTGAAATCAGCGAGACAGGGCAACCTGCTTCATCCGTGGCCAACGCGATCCGTGAGACAGACGGCAACCCGGTGTCAGGGCGCAGAAAGGCCAGTGCGGCAAATTTGGCCTGAAAGAGAAAGTCCTGTGCTTGCAAGCGCGCCGCTGCGTCAGGCGTGTGATAAGGATCGGATTGGGTCACGATATCGGTTCGGCAGCAAAAAATCGGGCAGATGACAGGTTCCCTGCCACCTTAAGTGTCTGAAGTGGATTGTGCCATTTGTTTTACCTCAGCGATATCGGATTGCCTCGGCTTTGCCACAAATCGACGTTACAGATCAGACGATGCTGTTCAAGAAACCCTCGCAGGATACGCCTGATCCGAAGCCGCGGCCGTCCAGACGACACCGGCGCGCAGAGGCGACGCGCAGGCATGCGCTGTCTCCGCTACGCATACTGGTCATGGTTCTGTTGTTGCCGCTGACCACCGTGCTGATCGCCACGGGTGTTTTTCTGCGCCTGTCCGAATTTGAGCGGGAAGAGGCGGTGATCCACCTGATCGCATTGGCAGGTTGTGATGCAACGCAGTCGCTGGGGGTGGGGCCGTTTTACGAGGGGCAGGCGGGTTATCACAAGCGCAATGACCCGGATGGCGACGGGGTCGCCTGTGGCGCTGCCAGCCCGCCCCGGGCAACTGCGCCGCCAGTTCACAACAGTCCAGAACCGCAACAGCGGTCTCTTGGAACGGCAAAGTTCGTGCGCCCCTGACGGTTGTAATCGCGAAGTCCAGAAAATCTGCTCGGGCCGGGGCCGGTTGCTTGTGTCATCCAGCTTGACCCAAGCGAACGGGCGTCATGTCACAGAGGGATGGCAATGCAGCGGATCAACCCCATCTCATATAGATTAGATGGCAAAACAGGAGATCGTATGATGCAATGCCCGATTGACGGAACTCAACTGGTCATCACGGACAGAAACGGGGTTGAAATCGACTATTGTCCGCAATGCCGAGGTGTCTGGTTGGATCGGGGCGAACTGGACAAGATCATTGAGCGGTCGACAGCTTATGCTCCACCGCCTCCGCCACAATCCGGCTATGATGACCGGGCGGATCACGGCTATCGCAAGAAAAAGAAACGAGGCGGTTTTCTGGAAGATCTGTTCGATTTCTGACCCGGTCAGGACAGCTGGGCCCCGGCGCATTCGCGAAAAATGCGAACCTGGGGCGCAGCACCGTTCAAGGGAAATTCAGTCACCCTGTCCTGCGTGAATGCATAGGCGGTCAGGTTGTATTCCAGCCCGTCCAGCACGTTTCCAAATCCTGTATCAGTGACCGTCAACGATGATGCACCGTCAGACAGGACATGATGCGGAGTGGCGATTTCGATGGGGTTTGGCCCCTCGAACCGCATCGCGAACCATGGGGTGTTTGTCCAGCCTTCGGTCTTGCGGGTAACGGACAGGGTATAGAGCGGCTTTGCCGGGTCATAGGTCAGGAATATCTCTGCCGTATCCGTCACGTGTGACAGGGTGCAGATCTGGCCCACCGTTGCTTCCCACGCGGCGGCGGGTGTGCCGAGGATCAGTGATAACAAGACAACGCGCATGTCCCGGAGTCTAGCGGCCGAAAGGTCCGGGGCAAGGGCTGCGTCAGCCTTTCATCGCATTCAGCAGGTCCAGCAACCCCTTGCGGTCATCATCATCGGCATAATCGCCGGCGGCCAACCGTTCAGCGATGCGCAGGCGCAGACGCTCGTGCTGGGTGCGCACCTCTTCGCCTGCGGTTTCCGCCAACGTCTTCATGATCACGGCCACGGCCTGCTGGCGCTTGGTGGTGGGGTTGGCGATATAATCGACAAGGCTTTGCTGCCCGGAATCGAGGATGTTTTCGGCCAGCGCCCGCAACTGATCGCCATTGGGCAGCAGCGGGGCAGGGGTGCCTTCGGGCGGCAGGATCTCGGGCGCGCTGCGCGGGGTCTCAGTCAGGGCGTTGGCGCCGTCGACGAAGGCCTCGGTGATCATCCGGGTGATCTTGATCGCGCGCGGGTCCTTGAACAGGGTCGAGGCGATGGCCACGCCGTAATCGGTATAGACCCACGGATTGACCCGCCGCCCACCGCGGCCCTTGGGTTTTGAGATCACATTCTGTGATATCAAATCGGCCACCTCGTCGTCGGTCAGCTGAAAGCGGTAGCCCTCGAACAGATCCTTGTTGCGCGCCACCGCCTGATTGAAGGCGCTGACGGATTTTCCGTAGAACCGCGCCAGATCCTCGGCCAGCACCACGCGGGTGCCCCGCACCCGGTGAATGGCGCTTTGGACCTCATGCGTGGAGGGCAGGGTGTTCGTCATGGCAACCGTTTGGAATCACAATTTGTGATTTCAAACGTGGAGGAGGGGGAGGTGGGTGGCAAGGGTGGAGTGTGGGGCGATGCGAAAGAGATGAGCTAGAAAAGTCATTCTATGATCGCTCTGAAACAGCAGTCTGGACAAATTCTGACAAAGAATACAGCGCCTCCACCAACTCAAACTGAAAGTTATCTTTTTCTTCTTCTTTAATTAGGGCAGCGCATTTGTCATGTTTCCCGTGGGCTATTAGGCCTCTCAACTCCCAGCACTTCTTAATTGTGTAGTGCGTTTTTGGATCGCTAGCCAACAGAGATATACCAGTGATATCCTTGAGGACTTCGCTGAAATACCTATGAATTTTCTTGGTGTCATTGTTTGCGGACTTTTGGTCCTTTGCTTCGCAACGATGAGAAGCGTAGAGGGTGTCCCAAAGGTGATACTTTAATACTTCGATCGCGATAGCGGCTCTTAACACAAAATCACTAAAGTTACCCATATACATGGAAAAATGAGCATCTTGGACGAAGTCAAAAGGCACAGGCGCATATGAGGTTTCGGCGTTTTTCCAAGCTTCTTCCCAATGTTGAAAACTTGCACGGTATATCCCGCTGAAGCCGAACTTTACCTCGATACTTCTAACCGGTGACTCAGCGTTTCTTTCAACATCAAGCCCATAGCGGATCGTGTCTGGCAACTCCAAAACGTTCCCGATGCGGTTTAACCAAACTTGGCGAGTAGCGCGCCGAAAATTTCGCACGAAACCAGCAAACACATTGGTCTCATCTGTATGTGACCGAGTTTCAAAAACTATAGTGTTAGCTGGGAATATACTCGCAGTTCCGTCAAAGATTTCTGATGAAAAAAATGTAGCTGTTGGCTGCTCCCCTTCTGCGTCTAAATTCGGAAGAAATCTTAGCCCACTTATATTCGTTGTGTTCCCATTGGAGTTCGTGATGCTAAAAATCGTTTGCAGATCGATTGTAGGGTTTGTGGACCTATTTACCGGGCCACTGATTATTGGTTGATAAACTCGAACTAACTGTTTCGCATTGATTTCTAGTGTGGGCCAGTTCGCTGCATCCGCTTCTAGAATAATCGGTGCAGCTAAGTTCTTTATTGTGACGTAAGAGTGGTGTTTCATAAATGTAGTCTCTAAACATAATCCGGAGGTGCGCTCACCGCTTCCGCCGCTTCACATTCCCACCTCGTTGCCCCGGCCTCCCAGCCGTTGACCGGCCGCGCGATTTCACCGCGTCTTCCGAGGCTTTCTCGACCGCCCATTGGCGCGCCATGGGGTCGTCGGCGACGGCCAGATCGACCGCTTCCAAACGTTTGATCTCATCCCGGATATTGGCGGCCTCTTCGAATTCCAGGTTCTCGGCAGCTTTGCGCATCTTGTCGCGCAGACCATCCAGATGCGCCTCGAGGTTCGCGCCGTGCATCGGTTTGTCGATGGTGGCGGTGACGCGGTTCATGTCCACGTCGCCCTGATAGAGACCGGCCAGAACGTCATCGACATTCTTCTTCACCGTCTCGGGCGTGATGCCGTGTTCTTCGTTATAGGCGATCTGCTTGGCGCGGCGGCGGTTGGTTTCCTCCAGCGCGCGTTCCATGCTGCCGGTGATGCGGTCGGCATACATGATCACGCGGCCTTCGGCGTTCCGCGCGGCGCGGCCGATGGTCTGGATCAGCGAGGTTTCCGAGCGCAGGAAGCCCTCTTTATCCGCATCCAGAATGGCGACCAGCCCGCATTCGGGGATGTCCAACCCTTCGCGCAGCAGGTTGATGCCGACCAGCACGTCGAATGCGCCCAGCCGCAGGTCGCGCAGGATCTCGATTCGTTCCAGCGTGTCGATGTCCGAGTGCATGTAGCGGACTTTTATGCCCTGTTCGTGCAGATATTCGGTCAGGTCCTCGGCCATGCGTTTGGTCAGCGTGGTGACCAGCGTGCGGAAGCCATTGGCCGCGACCTTGCGCACCTCGTCCAGCAGGTCGTCGACCTGCATCTCGACGGGGCGGATTTCGACCTCGGGGTCCAAAAGGCCCGTGGGGCGGATCACCTGTTCGGTGAAGACGCCGCCGGTCTGTTCGATCTCCCACTTTGCCGGGGTGGCGCTGACGAAGACGGATTGCGGGCGCATGGCGTCCCATTCCTCGAACTTGAGGGGGCGGTTGTCCATGCAGGACGGCAGGCGGAAGCCGTGTTCAGCCAGCGTGAATTTCCGCCGATAATCGCCCCGATACATGCCGCCGATCTGCGGCACGCTGACGTGGGATTCATCGGCGAAAACGATGGCGTTGTCGGGGATGAATTCGAAGAGCGTCGGGGGCGGCTCACCCGGCGCGCGGCCGGTGAGGTAGCGCGAGTAGTTCTCGATCCCGTTGCAGACGCCGGTGGCCTCGAGCATCTCCAGATCGAAATTGGTGCGCTGTTCCAGCCGCTGCGCCTCGAGCAGCTTGCCCTCGCCCACCAGTTGATCCAGCCGCTGGCGCAGTTCCTTTTTGATGCCGATGATGGCCTGCTGCATCGTCGGTTTCGGCGTGACATAGTGCGAGTTCGCATAGACGCGCACCTGTTCCATTGTCGCGGCGCGCTCGCCGGTCAGCGGATCGAATTCGGTGATGCTTTCCAGTTCCTCACCGAAGAACGAGAATTTCCAGGCGCGATCCTCAAGGTGGGCGGGCCAGATTTCAAGGCTGTCGCCCCGCACCCGGAAGCTGCCGCGCTGGAAGGCTTGATCGTTGCGGCGGTATTGCTGGGCCACCAGATCGGCCATCACCTGCCGCTGGTCGTATCCGTGCCCGACCTTCAGATCCTGTGTCATCGCCCCGTAGGTCTCGACCGAGCCGATGCCATAGATGCACGAGACCGAAGCCACGATGATCACGTCGTCACGCTCCAGCAGCGCGCGGGTGGCCGAGTGGCGCATCCGGTCGATCTGTTCGTTGATCTGCGATTCCTTCTCGATATAGGTGTCCGATCGCGCGACATAGGCCTCGGGCTGGTAGTAGTCGTAGTAGGAGACGAAGTATTCGACCGCGTTTTCCGGGAAGAAGCCTTTGAACTCGCCATATAGCTGCGCCGCCAATGTCTTGTTGGGGGCCAGGATGATGGCGGGGCGTTGGGTTTCCTCGATCACCTTGGCCATGGTGAAGGTTTTGCCCGTACCGGTCGCCCCCAACAGAACCTGATCGCGCTCTCCATCCAGAATGCCGCCCGCAAGTTCCTTGATCGCGGTTGGCTGGTCTCCTGCGGGGGCGAACTCCGTATGCATGACAAACCGTTTGCCGCCTTCCAGTTTCAGGCGGGCCCGAACATCTTCGGTTGTCATTTGGGTCTTGTCGGAATGGGCGTATGGCATGGGCAGGCTCCGGATCAGGCCCTTACATTTGTTCTTATTTTGTCCAACTGCAAGGGCTGATCCGGTACAAATCTCCCAGTTTCGACACTGGGCAGATACGCATCCGGATCGTGATCCGAACCAACCTTGCCGGCCAACGCGGCAAGTTCGCCGTCGAGAGCTTTCGTCACCATCGGTTTGACGGCGATTACGGTATGGGCTTCGGTCGAGGGCATCGCCCGGTTGTTCCCGGGGTTCGCGTCGACGCCCAGAATGCATTCACTATGAATCATCTGCTTATCCTTCGGCTGATTTGTCGAAGATCATAGTTGGCCCTGATGACAGTTTCTGTCATTGGCTTGCTTCGACAATCCGCGACAATTGTTGTCTTGTCCCGGGCTGCGCTCTGACGCATAAACAGGTCCAGCCAAGTGAGTACGGAGAGGCGACATGCGCGCACGGATTTACCAGCCTGCAAGGAATGCGATGACTTCAGGGATGGCCAAGACCCGCAAGTGGGTTCTGGAATATGCCCCCGCTTCGGCACGTGAGGTTGATCCGCTGATGGGCTGGACATCATCCAATGACACGCAAACCCAGATACGCCTGAAATTCGACACCAAGAAAGAGGCGATGGATTATGCCAGGGACAATGGTATCGATGCGCAGGTCAGCGAGCCGCACAAGCGCAAACCCAACCTGCGCGCGCGTGGTTACGGAGAAAACTTCGCCACTGACCGCCGTGGCCCCTGGACACACTGAATGATCGAAATTCGCGAGGCCGACCCCACCTCGGACGTGTTGCGTCCGATTGTGGAAGCTCATTTCGCCCACAGCGAATCGGCCGGTCCTGCGGAAAGCAACCATACGATGAGCGCAGAATCACTGGCCGGACCGGGCATTCGATTCTGTGCGATTTACGACGATCAGCAGGCGTTGGGCTGCGGCGCCTTGAAGCTGTTGCCCGATGGCACGGCCGAGGTGAAGTCGGTGCATATCCTCGCACAGGCACGGGGGCGCGGACTTGCGCGTGTCATGATGACTCATCTGGCCGATCTGGCGCGCGCAGAAGGCGTAAAAGCTTTGGTTTTGGAAACCGGGGCAGAGCATCTTCCAGAGTATGATGCCGCCCGCAAGCTTTACGAAGCGTTGGGTTATTCCTATTGCGGACCGATCTTTGGGTACAATGACGATCCGAACAGCGCATTCATGCGCTTGGCTCTTGAACCCCGCTCGTAAAAACCGCAAGAAGGGTGCAGCGGTCCCTTAGCTCAACTGGATAGAGCAGCTGACTTCTAATCAGCAGGTTGAGGGTTCGAGTCCTTCAGGGATCGCCATTCTCGAATTTCGATTTCGATGAACACGTCAGGCCGCAATGCGGGCTGTTTCTTCGCGGTTGTTGGGTGAGGTATGAAGGGCTGGACGAGGGGGTCATGCCAGCCCTTCTAAGGGGTCACAGAGTGGTAGTGTGTGTTCCTTAACCAAACATTAACCTGATTCACCATGTTCCGAAATTGGGGGATTCCCGTAGGACGGCCAATGCGCGGATTTCAGCGTGTGAGTTGCAGCTGGCAGATCGGGATCCGGGGTCATAACGCGAATTCTTCAGGATGATTTGGGGCCTGAGCCGTAAAAGCGCCAAGGTTGTGAAAAAAATATTGCAACCGGTTGCAAATAGAATCATTGTTGCGCGCAACAACAAGATTCGGGAGATCTGTATGTTGAACGTCGGATTGTTGGGTGCCGGGCGCATCGGGCGTGTTCATGCGCAGGCGATTGCATCGCATCCGGGCAGCAAACTCATTGCTGTTTCCGATGCCTTGCCCGAGGCCGCGGCCAGCCTTGCCAGCGATCATGCGGCCGAGGCGCGCAGTTCCGAAGAGATCATTGCGGATCCGGAAATCGGCGCGGTTCTGATTGCAACTCCAACAGATACGCATTCTGACCTGATTGAAGCAACCACAGGTGCAGGAAAAGCCGTTCTGTGTGAAAAGCCCGTTGATTTGGACCTGAAGCGCGCCACGGAATGTCTCAATTCGGTCTCGGAACGCGGCAAGCCGGTCATGATAGGGTTCAATCGGCGATTTGATCCCAATTTTGCGACCTTGAAGGCGGGGTTGGATGCGGGTGAGATTGGCAAGGCAGAGCTCCTGTCGATCACATCTTTTGACCCGGCGCCACCACCGGTCAGCTACGTAAAGGTGTCTGGCGGCTTGTTTCGGGACATGATGATCCATGATTTTGACATGGCGAACTTCCTGATGGGGGGCGTTCCCGAAACAATCTCGGCGGTTGGGTCTTCGCTTGTGGATGCTGAAATCGGCGCCGCGGGGGATGTGGATACAGCGGCAGTTACAATGACTTACGCGGATGGCCGCATCGCGGTCATCAAGAATTCGCGGCGCGCGGCCTATGGCTATGACCAGCGGGTCGAACTGCTGGGGTCCGAGGGGTTGCTACAGGCTCAGAACATGCTGGAAAACACTGTCATAAAGTCAACGGCGGACGGTGTCGTGGGTGCCAAGCCGACCTATTTTTTCCTGGAACGCTACATGCCTGCATACCGCGTGGAATGGGCCGCATTTGTCGACGCTGTTGAAAGTGGATCCGAAGTTCCGGTCACGCTGAAGGACGGTGTTGCAGCGCTGGCGATGGCCGAGGCCGCAACCCTGTCGGCGCGGGCAGGAAAACCGGTTCGGATGGAAGAAATTTTGAAACCGGTTGCAAAATGATCGAAATTCTTCAAACTAACATCAGCTCGGCCCAGCGCCGCAGCCACTGAGATTCGGCACAGCCGGATGATCGGGGCTGGTACCCCGACAGAAGATCAGACTGAACCATTGGGAGGAAACTGAAATGAAGAAATTCGTTAAAGGCGCGCTTGCTGCGGGGGCACTGGCCTTGGCCACACCTGCATTTGCGCAGGAAATCGTGGTCGTGTCGCATGGCCAGGCCAATGACGCATTCTGGAACGTCGTGAAAAACGGCGTTGAGCAGGCCGGAAAAGATGTCGGTGTGAACGTGGAATATCGTGCACCTGAAACCTTTGACATGGTTGCCATGTCGCAGCTGATCGACGCCGCCGTGAACCAGGAGCCCGACGGGCTGATCGTCTCGATCCCGGATGCGGATGCGCTTGGCCCCTCGATCGAACGTGCGGTTGCCGCCGGTATCCCGGTGATCTCGATCAACTCGGGCGCGGAAGTGGCCAAGGAACTGGGCGCTCTGCTGCATGTGGGTCAGGACGAATATGATGCGGGCAAGGCGGCTGGTGAAAAGCTGGCCTCGATGGGTGGAACCAATGCGATCTGTGTCAACCACGAGGTCGGCAACGTGTCACTTGACCTGCGCTGTGAAGGCTTCACCGAAGGGTTTGGCGGTAAAGTAACCGTTCTGCCGACCTCGAACGATCCGTCCGAGATCGAGTCCAAGGTTGCTGCCGCTCTGGCCTCTGACGAAAGCGTCGATACCGTTATGGCGCTGGGCGCAAGCTCGGCTGGCGAGCCTTCGGTCGCCGCGGCCAAAGCCTCGGGGCGGGATTTGAATGTTGCCTCGTTCGACCTGTCGGCCAACTTCCTCCAGTCAATCGTGGATGGTGACGCGGCCTTTGCCATTGACCAGCAGCAGTATCTTCAGGGCTACCTGTCGGTGAACTTCATGGGTCTGCACGCCAAATACGGCCTGATGCCGGGCGGCGACGTGCCTTCGGGTCCGAACCTGATCACTCAGGACAAGGCCGCACAGGTCATCGAACTGTCCGCGCAAGGTATCCGCTGATTTCGGCGTGGCTCGACAAACAACAGGATCGGCGCCAACGCGCCGGTCTCACCGAATTGGGAGGAAACCATGAGTGAATCAGCGCCCGTCCTGTCGGACGAAAGGGTCAAGAAAGAACCATTCCTGACCAAACTGATGAAAAGACCCGAGCTGGGCGCCATTGCAGGTGCGGTTCTGGTATTCGTGTTCTTTGCGATCACCGCAGATGAATCGATGTTCACTCTGGCCGGTGTCATGAACTTCATGACTCCTGCGGCACAGTTGGGTATCCTGGCGATCGGTGCGGCACTGCTGATGATCGGTGGAGAGTTCGACCTGTCGATCGGATCGATGGTCGCGTTCTCGGGGCTGTTTTTCGGCGTCTGCGTCGTGACCTGGCAATTGCCGCTGATCTTTGCCATCCCGATGACATTCGTATTTGCGGCCTGTGTCGGTGCGGTCAACGGCAATATCGTGATCCGTTCGGGCCTGCCTTCGTTCATTGTAACGCTGGCATTTCTGTTCATCCTTCGTGGCCTGTCACTGGTAGGTCTGAAAATGGCGACAGGCGGTTCGACCCAGTTGCGCGGAGTACGCGACGCGGTCGAAAACGACTGGCTGGCCCCCTTCTTTTCGGGCGAAGCATTCGGCAGCCTGTTCGCATGGCTGGCCGCCAACGGCATGATCGATACATTCAAAAGCGGCGCGCCCAAGGTCCCGGGAATTCCCGTCGAAATCCTGTGGTTCATTGTCATTACACTGGCGGCAACCTACGTACTGCTGCGCACCCCGGTGGGGAACTGGATTTTCGCCTCGGGTGGGGACAGCACGGCTGCATCCAATTCAGGTGTTCCGGTGAATCGCGTCAAGGTTTCACTGTTCATGCTGACGGCGTGCTGTGCCGCCCTTGTGGCGATCATTACCGTCATGGACGCGGGCTCGACCGATGCGCGGCGGGGGTTCCAGAAGGAATTCGAGGCGATCATCGCCGCGGTGATCGGCGGTTGCCTGCTGACCGGCGGATACGGCTCGGCCATCGGGGCTTTCTTCGGCTCGATCATCTTTGGCATGGTCGTCATCGGCCTGACCTATACCGACTTTGATCAGGATTGGTTCCAGGTCTTCCTGGGTGCCATGCTGTTGATTGCCGTTCTGTTCAACAACGCGATCCGCAAGCGCGTAACCGGGGAGCGCTGATATGACCGAAGACACCAAGTTCCACCATGGCGATGCCGTCGGCGATCAGGCGCCCATCGTTCAGATGAAAGACATCGAAAAGCACTTTGGCAATATCATCGCGCTTGCTGGCGTCAGCTTTGACGTCAAGCCGGGGGAATGCCATTGCCTGCTGGGCGACAACGGCGCGGGTAAGTCCACCTTCATCAAGACCATGTCCGGGGTGCACAAACCGACCAAGGGCGAGATCATGTTCGAAGGTCAGCCGCTGCATTTCGACACGCCGCGCGATGCAATGGAAGCAGGTATCGCCACGGTGTTTCAGGATCTGGCGATGATCCCGCTGATGAGCGTGACGCGCAATTTCTTCATGGGGCGCGAACCCACCAAGGGCAAAGGTCTGCTCAAGCGGTTCGATGTGGATCATGCAAACGAAGTCTGCATGGAAGAGATGCGCAAGATGGGCATCAATCTGCGCGCGCCGGATCAGGCGGTTGGTACATTGTCAGGCGGCGAACGTCAGACGGTGGCCATCGCGCGGGCGGTGTATTTCGGTGCCAAGATCCTGATCCTGGACGAACCGACCTCGGCACTTGGGGTGCGTCAGACGTCGAATGTTCTGGCCACGATCGACCGGGTGCGCAGCCAGGGTGTCGGCGTGGTTTTCATCAGCCACAACGTGCGCCATGCGCTGGCGGTGGGTGATCGTTTTACCGTATTGAACCGCGGCAAAACTCTGGGCACTGCCAAACGCGGTGAAATCACACCCGAAGAGTTGCAGGACCTGATGGCCGGTGGTCAGGAAATGGCCGAGCTTGAGGGATCGCTGGGCGGTACTGTCTAAAGCAAAACACTCGGATGCCCTCACGGGGGCATCCATCGGGCGGTGGCACCTGACGCCACTCTGATTTCAGGCTCTGGCAAAAGGCCTGACACCTTCGAAAATGAGAAAACCAGCGGACCGCCGATGGGGGCTCCGAGTGGAAAGGGACCATGATGAGCAAAACAGTCCGATTGACCGCGGCGCAGGCTCTGGTGCGCTATCTCGGGGCGCAGATGAACGAGGCCGGAGAGCCGTTCATCGCAGGTGTTTGGGCGATCTTCGGCCATGGCAACGTGGCAGGTCTGGGCGAGGCGCTGCATGGGGTGAAAGACAGTCTTCCCACCTATCGCGGTCACAACGAACAGACCATGGCACACAGCGCGATTGCTTATGCCAAGCAGTTGGGTCGGCGGCGCGCCATGGCGGTGACATCGTCGATCGGACCGGGGGCCACCAACATGGTCACGGCCGCTGCTCTGGCCCACGTGAACCGTCTGCCTGTTTTGTTGCTGCCTGGCGATGTATTTGCGACGCGCGGCCCTGATCCGGTTTTGCAGCAACCCGAAGTGTTCTCGGATGGAACCATCAGTGCGAATGATTGTTTCAGACCGGTCAGCCGGTATTTCGACCGCATCACCCGCCCGGAACATCTGCTGACGGCTCTGCCGCGCGCCTTCCGCACGATGACGGACCCGGCGGATTGCGGCCCGGCGACGCTGGCCTTTTGTCAGGATGTGCAGGCCGAAGCATATGACTATCCCGAAAGCTTCTTTGAGGCGCGCGTCTGGTATCAGCGCCGCATTCGCCCGGATGAGGGGGAACTGGCGCGCGCCGTTGCCGCGATCAAGGCCGCCAAGCGTCCCGTTATCGTTGCCGGCGGAGGTGTGCATTATTCGGACGCAACCGCCACGTTGCAGCGTTTTGCCGAGGCACACAATGTCCCCGTGGCCGAGACACAGGCCGGCAAGTCCGCATTGCCCTGGGATCACCCGCTCAACCTTGGTCCCGTTGGTGTGACCGGTGGCGAACCCGCCAATGACATCTGCGCAAAGGCGGATCTTGTGCTGGGCGTCGGCACCCGGTTTCAGGATTTCACTACCGGGTCATGGGGTTTGTTCGCGAACCCCGAGCGAGAGTTGATCAGCCTGAACACCGCCGCCTACGACGCCGAAAAGCACGGAGCGATGCCGTTGCAGGCCGACGCTCGGGTTGGTCTGAGCGAACTCGGCGAAGCGCTGGGCGACCATCGCGCGCCGGATCTGCCTGCGACATTGAAATCTGATTGGTTCGGCAAAGTTGATGCGCTGACGGATGCCCCCACCGACAGCAATGCACTGCCCACGGATATGCAGGTGATCGGTGCCGTGCAGCGGGCCGCCAAGGAAAACACTGTTGCGATGTGCGCCGCCGGCACGATGCCGGGTGAGCTGCACAAGCTGTGGAAGGCGCCGCGCCCCGGTGCCTATCACATGGAATACGGCTTCAGTTGCATGGGGTATGAGATCGCCGGTGCTATGGGCATCAAGATGGCCCAGCCTGACCGCGACGTGATCTGCTTTACCGGTGACGGCACTTATATGATGGCCAACTCGGAAATGGCGACGGCGGCGATGATGGGGATTTCGTTCACTGTTGTCGTCACGGACAACCGCGGGTTTGGGTGCATCAACCGTCTGCAAATGGGGACAGGCGGGGCCGAGTTCAACAACCTTCTCGACCACACTGTGCATGAGACAAAATCAGCCATCGATTTTGCCGCCCATGCGGCAGCGATGGGGGCGACTTCGGTCAAAGTCAGTTCGATTGCCGAACTTGAAGACGCGCTGGCCAAACGCGATGAGGTCAAAGGCCCCTATGTCGTGGTGATCGACACCGATCCCTACCCATCGACCGAATATGGCGGAACCTGGTGGGAAGTGGCGGTGCCCGAGGTCAGCACCCGCCCCGAAGTGAATGAAAAGCGCGCGGCCTATGAAGCAGCCATCAAGGAAAGAAACACGAAATGAGCGTGAAGATCGGCATCTCTCCGATTGCCTGGCAGAATGACGACCTGCCGGACCTGACCGCAGCTTACACGATGGAGCAGGCGCTGAAAGAAGCGCGCGAGATCGGTTATACAGGTGTCGAACGGGGCCAGAGGATGCCCGCCGACACCGAAGGGTTGCGGGCCTATCTGGACGCAAATGACATCGCGCTGTGCGGGGGGTGGTGCTCGGGCAGCACGCTGGTCAACGACCTGCACGCCGAGATCGCCGTGGTGCGTGAACAGGTCGAACAATTCGTTGCGCTGAACAGCCCGTGCATCGTCTATGCCGAATGTTCCAATACCGTCCAGGGACAGATTGGAACGCCTGTCAATGATCGCCCCAAATTGTCGCGGGACGAGGTTCTGGCCTATGCGGGCAGGCTGACCGAACTTGCCAAGTGGATGGCAGATCAGGGCATGCCCATGGCCTATCACCATCACATGGGCACGATCATCGAAAGTGAAGATGAGGTGAACTGGCTGATGGAGGGGTCAGGCCCCGAATTGAGCCTGTGTTTCGATACGGGCCATCTGCTGTTTGGTGGCGGCGATGTGATGGCCACGCTGAACCGTTGGGGCGATCGGGTGCATCACGTGCATTTCAAGGATATCCGCCCTGAAATCGTACAGGACACGCGTGAGAACAATCGCAGTTTTCTGGATGCGGTGATCGCGGGCGCGTTCACCGTGCCGGGTGACGGTTGCATCGACTTTCAGGCCGTGGCCGATGCACTGAAAGCAATGGATTACAACGGCTGGATCGTGGTCGAGGCAGAGCAGGACCCGGCCAAGGCGCCGCCCTATGAGTACTCGAAAATGGGCTATGACCACATCGTCGAGGTCTGCGGCAAGGCCGGGCTGAAGATCACCTCATAGATCACCACCACAACGGGGCAACACCGAAGCCATCAGAGAGGAGCACGTCATGGTACAACAGGACCTTGGATATGTCGGCTATTTCGACCGGGAATCCTGTGATCTGGATGAATTCAAGGTGTTGACCTCTCAGACTCTTTCCGCCGAGACGGTGCCTTTTGCCGCCTCGGTCGAAAAGAACGTGCCCGTCTATGATATGCAGGCACTGAGCCCCGGTTTGGAACGGCCTGATACGCGCAGGGCCTTGCTGGCGGAATGGGGCCGGGTGCTGGGTAAATCCGCCGGTGTGATCGCCCTGAAAGGGGCGTATCCCGACACGTCGATCATTGATCGGGCGACGGATGTGTTTCGTGAAATCATCGAAGAAGAACGCCAGGGTGGCGCCGGTGAGGGCGATCATTTTGCCGCCTCGGGCGCGAATGACCGGGTGTGGAACGCGCTGCAAAAGCAATGCCTGCGCGACCCCGAGGGCTTTGCGCTCTATTTCGGGAACACGGCGATAGCGGCGGCATGTGAAGCGTGGCTTGGCCCGAACTATCAGGTGACTGCTCAGATCAATCAGGTGCGCCCCGGTGGCAAGGCGCAACAGGCGCATCGGGATTATCACCTTGGGTTTCAAAGCGCCGAAAGCGCGGCCAGGTATCCCGCACAGGCTCATCTGGTGACGGCCTCGCTGACCCTGCAAGGGGCGGTTGCGCATTGTGACATGCCGGTGGAAAGCGGGCCGACCAAGTTGTTGCCGTTCTCGCAGCTCTACCCGCCGGGCTATCTGGCGTTCCACGATGAAGCACACCGGGCGCATTTCGAAGACAGCTGTATCCAGTTGCCATTGGAAAAGGGGGACGCGGTGTTCTTCAATCCGGCGCTGTTCCATGCGGCGGGCGCGAACAGCAGCGCCGACATCAATCGCATGGCAAACCTGCTGCAAATCTCATCCGCCTTCGGGCGCGCGATGGAGTCGGTGGATCGGCGGGCGATGTCCGAGGCGGTATTCCCATCTTTGATTGCTCTGAAACAACGGGGCGATCTGACGGTAGCAGAACTGGACGCGGTCATAGCGGCCACGGCAGAGGGCTATCCCTTCCCGACCAATCTGGACACGGACCCCCCGGTCGGGGGCAATGCACCGGAAAGCCAGGCGGATATTCTGCGTCGCGCGGTTGCAGAAGGATGGACCCAGGCGCGGCTGGCCCAGTCCCTATCGGCCCGGAACCAAAGGCAAGCTGCCTGAATTCAACACAGGCGGGCACTCGGGGGCCGCCCAAGAAGGAGAACAAGAATGGCAGACCTGCTGAAGAAACCGATCGGAACCCACGGCAAGGTACATGACATCACTCCGTCAAGCGCTGGATGGAATTATGTGGGCTTTGGGCTTTATCATCTAAAGGCCGGGGATCGCGCAAACGAAGTGACCGCGGATCGCGAAGTCATCCTTGTGATGGTTGAAGGCAAGGCGCGGATCACCGGGGCCGGACAGGATTGGGGCATTTTGGGCGACCGGATGAGTGTATTCGAAAAAACACCGCCGCATTGCCTGTATCTGCCCAACGGAACCGAGTGGGAGGCCGTGGCGGAAACCGACTGCGTTGTGGCCATCTGTTCGGCGCCGGGTAAGGGCGGTCATACGGCGCGTCGGATTGGACCTGATGGCATAACCCTGACCGAACGCGGCAAAGGGGTAAATACGCGATACATCAACAATATCGCCATGGAGAATGAGGACTACGCAGACAGCCTGCTTGTGACCGAGGTGTTCACGCCGAACGGCCACTGGTCCTCCTATCCCAGCCACCGCCACGACGAGGATGACTATCCCCGCATCACCTATCTGGAAGAGACCTACTACCACCGCCTGAACCCGTCGAACGGATTTGGGATCCAGCGGGTTTACACCGATGACGGCCAGTTGGATGAGACGATGGCGGTATCCGATGGCGACGTTGTGATCGTCCCGCGCGGCCATCACCCTTGCGGTGCGCCCTATGGGTTTGAGATGTACTATCTGAACGTCATGGCCGGACCGCTGCGGAAATGGCGGTTCGTTCCGGCCCCCGAGGTCGAATGGATCATGGAGCGTGACGGATGAGCCATACTTTCGCCAATTACCCAAGCCTTGCAGGTAAGACGGTTTTCATCACCGGAGGCGCCGGCGGAATTGGCGCGGAAACCGTTCGGGCCTTTGCCGAACAGGGGGCAAAGGTTGGGTTTTTGGACCTCAACGCCGATGCCGGGCTTGCTTTGCTTTCCGAGCTGGACGGAGAGCATGCATTCGCCCAATGCGATCTGCGCAACATTGACGAGATGAACGCCGCAATAGGGCAATTGGTGGAAGAGCTAGGCGACGCGGATGTGCTGGTGAACAACGCGGCCCGGGATGACCGGCACGACTGGCGCGACGTCACGCCTGACTATTGGGATGAGCGTATGGCGACCAATATCCGCCACATGTTCTTTGCCCTTCAGTCGGTGGCACCCGGAATGATCGCCAAGGGTGCAGGTTCGATCATCAATATCGGGTCGAATTCGTGGTGGGAGGCCGGGGCGGGTTTCCCTGCCTATGCCACCGCCAAATCCGCTGTGCATGGACTGACCCGCACCATGGCGCGCGAGCTGGGCGATCACCGCATCCGCGTCAACACGGTCGTGCCCGGCTGGATCATGACCCAGCGCCAGAAAGATCTGTGGGTCACCCCCGAGGCTCTGGCAAAGCAAGTGGATCGTCAGTGCCTGCCCGACCCGATCGACCCGGTTCATGTGGCGCGGATGGTGCTGTTTCTGGCCTCGGACGACGCGGCCATGTGCAGTGCCGGGAACTTCATGGTCGAAGGCGGGTCGATCTAAGTCTTTCCATACCGAAAGAGAAATCAATGCCTCAACCGTTTCAACTTGCGGTCTGTGCCGAGATGCTGTGGCTGGACAGGCCGATGGATTGGCGTGCCGCCCGGCTGGCCGAGATGGGGTTCGGCGTCGGGCTGTGGAACTGGCCGGAGCTCGATATTCCCAGACTGGTCGCAACCGGCGCCAGTTTCACCATCATGAACGGCTATCTTCAGGGGCGGCTGGCCGACGATGACGGGGCCAAGATGCTGCTGGCCTCGGCCGCCGAAACAATTCAGGTCGGCAAGCGTCTGGGCGTTGCGCGTCTGAATCTGCACGGCACCGGGTTGGGTGATGGTGGCATACCGATCTGGCAGCATGACGAGGTCACAGGGCCGATGTGGCTCAAGGCCAGGGACACCCTGAACCGGATCTGTGATCTGGCCCAGGCCGAAGATGTGGTGTTCACGCTTGAAAACCTGAACCTGCTGGACCATCCTGGCTGTCCGTTCGGGTCAACGGCGGACGTGCTCGCCTTGGTTTCGTCGGTTGATCGTCCGCAGTTGCGGATCAATCTCGACCTCTACCATACCCAGATCGGCGAGGGGGATCTGATCCGCTGGTGTGAAAAATGCCTGCCCTGGATCGGAGAGGTGCAGGTGGCCGACAATCCCGGTCGGTGCGAGCCCGGAACTGGCGAGATCAACTATGCCGCCGTGGCGCGTGCGCTGAACGATCTGGGCTATCATGGCCCGGTCGGGATGGAAGCCTTCGCCGCAGGCGACCCGGAAGACGCGCTAAACGCCTTCCGGTCGGCATTCACGCTCTGAGCGTCACCGCTGCGGTGGCGCACCAAAGGCGCGGATCACGGTGCGGGCGGCAGCCATGACCGGATCATGGGTTTCCTTCAGGATCGTCACCCGGTCGAACCGGTCGGGGTCACGGTTCACGGCCTCACGCAGGGCCGCGCCGAAGGCCATGCGCAACTCGGTCCCGATGTTGAACTTGCAGATCGCGGTTTCACGCGCCAGCCGCGCGCGCTGTTCGACCGGCACACCCGATCCGCCATGGATGACCAGTGGAACCTCGGTCATGGAGTCGATCTGGCGTATGCGGTTTTCGTCCAGACCACCTTCCTTGTTCTGCTGAAGGTGGACGTTTCCGACCGAGATTGCCATCGCGTCCACGCCGCTGTCGCGGGCAAACTTCGCGGCTTCCTCGGGATCCGTGCCGTTTGAGCCTTCACCGCCGGAATACCCGACGAAGCCGATCTCGCCCTCGCACGAGATCCCGGCGGCATGGGCCATTTCGGCAATCGCGGCGGTTTCATCGATGTTCTGCTGCAAGGGCTTGCGCGACCCGTCGAACATCAGCGAGGTGAACCCGCTGTCCAGCGCGATCTTGCACTCCTCGAAGGTATAGCCGTGATCCAGATGCGCCACCACGGGCACCGAGGCGTTTTCGGCCAGATACCGGAACATCTTGCCCAGTATCGGCAGCGGGGTGTGCTCGCGGCAGCTGGGTCCGGCTTGCAGGATCACCGGGGCGTTCTCTGCTTCGGCGGCGGCGACATAGGCGCGCATGTCCTCCCAGCCCAGCGTCACCAGGCCGCCGACGGCATAGCCCTGTTCGTAGGCGGGTTGCAGGACGTCTTTGAGCGTAGCGAGGGTCATTTGAATTTGGCGATCATGTCTTTGATGCCCGGGATCGTTTCGATCTGATAGGCATGGGTGGGTTGGAAATACTGCACCAGCGACCGCTGGGTCAGCCCGCCGAGGATGGTGAAGTAATACATCTCGTATCCCGGCAGCACGCAGCAGGGGTGATAGCCCTTGTCGATGCAGATCGTGGAGCCATCGACGATGTGATAGGCATCGCCCGGTTCGTTGTCCTCGCGCTGCAGCATCTGCAGGCCCGCGCCCCAGTTGGGTTTGAAGCGGAAATTGTAGGTTTCGTCATGCCGGGTCTCGTCCGGCAGGCGGTTGGTGTCGTGCTTGTGGCTGGGAAAGCCCGACCAGCCGCCCTGACCCACGGTGAACAACTCGCTGACCAGCAGGCGGCCGACCTTGTCATGCTGCTTCTGGCCCAGGATATGCTTGATCTTGCGATGGGTCTTGGTGTCGTCGCTGCCATATTGCACCAGGTCATGCTCGCGCACGTCGAACGGATCCAGCACCTTGTCATACTTTGCGCCTGCCACGAACACCTCGGCCGTCTCTGAAACGCAGACCATCTGCGCCCGTGCCCCCGACGGGACATAGGCGCCTTCGGGTTCGCCATCCCAGACATCTTCGCCCCGGTTGCCCAGATGGGCAAAGCGCACGCCCTCGACCTCCACGTCGACGCTGCCGGTGGCGGGCACGATGCAGGTCTCGTATCCCGGGACCTGGTATTCAAAGGCTTCGCCCCGCTTCAACTTGACGATGTTGAAATAGTTCAGCGGAACCGTTGGATCATCGGCGTCAACGATGGGTTTGTTCTGATTGTCATAGGGCGCGATATGCATGGTACTCTCCTATGTGGTCGGGCCGGGATGCGAAGCGAGGAAGGCGTCCAGTTCTGGTGTCGTTGGCATAGCGGGTGCGCAACCGGGATGCGACACCACGATCGACGCGCAGGCCGAACCGCGCATGACCGCGTCTTTCAGATCGTGCCCCGCCGCGATCGAGGCCAGCAGCCCGGCCATGAAACTGTCGCCAGCCCCGTTGGGTTTGACAGCCGTAATCGGGTAAATACCGGTTCGCAGCTCTTGCCCGTCCACAAAGGTGACAGCACCTTTTTCGCCCATCTTGTAGATGACGATCCGACCCGGCTTTTTGGCAAGTTCCTGCGCTTTGGCAAAACCCTTTTCGATGCCGCCGGCCATGAATCCGAACTCTTCGTCGTTGCCGACGATCAGGTTGCTGGCTTCGCCAGCCCGCGACAGAACTTCGGCAGCCACCTCGGCCGAGGGCCAGCTGTATGGGCGGTAATCGATGTCGAAGATGATCGGCAGGCCTGCGCTCCGGGCGTTCTCGAAGGCCCGGAATGTGGCGCTGCGCGACGGTTCGGACGCAAAGACCGTTCCAGCCGAGATGATTGCCGAGAAAGATGAATAATCGACCCTGTCCATATCCTCTTTGGTGACCTGGAAATCAACGGCCCCGTTGCGATAGATCACATTCTGAAAGTCCTCGATCCGGCTTTCGTACACGGCCAGAGACATGCGGTATTCGCCGCCCAGAACGCGGATATAGGATGTGTCCACACCGTAATGCCGCAACCGGTTCAGACAGAACCGCCCAATCGCATCGTCCGAGACGGACGTAATCAGCGACGCCTCGCTGCCCAACTTGACCAGCCCGGCACAAATATTGGCAGAAGAACCACCAAGGTCGGCATGAAACGTGCTGGCATCCTCGCTTTTGACGCCAATTGGGTCAGCGTACAGGTCCATGCCTGCGCGACCCAGAACGGCGAAGCGGTTTCCTTTGATACCATCCATCAAAGCGCTCAAGTTTTGTCCTCCGGCAGAATGGGTCGGCAAAGTTTGGACCTTGCGTTGAATCGATTCACACGATACTGATTTTGCAACCGGTTGCAAATGATATGTTCGGAGCCGTTGCAGATGCCTGAAATCGGAATTGGAATCGTCGGCGGCGGCTATATGGGCAAGGCCCATTCCGTGGCTATGTCAGCGGTCGGCGCGGTGTTCAACACGGCATTGCGACCCCGGCTCGAGGTCATCTGTGCCTCCAGCCCCGAAAGCGCCCAACGTTACAGGACGGCCTACGGTTTTGACAAAGCGACCGATGATTGGCGGGTATTGGTTGAGGATTCCAGGGTTCAGGCAATCGTCATCGCCTCGCCTCAATCGACACATCGCCAGATTGCCGAAGCGGCGTTTGAATTGGGTAAACCGGTCTTGTGTGAAAAACCACTGGGCGCATCCCTTGACGACAGTCTGGCCATGGTTGCTGCTGCCGAAGCGTCTGGCGCGGTCAACATGGTGGGGTTCAACTATGTTCGCACACCTGCGACCCAATACGCCCGCCAGCTTATTGCCAATGGTGAAATCGGGGATATCACCTGGTTCCGGGGGGAGCACACCGAGGATTTCTATGCCGACCCGCACGCCCCTGCCTCCTGGCGTACGACGGGTATGGCCAATGGCACCATCGGAGATCTGGCACCGCATATGGTCAACGGTGCATTGGCGCTGGTTGGTTCGATCGCGCAGGTGATGGCGGATGTTGAAACGGTTCACAAAACCCGACCGGGTGGTGAGGTGACAAATGACGACCATGCCCAGATGATGTGCCGTTTTGAAAACGGGGTTATGGGCAACCTGTATTTCAGCCGCGTCGCGACGGGGCGAAAAATGGGCTATGCTTATGAAATATCGGGAACAAAGGGCGCCATCCGGTTCGATCAGGAGGACCAGAACGCGCTTTGGCTGTATAAGCGGGTAGGGCCCGAAGCGTCCCGTGGGTTCACAAAAATTCTGACCGGCCCGGCGCATCCGGATTACGAGCCCTTCTGCCAGGGTCCGGGCCACGGAACAGGCTATCAGGACCAGATCATTATCGAGGCCAAAGATTTTCTTCAGGCCATTCACACCGGAAGAGCCGCTTGGCCCACCTTTCGCGATGGGCACGAGGTCAACCGGGTGCTTGCCGCCGCCTTGGCATCGTCCGAGCAACGTCAATGGAAAGACATCCGCGATTTCTGATCGCTCAAACAAAAAAGTTCTAATGAGAGACAATGACCATGGCTAAGTTGAGATGGGGCATGATCGGTGGTGGTGAAGGCAGCCAGATTGGCCCCGCGCACCGCTTGGGGGCACAGGCTGACGGGCTGTTTGAATTTGCTGCTGGCGCGCTGGATCACCGGCCCGAAGCGGGCCGGGAATACGCGCAGCGATTGGGCGTTGCCGCCGATCGTGCCTATGGCGACTGGCAAGAAATGCTGGCGGGTGAGAAGGACCGTAAAGACCGGATCGATCTGGTGACAATCGCCACGCCGAATTCGACACATTTCGAGATCGCCAAGGCCTATCTTGAGGCGGGCTTCAATGTCTTGTGTGAAAAACCAATGACCATGACTGTGGAAGAGGGTGAGGAAATTGTCCGCGTCGCCGAAGCATCGGGAAAGATCTGCGCGGTGAACTACTGCTATTCCGCCTATCCGATGGTGCGGCAGGCCCGCGCTATGGTGCGCTCGGGCGAGATCGGACGGGTGCGTCTTGTGGTGACCAATTTCAGCCACGGCCATCATGGGGATGCCACCGATGCGGACAATCCGCGCGTGCGCTGGCGCTATGACCCTGCGATGGCAGGGGTTTCCGGGCAGTTCGCCGATTGCGGTATCCACGCCCTGCATATGGCCAGTTTTATCTGTGATGACGAGGTGAAGACGCTTTCGGCTGATATGGCCTCAACGATCGCAAGCCGGGAACTGGAAGACGATGCAATGATCAACTTCCGTATGGAAGGCGGCACGGTCGGGCGTCTTTGGACATCTTCTGTGGCGATCGGGCGCCAGCATGGCTTTGACATACAGGTCTTTGGTGAAACCGGCGGGTTGCGCTGGGCGTCAGAGCAACCCAACCAGTTGATCTACACCCCGGTAGGAGGGCGCACCCAGATCATCGAAAAGGGCGAGGGGGGGCTGCATGATGAAGTGCAACGCCTGTCTCGGGTCGCCATCGCGCACCCCGAAGGCTTCCCGCTGGCCGTTGCCAATATCTATTGCGATCTGGCGGATGCGATCCGCGGTGAAAGCCGGGATGGCCTGCCCAACGCAGCGGATGGCGTGCGATCGATCGCAGCGGTGCACGCGGCTGTTGCGTCGGGCAAAGCAGATGGTGCCTGGCAGGACGCCCGCCCGCCGATGTTCCGCTGATCAGGGGCGGGGCTGCAACGTGCCCCGCTCGACCACCCGGCAGGGGAATATCCGTGCCTCGGGGTAGCGGTCGGGTGTTTTCAGCATCTCTTCGACCAGATCGACCGACGAGGTGATGATCTGCTTGATCGGCTGATGGATGGTCGTCAGGTTGATATATTCCCAGCGCGACATTTCCATGTCGTTCAGGCCGATGATCCCGATATCGGTGCCCGGTTTCAGCCCGTGATCAGCCAGCGCCGACAGCGCCCCGATCGACAGGATGTCGTCGCCGCAGAAATAGGCCTGCGCCGGGTCACCGGCCAGCAGGCGCAGCATCTCGGCCCGGCCGGCCTCGAAGGAATAAGCCCCGGCGAAGGAGTGGTTGACGGGAATCTGCGGATGGTTGGCCATTTCCTCGAAAAAGCCCCGCTGCCGGTCCAGGGACGAGGTCGCATCCTGCGGCCCGCCCAGATAGCCCACGCTGGCATAACCCCGCGCGACCAGCTCGCGCGCGGCCATGCGCCCGCATTCCACATTGTCGATCCCGACCACATGCACCTCGGGCGAGGTGGCAGACCGGCCGAACGTGTGCACCACCGGTACGCCTGCATCGTGGAACGCCTTGGCAAAGCTGGGCGGCAAGGTCGACGAGGCGACGATCACCGCATCCACCGAATATTGCCGCAGCATGCGTACGGAATTGGCGGGCTCGGTCTCGTCCGTCAGGTTCACGATCAGCGGGCGCAGGCCGCGTTCCTGCAAGGCGCGTGTAAACTGGTCGAAGACTTCCAGAAAGATCGGGTTGTGAAAGTTGTTCGAAATCAACCCGATCAGTTTGGTGCGCCCGGTCGTCAGAGACGAAGCCAGAGCATTGGGGCTGTAGCCCAGCTCACGGGCCGCCTTTTCAACCTTGCTGCGCGTTTTCGCGGAAACCGAGGCACCTTCGGTAAAGGTGCGCGACACGGCAGAGCGTGAAACGCCGGCCAAGGCGGCCACGTCTTTCAGGGTTACACTCACGCTGCGGGACTCCGATAACAGCGAGGCAGGAAAGCAGGTAAGTTTGGCATTGCCCGAGCATTATGCATCATCGACCTGAACTTGCAACCGGTTGCAACGCCGCCACGTCGATTCAACCGTGTTTGAGCGTCGAAATTCAGAAGGTAAAAAGGTGGGTGAAGAGACACTCGAACTCCTGACATCTTCAGCATAACCGAAGCGCATTTTCCAATACGCAGATGCGCCCAAGCGCCGTCTTGCACTGCCGCCAAGCGCACAGGTTCCCAGAGATGCCTGGTGTTTTCAGCGATTTGAAGTTGCACAAACTGCGGATCGGTTCAAGGGCATATCCTTTCCTGCCGCTTTCAAGATCACATCCGATCGAGCCGCAACAGGCATGCGTGACGGCGCAAGCGTTGCCGAAAGGGTCTTCGGGCAATTGCTTTTTCAACCCTTGGTTTTGATCCATGAACGAGGCGCAAATCATGGCCATCCCTTGGTGGACACACATGAGAGAGGCAGTGGAACGCCAACCCGCCCATTCGCAGCGCAGGTGCTATCCAAGGCGGAATTTGGTTGGCGTCACACCGGTCTGGCTTCGAAAAAACCGAGTGAAGTGGGACTTGTCGGAATAGCCAAGCATGAGGCCGATCTCGGCAACTGTCATTTTGCTTTCTCTGAGGTGCTCCTTGGCGACATCGACCCGCAGACGCCTTACCTCTCGGGGAAGTGTTGTCTGATGTTTCTGAAGTGCTTTCAGGAACCGCTCGGGCTCGATACCCAGCAATCCGGCCACAACCTCCGGCCCCAGCTCTGACTCATCCAGTTTTCCACGCAAGACAGACCGCAAAGCGGCCACCACGGTGACGTCTTCATTGTGCCGAATCGTGGCTGGCGGCGCTTCGGACTCCTCTGCCGCATGGTGTAGAAACAACCATTCCACAGGAAAACTGATCTGCATTCCGGGGTTGGTTCCAAGGCCAACTTCGATACCTTTGTAACCGCGAGGCAAGCCAAGGACGTATCTGCTTTTCCATCGCACCCGGGACGGATCCCACGCGTTTCCGACCACGCTTTGCAACAGGCGCACATAGATGGCAGCTCCAAACCCGGTAACCTGAACGGGCGGAACGGTTGGTTCTTGTTGCCGCGCGATCCGATAGATCGCTTTGTCTGCTTCCACGACAAGACTGTGCCGGACGGCGTTGGACTCTTGTGGAACAAGCCTTACGAACCGGGCAAAAAACTCGAACAGAGTGTTCGAGGATTGCAGTGACCGGGCGAATGGCGGCCATCCTTGCAGGTCAAATGTCTCTCCTACATTCAGGCCAAGGTATCGATCCCCTGACAAATCTGAGAAGGCATTCAACAGACCATAGACCAGTTCTGAGTGGACATAGACAGATGGGTCGGACAGCAGGTCGGCCTTCAAGCCGACCTGATCCAAGGCCGGTTGCGGATTGATCTTGCGGTCGGTGAGATATTGCAGAAACGGGGCGGCCAGCGCGAGGCGGATAAAGCCTTCGCTATGCGCTTCAGAAGTGGAGTTGAGTGGCACGCCCGTCACCCTTGTTTGAACCAATGGTTTCGTTCAGTGGCCTTTTTTGCGGTCACATTCGCACATGTTAGTCCAAAAGTGGCAACCCGCCCAAGAGTTTTTGGGCTACACTTGGCAAAACGTGAATATGAAGGGAGACCCTATGACCAATATGCGAATGTCCCTTTGCCCGGCGGTCATTGTCGCGGCAAGTGTTGGTTTTTCGGCGGCTGCGCTGGCTCAGGATCAAGAAGATCCTCAAACGCTGTTTACCAATGTGCACGTCTTTGATGGCGTTAACGAAGCCCGCATCGAGAACGCAAGCGTGCTCGTCGAAGGCAACCTCATCAAAACGGTTTCAACCGAGGCGATCGATGCGCCGAACGCAACGATGATCGACGGCGGTGGACGTACACTTACGCCGGGCTTCATCGAGAACCACGCGCACCTGATGCTGATGGGTCCGAGCCTCGGCGCCATGGAAGCCAATACGACATGGGAAGATTTCGCCATTCACGGTGCCTTGATGGCGGAAATGTATCTCATGCAGGGCTTCACCACGGTCAGGGATGCAGGTGGGGCCAATGGCGGTTTGCGCCGCGCAATCGACGCTGGCCAGATCGTCGGACCGCGCCACTATGCTTCGGGGGCGTTCATCGGTACGCGGGGCGGTCACGCCGATTTCGGAAACTTTACAGCCCCGCCGGGGAGCGATACGAACTTCAGCCGTCTGAACATGGCGCAGGAAGTCAGCGGCGTAGACGACATTTACCTGTATGGCCGCAACAACTTCCGGATGGGTGCCACGCAACTAAAGTTTATGCAGTCGGGCGGTGTGGTGTCGGCCTTTGACCCCTGGCAACTGCTCGCGGGGTCAAAAGATGAGATCGAAGCCGCCGTGCAGGTCGCCAACGAATATGGCTCTTATGTCATGGCGCATTCCTATCGTAAGGAAGCCATCATGAACGCACTCAACGCAGGAGTGATGTCGATCGAGCATGGCTTTTCGTTCGATTGTGAGATCGCTGAAAAAATGAATGAAATGGGGGCGTACATCACCACGAACCTCACCGCTTTCGATCCCGGTTTGCTCGACATTCCTTCTGTCAAGAACCAACCCACGAGCCTTGCAAAGGCAATCTCCGCTTCGGCGACTTTCGCGAACTACATCCCGAACATGAAGGAGTGCCCGGTCAAGCGCGGTTTCCAGACGGACTGCGTCGGCTCGGTAGAGGCCTGCAACATCCAGATCGCCTATGAAAAGCATCTCAACAACGAGTTCTTCGGCCCCTACCAGTCGATGGTCACATTGACCTCGATCGGTGGCGAGATCGCAGCACTTTCCGGCGATTTCATGAACCCGTATACGGCCGGGAAACTGGGTGTGATCGAGGAAGGGGCCTATGCTGACATCCTGCTGATCGACGGAAACCCACTTGAAGACTTTTCCGTCGTTGGAACCGGGGATCAATGGTTTGGCGCCGACCCGAGGCCGGAAAGCCCGGAAACGATCCGACTGATTATGAAAGACGGTGTGATATACAAGAACACACTGGACTGACCCCAAAACCGGTTGGAGAGATTTGATGTTCCCTTGGTTTCGCGCCGCAGTTGTCGCAGGCTTTGTCCTGAGCGGTCATACCGCAATGGCAACGCCCAATGCGACGCTTGACTGGTCTGACCTACCGGACCCGTCGGTGCAGGTGTTCGATGACCCTTATCGTGATCTCAGCCCTGAACAGTTTGACGATGTCCTCTTTGTCGTGCGCTTGCGCGGCAGGTTGCAGCAGGATGTCGGCAGCGTTGAGGAAAGACAGAAATGGCAAGAGCTTCTGACCGAGACTGAAGACGCCTTGTCCGAGGGTGGCGTTGATGTCGACTGGCTGCTCGATCAGCGAGAGGATGTGAAAGAGCGGCGAAGAAAGGCAGGAACAAACGGAAATCCGCAACTCGATGGCCAGAGTGTTACGCTGACAGGCTTTGCCATTCCCGCGCCGAACGATCCGGACGGGCGAGCGGTTGCATATTTGGTGCCAGAACGCGGGATGTGCAGCCACATGCCCCCGCCTCCGCCCAACCAGATGATCCGGGTGCGGTTGAACGACGACTGGGCCCCCAGTTACTTCCATGAACCCGTTCGGCTCACAGGTAGGCTGACGATTGAACCCTCGGTTCAGAACATGATGGTCGTGGATGGGCTTGTGCCGATGAATGCAACCTTCAAATTGGAGACGGACAGCGTTGAAACGCTGGTAACGAAGGCCGACGGTCTGGAATGGCGGCAGCGTGCAGCCGATCGCGCCCGAGCCGCTGGCAATCGTAAAACTGGCGGCGCAAAGGCGTCGGAATGATAAGGCGCCTTGTTGCCGCATTGAGTATTGCCTGCGCGGGTACAGCGTCTGCCCAGGGGTTGTCCGGGCCTTCTTCGGTCGAGGCCGAGCTGAAACCTGGCGATGGCCTGACCGATCCGCAATACCGTTCCGGATTTCCGCGCAACATCGCGCCGGGTTGGTTTCGGTGGAAAGACCGGCTGGCCGAGAGCGGATTTCGGTTCAACGTGGATTACCTGGCGTTGGGTCAATCCACGAACGCCGATTTGGGAACTGGTGAAGCCGCTAGTGGAATCGCTCGCGTCTACGGCAGTTGGCAGGCAACCGAGCGGGGTTCATTGACATTCAAAATCGAAGATCGGCACGGATACACCGATGTTGCCCCGCAATTCCTTGGGCTGGACGGAGGCGCATTGTCGATCACCGGGACTGCCTTCAACGACAATGGTTTGTTGCTGACCAACCTGTTCTGGACCCAAAGGGCCGAGAACGGCGCGTGGACGCTGCAAGTCGGCCAGATTGATGTGACGGACTTTGTGGATATCTATGGATTGGTCAGCCCCTACAGCGGGTTCCAAAACCTGTCGTTCAACACCAACCCGACAATCAACACACCCAACCAGGGAATTGGCATTGCCGTTGGGATAAAGCTGAGCGAAAACTTCTACGCCGTTGCCAGCGTTGCTGACGCAAACGCCGATCCGTCTGATCCAAGTCTTGACGTGTTCAGCGACGGCAATCTCTTCAAATCGTTTGAGATTGGTTACACTTCGGGCTTTGATCGCATCTATTTCGACAATGTCCATTTGACCCTCTGGCATGCAGATGCGGCCGACGATGGCAGCCGTGCAGAAGATTATGGGGCCGTGTTTTCCGCGGCTTGGTTTGTCGACAACAAATGGATGCCATTCGTTCGGGCAGGGGCGTCGAAAGGCACTGCAGCGCTGTATGATCGTTCGGTTTCTGCCGGGCTGGGCTATTACGGTCGAAACACCGATCTGGCCGGTTTGGGTTTGAACTGGGCCGAAGCAAGAAAAATCGATGGCGATCAGTTCACGCTGGAAGCATTCTATCGCTTTTCGATCTCACCCGGTCTGCAAATCACGCCGTCACTGCAGTTCATCTCCAATCCGCTGCTGAACCCCAATCAGGATAGTATCACATTGTTCAGCCTGCGAACCCGGATCGTTTTTTGATGCGGCTCGAAAGCAGCAACTCACCCGAAGCCAATTTGGGAGGCTCAGTCATGAAAACTTTGTTGGCCGCAAGCGCCATTGCAATCGTATCCGGTGCCGCGCTGCACGCGAGCGAGGAAAGCAAGACATGGGATGCGTCGGATGAAGCAAAGCAATTTGTGAAGGACACAATCGTGCTTGGCATGTTGGCCAGCCCCTACGGCACCGGCTGGACTGAAGACGAACAGCTGCACACTTACTTCGCGCGGGCTCGGGACAACGGAATAACAGGTCATGAGATGACGCTGGCCGCAGCGGATATGTCTTTTGAAACCTTTCTTGATCAGCACTACCACTTCCGGTCGGCGATGGCGCAACAGCCAGAGAATTACCTGATCGTGAATGAAACCCGCGATATCGAAGCCGCCCAATTACAAGGCAAGACGGCGGTCATCTGGAACAGCCAGACGGCGACGATTCTGGATGGCGACCTGAGGAAGATGGCGTTGCTCAAGGATATGGGGATCAAGAGTATGATCCTGGCCTACAACGATATCTTCCGCACCGGGTCGGGGCAGTTGGCGGCCTATAACGGGCGCGATATCGGTCTGACCCCTTGGGGCAAGTCGGTGATCGATGAAATGGTGCGTTTCGGCATCCTTCTGGACCTGAGCCACACGGGTTCCAAAACGGCCAACGACGCCATGGACTACATGGACGAAAACTATCCCGGCGTGCCTTATGTTTACACGCATTCGGTTCCTGCCGGCCTTTACGCAAACGAACCCGGTGCGACGCCACGCGGGTGTTATCGGGCCATTCCCGATGACGAGGCCCTGCGTGCGGCCAAATCGGGTGGCTATGTGTCTCCGACATTCACTGAATGGATGATGGACGGCGTTTGGCCTGAAGATATCTCACCCAAGCAAGCCGCCGACATGATCGACTACTATGTCCAACTTGTTGGGGTCGACCACGTTGGGATCGCAACCGACGACATGTTCTCGACTGAATTGGTTGTGCAGTTCGCGACTGCAAACGCAAGCATGTATGATGATGGCGGCTACATGATCGACGCGTTCAACAAAGGGGCGACCGGCAACGGTGAGCTGGCCAAAATCCTTGCGGCAATCACCGATGATCTCTGGGCAAGGGGGTATTCCGATGAAGACCTCGAAAAGATCTATGGCGGCAACAAGATGCGGGTTTACGCGCAAGTCTGGGAGGGCAAGCCCCCCGAACAATTTCTGAAAGAATACCCCGAGCGTCTGCGTCTCAGACAGGAACTGCGAGAAGGGTTTTATTCGCGATAGACGTTCAAGACCGGCATCAATGATGATTGGCCCCGGATGCGGAACAGCGCAGGAATTTTTGGGGAAAGGCTGGTGGGTGATGAGAGACTCGCACTCCCATGCCTACCCAACAAAGAACCTATTTTATAGCGCTTTTTAGCCGCTGCCTTGATTGTGATGTACTCCTCCAATGTACCGAAGGTCAACACTCGTCGGCTGGCCAGCATCAACAATCAAAAGCGCGTAACCTGACTAGATGAGGCGCTTAGGTGCATTGTGTGGAAAGGAATACAGTTCCGAACCTGCCTAAAAGTGACTTAAATGAGGGTATTTCCAAGTGTCTTTGTGGCTCGATATTTGCTACCAAGTGTCCATTGCGACAAGTTGCTACTTGGCTCTACTCATCAACAATTGTTAGTCTCATTTCGAAACCGTTTGAGAGTTTTCGCGTCAGTGCTTACTTTCAGGTTTCAAAAAGCAAAAAACAAAAAATTGGATAGTGGAAAATGTTCAAGCGACTAGTTTTCGCCGGGGCATTTCTCGTGCTTTCAGGCTGCGCTGAGTCAATAATGCAATCATATGTCGGGCGAGATATTACAGACGTAATACTCGACTACGGTCAGCCAGATAACGTGGTCAAGCTCCCAGATGGACGTTTTGCGTTTCAGTGGAGCAACACGACGTCCTATACGGCACCAACGACAACAAATGTCTATGGCTATGGAAACAGCGCTACCGCCTACACGTACGGTGGTGGAACGACTTATTCGGAGTGCCTGTACACCTTATTCGCGAAACCAAATCCACAAGATAGCTTTACAGTGATCGGCTATAAAAAACCGACTTTGATGTGTGCATAGTTTAACCTGTATCGCTAGAGCGGGACTGCCAAAGTTAGAGACGGTCCCTTTTAGCTTTGTGGCACTCCCAAATGAAAAATGTGTAGATATGACGGGTCGCTTGTGTGGCTGACGCTTGAAGCGCGTTGGGCGGACGCAAGCCGGTGCTACGGCCAATCAAGTATCGGAAGTATCGGTGCAAAGGACAGTTTCTAGGCTCCAATCTCAGTGATTTACAGCCAGAATGGGACTGTAGCAGCGAGAGCGATGCCCGAAGATCTCCCTCTCAGCAAGCGCTCTCGCGGCAACCGTTCTGTCTTAGCTGCAAATCGATGAGCCGTGAGCCTAAGAAATTGCGCCTGTGCTTGCGTTCGGCCCAACTTGCGCACCGCCTTCAAACGATTTGCCAACTTTGACCAAAGCCAGACCAAAGGCTGTTTTGGGCAGGCTGTGTTCTTAACGCCAGACTTGGGTCAGGCGTCAGTCACGTACAAGATGGCCGCCATCCACATCCAGAACGGAGCCGGTTAAAAACCTGTTCGTCATCGCCATGATCACGGCTTGCGCGATGTCCTCGGCCTCTCCGACGCGTCCCACAGGCAGGCTGCCACCAACCTGCGCATACATGCCTTCACGTGCCTCTTCCGACATTGCGGCATAGGCTTCGGTTGCGACCATGCCGGGGCTGATGCAATTCACCCGCGCCCGTCCGGACAGCTCCAGCGCCAACCCCTTCGCCAACGCCTCGACCGCGGCATTTACGGCGCCGAGGCCCGTTGCCACGGCGGATGGGCGGCGGCTGAGCACACCGGAAAAGAATGTTATGGAGCCGCCTTTGACCAACACAGGCAACACTTCGCGCGCAGCCAAATAGGGGCCGATAAACTTGGCCTCGAACATGGCACGCAGATCGTCTGTGGGCAGATCGGCGAACGCACCATGCGCAGCGCTTGAGGCTGAGATCACCAGGTGATCCACCGGGCCCAGTACACCAGCCCATGATCTCACGCCGGTCTCATCGGTTGTATCGACCTGTGCGATCTGCAACCCGCCGCCGATCTCGTCTGCCGCCGCATGCAGCTTGGCAGCACTGCGGCTTGCGATTGTGATCTTTGCCCCGAGGGCGGTGGCCATCTTTGCAGTTGCCTTCCCCATACCGCTGCTACCGCCGACAATGACAATGTGCTTGCCTTTCAGGGCGGTTTCGAAAACCGCGCTCATTTCTATGGCTCCTTTTTTGTTGGATTGATCAGTCGATACCCAGCACCAGCTTGCCGGTGGTTTCACCGGCTTCCAGTCGGTGGTGCGCCTCGGCGGCTTGGGCGATGGGCAGGGCGGTGACCTGCGGGCGCAGAATTTCCGTCTCAAGCAGATCAAACACTGTGGCCATATCCGCGCTAAACTGATCGGGGCGATTGACGAAATAGGTGTATATATCGCTGACACGGACCGAGACGGATTTCTAGAAGTGCTTCGCCAAGTCCTTGGCAAAACTGCCTGCGGGCGGACCGGCAAGAAACCCGAACAGAACGGCGGTACCCAGAGGCGCCAGCACATCGAGATCTGATTTCAGAGACTCTCCGGAAATCGGGTTCAGTGTCAGGTCCACGCCGCACCCGCCGGTGATTTCCATCACCCGCTCGGTGACGTTCTCAGTGCGATAATCAATGACGTGATCGGCACCTTGATCTTTGGCATACCCAACCTTGTCGGTGCTGGTCGAGGCGATCACCGTCATGCCCAGATGTTTCGCGATCTATAGGGCCATAGTCCCTACGCCCCCGGCTGCCGCGTGAACCAGCACGGATTTGCCTGCCATTGCGCCACCCAAATTGACCAGCATGTGATAGGCGGTCATCCCGTTGACAGGGATAGCGGCCGAGGTTTAGAAGTCCACGGTTTCGGCCAGCCGGGTGACATAGGGCGCTGCGATCACCGAATGGGTCCCGTACCCACCGGCACCAATCGGCCCCATCCACGCCACTCGGTCTCCGACAGAGAAGCCTTCGACCCCCTCACCCAGCACCTCGACCAATCCGGCCCCTTCAACTCCGGGTGTATGAGGCAGATCGGGCATCATTCCCTCGGGCATCTCACCGCGACGGATGATCGTGTCGATAAAGTTGACCGCCCCGGCCTTGTTGCGGATCAGGATTTCTCCGGCATCGGGGGTCGGGGTCGCCTTGTCAGTTTCGCGCAAAACGTCCGGTTTGCCGGTCTGGGTGATTTCAACGGCGAAAGGCATGAGCTGTCTCCTTCTGTTGCGCAGAAGGTAGAGGTCACGTCATCGGAAGATAATAGTTGATATCGGAAGATATAATCCCAAAATTAGAATAATGATCTACAACGACCTCGCCCTGTTTACTGTCGTCGCCAACCATCTCAGCTTTTCCAGGGCTGCGGACCGCCTGGGTATACCCCTCAGCCGGGTCAGCCGAAGGATTGCAGAGTTGGAAGGCCATCTTGGCACCAAACTGTTCGAGCGGACAACCCGCCAGGTTCGCCTGACGGAAGAGGGCCGCCGCCTTCTGGATCGATGCCAGGACCCGATTGAGTCGTTGCAGGGTGTCGCGGGTTTTACCGACGATACCAGACGCCAGAGCATCCGCATCACGGCGCCTCCGTTGGCCGCGCGCACGACCATTGGCCCTCGGCTGTTGGATTTTGCGGAGCAGAATCCGGATGTGGCACTTGAGGTGACCACGACCAACATCATGTTGGATTTCTTTCGCGACAATATCGACGTGGCCTTTCGGGTCGGCCCGTTGACAGATTCCAGCCTTGTCGCGAAACGGCTCTGGTCGGTTCCCTATTGCTTTTGTGCGGGACAGGGCTTCATTCGGGAGCGTGCGTTGGACGGGCCGATATACAGACCGGACTTTCTTGCTTTGCCCGCCCTGACAGCTGGTCAGCCCTGGGTGCTTGAGAGCGGGGAAACTCTGCAACTGAAGCACACCGCGCACAGTTTAACGGACCTTGATGTCATTGCTCAGGCGGCCCGCCGCAACCTGGGTGTCGCGATGCTGCCTTTGGATATGGTGGACGGAGACCTGCAACGGCTTGAGGTCACGGACACTATCCCTTTGACGCGGGATATGTTCGCAGTCTATCCCAGTCGTCGCCTTTTGCCCGCGCGGGTCAGGAAGCTGATTGATTTTATGGCACCCGGATAAACCTACCAATCAATCGCAACGCCGTCGCGAAAGAACCCTCCGGTCGGGCCGCCTTTCGGCAAGGTCGCGGCCCAGACAACGCCCTTGGCACCCTCAGAAATCGGACGTCCTCCGCCGCCCATATCTGTTGCGACCCAACCGGGGCACACGGCGTTAACGAGAATGCCCTGAGGTTTCAACGCGGCAGCGGTCTTGAGGGTTAGCGCGTTCAAAGCCGCTTTGGAAACGCCGTAACCGGGTGTGCCGGCGGACATGCTGTTCAGCGACCCCGCGCCAGATGAGACGTTGACGATCCGAGCATCCGTGCCGCGTTGCAACAGTGGCACCGCCGCAATCGTGGTATCCCAAGGGCCGAAAAGGTTCGTATCAAAAGCGCGGCGAACCCGATCCAGATCGGCGAGGTGGACCTGTTGGTCGGTATCATAGTCCACACCCGCATTGTTCACCAGAACATCGAGACGACCGTAGATAGGTTCAACCATCAAAAAGAAGGCGGCAGCGACAGAGTCCGGACTTGAGACATCCAATTCCAAGGCTTCCACCCCATATCCGATTTCATCCGCAGCAGCCTGCCCTTTTGCCAGATCGCGTGCACCCATCAAAACCTTCATCCCGTGGTCTCGGGCCAATTGCCGGGACACTTCTTTACCAATGCCGCGATTGGCTCCCGTCACGAGTGCGATGCGCTGACTGGTCATGTTGCTTCCCTCAATTCGCCTCGGCAGCGCGCTGGCCGGCAAGAGCCACAAGCCCACGATCTCCGGTTTCCCAAAGTGCCGTCATTGTCATCGCAGTAACGACCCAACGGTCGTCTGATGTCTCCAAGATATAGTCATAGCGACCAACCAGCACCCACAAGTCTTTATCAAGGCGATGGGTTGCTGTGAAATCAGCCTGTGCCATGGCGGATGTATCGGACAGAGAGGTGATCGTGTGATTGGTCACCATATGATGCGTCGCGTCGAAACCGGGCAGAAAGGCGGACCATCCCGCCACAAGCTCATCAGCGGGTTGTGTAACCGGGTCTCCGCCCCAGAGGCTGGTGTAATCCGTCGTGACGGTATCGGCAAACGCGTCGCGCACGCGGGCCCAGTCGTGGCGGTCTGCGCCTGCCGCGATATCGGTGATTGCGGTCGAGATGCCTGCCTGTGGTTCGGCGAAAGCTGCGGTTCCGATCATGGAGACGGCAGCAAGAGTCGATGTGAGTTTTCTACGCATGGGGATGCTCCGAATAGATGAGGGTGGACGCCGAACGACTGCTCGGTGTCCAGACAGGGCTTAGTTGCTCGAACCGGCGCGGAAGTGGTCAGCGACGGTATCGGCCGCGCGGGTGACATCCTCGGGGTTGTCGTAGAAATCGAACTGCGTGACATCCTCCAGCCATTGCGCGGTCGCATCGCCTGCGAAACCGGCAAGAAAGGTCTGTACGCCTTGTGGGATCGCCGCGCTTTCCGAGTGCACAATGGCCAGTGGCTTGTCCAAACGCTGCGGATTGTCGGCGGGGTGATAGGTCAGCCAGCCCTCCAAGCCCGCATTGTTCCACTTGTTGTCATATTCCGGGATCGCGCCACGGTCAGCCTCGTAATAGTACCCGCCGATTGGCATCAGCACGCCCTCGGCACCTTCGGGGCCTGCGGCAGGAATGATCTGACCCCCTGCGGCCTCGGCAGCGTGGGACACCTCGATCAGCACAGCAACACCGTCTGCGCCGCCATAAACCGCCTCGACGATCTCTTCATTCTGCAACCATGGTGCAACCAAGCCCAGCCGCTGAACCAGCGGGTTGCCGGAAACCGCATCGACCATGTAGCCAGCCGAAGCGCAGATCCACAGGCCGTTGATGTGATCGGCGTCCACTTCGGGCAGGGTCGCGACGAATGCGAGGGCAGCTTTGATGTCCGATGTCTTGGCCTCGGGGCTTTCGATGAAGCGCACGTTCTTCGGCAGATCGCCCGATTTGCCCCAACCGCGGAAATCAAAGGTGAAGGCAGCAAAGCCGCGCTCGGCCATCTCGCGGGCATAGTTGGCGGGCATCTGTTCCTGAACCGAGGTCCAGGCCCCGGTCACGACGACCGTCGGCAGCGGTTCAGATCCGCGCTCTTCCGGCAGGTACAGCGTGCCGGACAGGGTGGCGCCTTCGTTCTCGAATGTGACGGTGCGGGTTTCAACCTGCGCGACGGCGGCCGTCGACGCCATAAGTGCTGCGGCGGTGTTCAAAGCGAGGGTGTTCATAGCGATATCTCCCAAAGTCTTTCTGGATGGGCACAAGCCCGATGACACCTGAGATACGCTGTCGACGGCAGGCATACTTGTACCGGACTGCCGCGTTTTTGAAAGATTCTGCTTCAGACAGCATTTGCCGCACGAAATGCGCGGGGGGTCTGCCCTACTACCTGTTTGAAACTGTGCGTGAAATGCGCCTGATCTGAGAACCCACAGGCCATGGCGATATCCCCCAGAGGGCGCGCCGGGTCTTCCATCATCTTCATCGCCTGCTCGACCCGGTAGGCCATGACATATTGCATGGGAGTCGAGCCCAGCGTCTCCTTGAAAACCCGCGCGAAATGCGAGGGGCTCATGCCCGCCTCGGACGCCATCTGATCGACGGTGATCGTCTGATCCAAACGGTCCTGAACGTAGGCCAGCACCCGTTGATAGTGCTGAGAGGTAAAGCGCGCGGACAGCTCGACCTCTTCAGCGCGGCGTTTGCCGTATTTCTGCAGCAGCTTGACCAGAAATACCCGGCTCATGGCTTCGAACATTACCGCAGATGACATATCGTCCGTTGCCAGCGCATCGCGCAAAATGACGCCTGCAGCACATAGGTCAGGGTCGTAAAACTGCGGCTGGTCGTGAAACTGCTCCGGCGCCAACAGCATACCGAGTTCCGACTGTGCAAAGCGCTGGACTTTGTCCGGATGCAAGGTGATCACGATCACGTCAGACTGTCCGTACCACCGCCAACCTGACCGCATGCCTGCCGGGGTCACGATGACTTCGTCCTTGCGAAAGGTGAAATCACGCAGTGTCCCATCTCGCCAGTTTTGACCACGATGCCCATTTTCCTGAAGGTTCAGAAGGACATGATGTTCTGCAAAAACTTCCTCGGGCATCCGATCAGGTTCGGCCCGAAAATACCGCACTGACATCAAACCCGCCGCCGAAGGGCGCTGCATCGCATCGCTGTTCAACAGCGGTTCTGACGGATAGATATCAGCGTATCTCAAAGGCAATGAATGGCTCCGGCTGGCAACATAGATAGATTTGCAGGTATCCGCATCGCGGACAACATTCGATAAGTTGGGCCAACTGGTACAGGATCAAACACCTTGCTGGCGTTATATGTGGTCGTTGAACAGCCTAAGCGACATCATTGATCTGCACTGCCGGGGGAAATACATGAAATAAACGGGTGTGAGACTCAAGTGGTCGTCAGGAACGGCTTTATGTCGGAAAGCAGAACACAGGCGTCTCAGAAGAGCGCTTGCTTTGTTCCGCTAGGCAGTCTCTCGTACGCGCTCCACCGAACGGCCACAACTCAACCATAGATCGCTTGACCCAACATCGGTTTTATCGACGTTGGCGGTTTGTTATGACGCGGAAAATTAGCCGACGGTTGCGAGGCCAGCCGTTCAGAACATAGTCCGGCAACAACCGCAATGCGCAACGAAGCACCAGTTCGCTGCAGCTGCAAAGAATACCCTTTGATTTTAAAGGGTTTCGGCCTCCCAAAAGCTGGAAACGACTTAAAGGGCTATGGGAAGCTCCAATGTAACGCTCGCTCCTTTTTCCACTTGGTTGATTGCAACCACTCCTCCATGGCGTTTTGCCACCGCTGAGACAATTGACAATCCAAGGCCGCTGCCTTCCGAGTACTCTAGCTGCGAAAACCGACTGAATGCTGCTTCGCTTTGGGCGGGTGAAAGACCAGTTCCGTCATCGGCCACAGTAAGTTTGACATTTCCTCCGTCACAGAGCAGCACAATTGATATTCGGCTCAACTTAGCGCCACCATGTTTAACTGCATTGTCCAGCAGGTTTTTGATGGCCTCAGTCAAAAATACCCGATCCCCTGTTACCATGATTGCAGACTCAGGCATCGTGACCTCAAAATCGATCCCATTTGCCAGAATGTGTACGCCCATCTCTGCACAAGCCTCTTCCACGACCAAGCGGAAATCAATCTTTTCCATCTGATCCTGATGCGTAGGTTGCCGCAGCCGTTCCAGTGATAACAGCTGTTCCGCCACAGTGGCCGAGTTCTTTGCTGCTGCCACAAGCTCGACAATGCGTTTGTCCCTGTCTTCATCCGTTTTTGCATCTCGCAGCGCCTCGGCCATGGACTGGACTGCGGCTGCTGGATTTCGCAGTTGATGCGCGGCTTCTGAGATAAACACTTGATGGGCGTTTATATTGTCTTCGACCTGCCCGAACAGCCGGTTCAGGGTCTGAACAATGCCACGGACTTCGGTCGGGACCGGGCGTTTTATCTTGCTGAGGTCGTCGGGCGAACGCAGGTCAATGGCGTCCTGCAAGTCCAGCAACGGTCGTAGGCCGCGCGCAACGCCGAACCAGACGACAAAGCCAAGGGTGGCCATTAGGATGCCCATCAGTATAGCTGCTCGGATCGACAATTCGTTGGCAAACGCGTTGCGATCCGCGATGCGTTGCCATGCGGTGACCGTCGCATCTCCTACCAGGTTATCCAGTGTGACCCGTTCGGTCATTTTCAATACGCGCACCGGCTCGTTACGATAGACCGCTTCGAAAAACTGGGGTTGGTAAACGTCCTGTTCTGTCGGGTTTGCCGATGCAGGTGGATATGCGTAACCGGTCACGTAGATACCGCCGGGTCCGGTCACGTGGTAAAAAATCTCTCCCCCCGATGCATCGCGGATTAAGCTGCGGGTGGTGGGCGATAAAGCATCGCCGTCTGACACCGCCACATCGCGCGAGATCGCCAGACCAGCAGATAACAGGCTGTCGTCAAAAAGCTCTTGCGCCGTTTCCCGGGCAACCGTGTAGCGCCAATATCCAAGCAGGATCGCGAGCAACACCAAGGGCGTCAGGATCAGAATGAACAGCCTAAGCCGGAGCGAACCATGCCTGATCACTTCTGCACCTCAAGCAGATACCCAAGACCGCGGGCTGTCTTGATCCTAATACCAAGGTTCTGAAGGCGTTTGCGCAATCGCGATACATGAGGTTCAACGGCAGAGTCTTCGACATCCGCACCAACGCCGTAGACATAGTCAGTCAGCTGGCCCTTGGGGACAATTCTGCCGCGCCGTTCCAGCAGGCATTCAAGCACAGCCATTTCTCGGCGTGGCACGTCAAGCACCTGTCCCTTTACGCTGACCTGCCGCGCGGTGCGGTCAAATTCCAGTTCTCCGATGGTCTCTTGCGAGCCGTAATCCAGTTGCTTGCGACGAGACAGGGCGCGGATGCGCGCCTCGAGCTCGTCCATCTCGAAAGGTTTGACCAGGTAGTCGTCAGCGCCCATATCCAGACCAGACACTCGGTCACTGGTCTCGGTGCGCGCGGTCAGCAGAATAACCGGGGCGCTGTCACCCCGATTGCGCAACGACCGCAAGATTTCAAGCCCTGACCGACCCGGAAGGTTGATGTCCAGAACGATCAGGTCCGCGCCTTCCTGCTCTAGATACAGATCGGCTGCATCGCCGTCTGTCAGTACATCAGCAGCATGGCCCCGATCCCGCAGGCGATAGGCAATGGCGTTGGCGAGGGTCTCATTATCCTCGACGATGACGATCCGCATTCGGGCTCCTGCAAGTTTCGCGCAAGGTTGGCGCTCCATGATTGCCAGATGGGAGGGGGAATCAACCCCACAGTTCTATTTGCAATCACTGTGGTGCCAAGGGCGCCGACGTGGTTGTCTGGTCAACAGGGAGGAACCAATGGCCATTTCCAACTTCACCCGTCGCGCCGTCGTGGGGCTGATCGCCGCCGCCGGTATCGCAGCACCCGCCGCAGCCGAGGTCGATTTCTCGGGCAAGACCATTGAATGGGTCATCCCGTTCTCGGAAACCGGCGGGTCTGCCAAATGGGCCAACTTCTTTGCGCCGCTTCTGTCCGAGGCGCTGCCGGGTCAACCGACCGTGGTGGTGAAATTTATGCCGGGCGCGGGTTCGACCAAGGGTGCGAACTGGTTTCAGGAGCAAAGCCATGATGACGGTACGCTGCTGTTCGGCACCTCGGGTTCAACTCAATTCCCGTATCTGCTGAACGATCCGCGCGTGCGTTATGAATATAACGACTGGATTCCGGTTATGGCATCGGGAACCGGTGGCGTCGCCTATCTGAACGCTGAGGATGGCGCAAAGTTTGATGGCTCCGCAAACGCGCTGAAAGACACCAACTTCATCTACGGCTCGCAGGGCGCGACCCGGCTGGATCTGGTCCCGCTGCTGGCGTGGCAGATGTTGGGTATGAATGTTGAGCCTGTCTTTGGCATCAAAGGCCGTGGAGACGGACGCCTGATGTTCGAACGTGGAGAGGCCAACATCGATTATCAAACCTCCTCGGGCTATCTGGGCGGTTCGGCGCCGCTGGTCGAGGCTGGTCAGGCCGTGCCGATGATGACATGGGGTGCCTTGGATGCAGACGGCAACATCGTGCGCGATCCGACTTTCCCGGATATCCCGACTTTCAAAGAGGTCTGCGAGGCGACCGATGGCTGTGAAACCAGCGGTGAAGCATGGGACGCATGGAAAGCCTTCTTCGTGGCGGGCTTCCCGGTTCAGAAACTGGCCTTCCTGCCCGGTGACACGCCACAAGAGGTCGTCGATGCCTACACTGCGGCGTTCCAAGCTGTAACCGAGCGTGGTGACTTTGCAGATATTTCGTCCAAACGCGTAGGCAAGTATCCGGTGTTCGTCGGCGACGGCTCAAAAGCTGCGCTGCAAACCGCGACCAATGTGGATGACAATGCCAAGCAATATGTCCTGAACTGGCTGAAGGAAGCCTATGGTGTCGAGTTGAACTAAGCCGACACGTCGTCGCGCGCCCAACGAAGGGCGCGCGCTTTTCTACATACAAGACAATTTATGAAAGGCGGCCGCTATGGAGGTTTTCGCCACCGCTCTACCTGCGCTTGGTGATGCGTGGGGTCTGATCCTGCAACCCATCGTTCTGGGCTATCTCGTGCTCGGCGTCGTTATGGGGCTGGCCGTGGGTGTTTTCCCGGGGCTTGGAGGAATTGCTGGCCTGTCGCTCTTGCTCCCTTTCATGTTCGGCATGGACCCGATCCTGGGTCTGGCCCTGATGATCGGGATGGTGGCGGTGGTTCCGACCTCTGACACTTTCGCATCGGTCCTGATGGGCATCCCCGGCAGTTCGGCATCGCAGGCCACAGTGCTGGATGGCTTCCCCATGGCCAAAAAGGGCGAGGCCGCGCGGGCGCTGTCGGCGGCCTTTTCCTCGTCCCTGTTCGGAGGGCTGGTCGGCGCGACCTTTCTGACAATGTTCATTCTGATCGCGCGCCCAATCGTTCTGGCCTTTGGACTGCCCGAGATGCTGATGATCACCATTCTTGGCCTGTCGATGGTCGCCATTTTGGCAGGACGCATCCCACTGAAGGGCGTCGCTGCCGCTGGATTAGGCCTGATGGTCGGCACAATTGGCGAGGCCGATGCCGGTGGATCGCTTCGGATGGCGACCTATGACATTCCCTATCTTACCGATGGCTTGAAACTTGTCATTGTCGGTTTGGGTATTTTTGCGGTGCCCGAAATCGTCTCGCTGCTGCGGCAGGATCGGTCGATTGCGAAAGGCGCCTCGATAGGTGCTGGATGGCTGGACGGCGTCAAAGACTGGTTTGCGAATATCTGGCTGTCGGTCCGCTGTTCGATCATCGGGGTCGTCGTCGGCGTCATTCCGGGCCTCGGCGGTTCGGTCGTTGACTGGATCGCTTATGGTCATTCGGTTCAAACCACCAAGGACAAAAGTAATTTCGGCAAAGGCGAAGTGCGCGGGGTCATCGGCCCGGAAAGCTCGAACAACGCTAAGGAAGGCGGCGGTCTGGTGCCGACGCTTCTGTTCGGAATTCCAGGCTCGGGCTCGATGGCAATCTTCATTGGTGCGGTTGCGTTGCTGGGGTCGGGGGATATCGAAGTCGGTCCGAGCATGCTTCAGGAAAATCTCGACATCACCTATTCGATCGTCTGGCTGTTGGCGCTGGCCAACGTGGTGGGCACCATCCTGTGCATCGCGGCCTCGGGCGGGATCGCCAAGCTGACCACGATCCGCTTTACCTATCTGGCGCCGTTCCTGTTCATGTTGATCAGCTTTGCAGCCTTCCAATCCGGTCAGAACTTCGAAGACCTGCTGGCCTTGTTTGTGATTGGTTTGATCGGCATCTTCCTGCGACGGTTCGACTGGTCGCGCCCGGCTTTCCTGATCGGCTTTGTTCTGTCGAACCCGGTTGAAAAGTTCACCAATCAGGCCTTCCAGATTGCATCGTTCCGTTTCCGAAAGAGCTTTGGCGAAGGGATGGAATATGTCTTCAGCCCCATCGTCATTGTCTTGATCGTCGTCACGGTTGCCTCGGTTATTCTGGGCATCCGGCAAGCCAAGATGATCATGGCCGAGGGTGAGGTCCAGGCAGGTACAAAGCGTGCGCCATTGGTCTTTCTACTGGTGATCATGGCCTATCTGATCGTGGCTTTGGTCAATGCTAACATGATCCCTGACTACAACATGACCGACAAAATCATCCCCCTGGTGATCGGCTGCATCTCTTTGTTCTGCTGCGTGATCCTGCTGATCCAGATGATGCGGCGGCCCGAGGGCGACGCGATCTTTGCAGACAAGGAAATTGCGGGTGAGGACGCCAGTGCCCCCCATGGTTTGTGGTCCACGCTGGCGTGGTTCGCCGGTCTCATCGCGGCGACATGGGTGGTGGGGTTCATCCTTGCATTGCTGGGTTTCCTGATCGCGTTTTTCCGCATTCGGGCGGGGGCCAGCTGGCAGATGGCGCTGATCCTGACCGCCTGCGGTATCGGCTTTATGTGCCTGATGGCGGGTGCTCTGAACCGCGATTTCCCACCTGGACTGTTGCAGGACATTGTCAGCTTGCCCTGGCCATTGAAATGAGCAGCCCGATGACATCGCTCGGCCTGTGTACCGGGCCGGGCAGGAGAAACACCACTCAGTCTTGGCCAGGGGGGACCCGATGACCCAAACAGCAATCCCATATGTATTCATGCGGGGCGGAACCTCTCGGGGCCCGTATTTCCGCCGCTCGGATTTGCCCGAGGATCTGGACACTTTGACCAAAGTGCTGATCGCTGCCCTCGGGGCCGGGCAGTCGCTGAACATTGATGGTATCGGCGGTGGCGCGGCGGTCACGACCAAGGTCGCGATGCTGTCGGTCAGCGAGGATGACTGGGCCGATATCGACTATTTCTTCGCGCAGGTTGCGGTCGAGGATAAGTTGGTCGACTTCAAACCAACTTGCGGCAACATCCTGTCAGGTGTCGCCCCCGCTGCAATCGAAATGGGGTTGTTTGAGCCCCAAGGCGATGAAACCGAAATCCGTATCCGGGCGGTCAACACCGGGGCCCGTGTAGTGGCCCGGATTCAGACACCCGGGGGAAGGCTGACCTATGAGGGTGATACAGGCATTGCCGGGGTGCCCGGCCAATCTGCACCGGTGCAGCTGAGTTTCATGGGGGTGGTTGGGTCAGCAACCGGTGCATTCCTGCCCACCGGCAACCTGCGTGACACAGTACAGGGGATCGAACTGACTTGCATGGACGTCGCTATGCCAATGGCCATTGCCTGCGCCGCCGACTTCGGACTGACGGGTTATGAAAAAGCCGAGGATCTCGACGCCAACCGCGCCTTTTTTGACCGGATGGAAGCCGTTCGGATCGAAGCCGGGGAACGGATGGGGATGGGGGATGTGTCCAAATCCGTGACCCCCAAATTCGGCCTTGTAGCTCCTGCCAAAGCGGGCGGAACGCTTGCGGTGCGGTATTTTATGCCGTGGAAGACCCACCCGACCATGGCGGTTACCGGTGCGCAGTGCATGGCGTCCTGCGCTTTGACGCCCGGCACGGTCGTGGACGGTTTGCTGGATCGCCCGACGACAAGCCCGGCTGAAGTCATATTGGAACATGCCTCGGGCACGATCGACGTATTGGTGGATTTCACCACTGAGAATGGGTTCACTGTAAACGCAGCAGGCTTGGTTCGTACCGCGCGCAAGTTGGCAGACGGCCATGTTTACGTTCCACAATCCGTGTGGAAAGGGAGTTGATTGGGCACCTTCAAGTTGGTATACCTTTGTATACAAATAGGAGAGGTTATGATGGACGACTACTCGGAATGCCTCGATATCGCGCGTCAGGAGCTCCGGTTGGCGCAAGCTGCCTTGCGGCGGGATATGGCCGAATACCCCACGCCAATCGCGGGATGCGACGAGCAATTTAATCATCTGTTGGACCAAAGCGAACGCGTCCGAAATGCGCTGGCAGCACTTGACGTGCAGCATTTTGTGCCGACACCCAGAAAACTGACCACCGGGCAGAGTATAGCAAGCCGATGAAAGTACACATTCTGGACGATTGGTTCGAAACGCTGCGTGGTCTGCCATGTTTTGAGAGGCTCAACGGTCATGAAGTGACGGTGTGGACGGATCATGTCGAGGATCTTGACATCTTGGCCAAGCGTTTGCAGGAGGCTCAAGTGCTGGTGCTGTTCCGAGAGCGGACCAAAGTCACTCACGCCTTGCTGGAAAAGTTGCCGAATTTGCAGCTGATCAGCCAGCGCAGCGTCTATCCCCATGTTGATGTGCCGGCCTGTACAGATCAGGGTGTTTTACTGTGTTCGAATATGCATAGCGGCACGCCGTCTTATGCTGCGGCGGAACTCACATGGGCGCTGATCATGGCTGGGATGCGGGATTTGCCCGCTCAGATGGCCTCGGTCAAGGCAGGGCACTGGCAGGCAGGGGTAGGCAAGACGCTACGCGGTCGTCAATTGGGGCTCTATGGTTACGGCCGTATCGCGCGTGCGGTTGCGGGTTATGCCGAGGCGTTCGGAATGAAAGTCGTTTGGTGGTCGTCCGATGAAGGTCGGTCGCGTGCGCAAGCGGATGGCGCTAGGGTCGCGCCGAGCCGCGAGGCGTTTTTTGCCGATAGTGATGTTGTTTCGATCCATGTGCGCCTGAAACCGGACACGCGTGCGATCATTACCGCATCGGATTTTGCGCAGATGCAGCCCGGGGCGATCTTCGTGAACACTTCACGGGCCGGGCTGATTGCTCCGGGCGCTTTGCTTGAAGCGCTCAACGCCGGTCGCCCCGGCAAAGCCGCGATTGATGTATTCGATTCCGAGCCACTGACTGACGCGACCGATCCTTTGCTGGCACATCCCAACCTGATCGCGACGCCGCATATTGGTTTTGTGACCGAGGATGAGTTCGACCTGCAATTTGCCGATATCTTCGATCAGGTAAATGCGTACGCTGACGGTGCGCCGATCCACATGATCAACCCCGAGGTTTGGACCACCGTAGAATAAGATTGGCGGCGATGGGCGCGCCGATGATCACCAGCACAATCCTTGTCAGATGGTGAGTGATCACAAAGCCCAGGTCCGCGCCTGAAACGATGGCCAGAACTGTCATCTCGGCCTGCCCGCCGGGCGCGAAGGCCAGAAACGCCTCGACCGGCTTGCCAAGCCCTAACGTGGTGACAACAGCAGTGAAGGCCGCAGCCAACACGGCCAGAACAACCACATAGGCGCAACCCGCCGCCACGACCTTGCGCAATTCCACCCAGGTGACACCGACAAACTTCACTCCGATTCCGCAACCGATGAAGAATTGCGCGGCCAGGATGGCCTCGCGCGGGGGGCGGGTATGGATGAAGTCCCCGAGTGACAAAGCAGCTGTCAGGATCATCGGTCCCAGGATCGACGCGCCGAAGAGACCGAAGCGCTCGCCGCCCTTCCAGCCGATAAAGGCGGCCAACACCATCAGGACCAGTTCGTGAACCGGCAGGGCGTGTGCGGGTTCACCGATTGGGTTGGTCAGTTCAGCGCCATAGAAAACAGTCAGAAATAGCGGGGCTAACGTCACTATGATCAGCACGCGTGTGCCGTGGATCAGCGACAACGTGCGCGGATTGGCACCCGCCTCGGATCCGAAGATGATCATGTCCTGCAACCCGCCGGGCATGGCCGCATAAAAAGCGGTTGTAGTATCGAAGCCCCAAACCTTGCGGAAGAATGGCACTCCGACCAGTGCGATCAGCAGGATAAAGAACGGCACCAGCGCAATCGACGCGGCCATTTTCGGCAATTCGGCAAACAGGGCCGGAGTGATCGATGCTCCCACGGCAACGCCCAGGATAGTGCGCGCCGCCACCGAGACCTGCCCGAATCCCTCCATCGGCGCATGCGCCAGGGCTGCAATCAGACAGGCGCTCATTGGGCCGAACAGGAAGGGCAGGGGCAAATTCATTAACCAGAATGCTCCGGTGCCCAACACTGCAAGCGCGAAGGTCACTGCACGTTTTTTCGCTGAGGAGGGTGCGTTGATCTGGGTGGACAAAATGTAGATTCCGGTGCGGTTGACTTAGTGTGTATCCAAATGTATACAAGTGGACGCAATAACACAAGTGAGCGCGTGATGACCCTGCAGGACGACCCGTTACAGCCTGGCCCACAAGGCAATTCCGCCTATCAGCGCCTGCTGGATGAGATTCGCGAAGGTAGCCTGCCGCCCGGCGAACGCCTGCGCGAAATAGAGTTGTCCGAGAGGTTGGGAGTTAGCCGCACGCCTGTGCGCGAAGCGATCCGACAGCTGGAAGCGGATGGCTTGGTAACACATATCCCCCGTCAAGGCGCGACGGTACGCAGCCTGGATTACGCCGAAGTGATGGAGCTCTATGAGATGCGCGCTGTGCTCGAGGGAACTGCGGCCCGTCTGGCGGCAAGGGCGGCGTCCGATGTCGAACTGGATGAGCTGGATGTGCTGAATGACCGGCTGGCCGAGGCAGGCACCGGTCCGGAGGCCGCGCGGATCAATCGGATTTTCCATGCGACGCTTCTGGATGCGGCCAAAAACCGGTTTCTGGCTAAATCCATGTTGTCTTTACAAAAGGCGTTGCTGATCCTGGGTCCGTCGCAATTGCTGGACGGCGACCGAGCCGAGGCCGCAGTAGCCGAACACCGCCTTATCATGGCCGCCTTGAAAGCCCGGGATGGCGCGGCGGCTGAGAAAGAGATGCGCGCTCATATCCACGCAGCACAACGCATGCGCATTCGCGCCTTGCAGGAGCGCGACCGAACAACGGACCAAACTCAATAGGCGGAAACCACATGGCCACCCAAAAGGAAGCCTACGATATCGCTGTGATTGGCGGAGGTAACGCCGCCCTGTGCGCTGCGATGACCGCCGCCGAAGCAGGCGCGCGCGTTCTTATCCTCGAAGCGGCGCCCAAACCCTATCGTGGCGGAAACTCTCGCCACACCCGAAACTTCCGCTGTATGCATTCCAGCCCCTCAGGCCCGCTGGTCGAGGAATACAGCGAAGACGAATACCTGTCAGATCTGCTCAAGGTTACCGGGGGCAAAACCGACAAAGATCTGGCGCGCCTCGCAATTCGCACGTCTGAGGAATGTCTTCCCTGGATGGAGGAGCACGGGGTTCGGTTCCAGCCCTCTTTGTCGGGGACGCTATCGCTGGCGCGGACGAATGCGTTCTTTATGGGCGGCGGTAAATCGCTGGTAAATGCCTATTACCGGACAGCAGCGAAGCTGGGCGTCGAAGTCCTGTACGAAGCCGCCGTCACGCATCTTGAATTGAACGGAGACCGGATTGAATGGGTAGACTTCACCTGCGAAGGCCAATCCCATCGCATAACGCCCAAAGCGGTCATCGTCGCTTCGGGCGGCTTTCAGGCTGACACCGATTGGCTGACGCGTGCGTGGGGACCTGCGGCACGCAACTTCCTGATCCGGGGCACGCCCTATAACCGGGGTGTCGTGCTGGCCGATCTTCTGGATCAAGGCGTTGAGAGCGTTGGAGACCCGACCCAATGCCACGCCGTTGCCGTCGACGGGCGTGCTCCGAAATTCGATGGCGGCATCGTCACCCGTCTGGACTGCGTTCCATTCTCAATTGTTGTCAACAAAGATGCCGAGCGGTTCTATGACGAGGGCGAGGACGTCTGGCCAAAGCGTTACGCGATCTGGGGTCGCCTAGTCGCAGCCCAGCCGGATCAGGTGGGCTATGTGATCATTGATGCCAAATCGCTGAATCTGTTCATGCCGTCGGTTTTTCCGCCGTTAAAGGCGGACACGCTCGAGGAACTGGCCAAAGCGATGGGCCTGCCCGCCGATAAGCTGACCACGACCGTCGCAGAATTCAATGCCGCCTGCGGTGACACAAGTGGCTTTCATCCAACAGAATTGGACGGAGTTTCAACTACCGGCCTGACCCCACCCAAAACCAATTGGGCGCGCCCGATCACCGAACCTCCTTACTATGGCTACTCACTGCGCACCGGTGTGACCTTCACCTATCTGGGGCTCAAGGTGGATGAATCTGCGCAATGTTCAATGGCAAACGGCAAAATCCAGAACCTCTGGGCGGCAGGCGAAACCATGGCTGGGTCGATTTTGGGGCAGGGTTATCTGGCCGGGTTCGGCATGACCATCGGAACCGTCTTCGGACGCATTGCAGGACGAGAGGCCGCTTCTTATGCGAACTGAACTGATACAGGAAGCCCGCCGTCAGGCTGAGATCTGCAATGCCTGCCGGTATTGCGAAGGCTACTGCTCGGTCTTTCCGTCGCTTCACGCTGAACGCGCATTCTCGGACGGCGATATCACGCAATTGGCCAATCTCTGCCATAACTGCAGAGGATGTTACTATGCCTGCCAATATACGGCGCCGCATGAGTTCGACCTCAACCTGCCGAAGGCTCTGGCCGAGGTCCGGCGCGACAGTTGGGAAAGCTTCGCCTGGCCGCAACCTCTGGCGCGCTGCTTCCATAGCCATGGTGGGGCGATCGCTCTGGCTCTGGTCGTTGGCTTCGCGCTTATTTTTTGGGCCATTCGCGCGATCGGCTCGACCGGAGGCGAAGGCTTCTACTCTGTCCTCTCTCACAACGCGATGGTAGTGATTTTTGCTCCGGCATTCCTTCTGCCTTTGTTCAGCATTGGCATCAGCTTGCGGCGCTATTGGCACGCAGTTGGAGGCCAGCCGATCCAACTGGGCGACTTGAAAGCCGCGCTAAGTCGAACGGCCAAAATGCAGGACCTGGCTGCTGGCCACGGGGAGGGTTGCAATTTCGAGGACGAAGACCGTTTTAGCCAGGCCCGCCGCCACGTGCATCATGCGATAATGTACGGGTTTCTGCTGTGTTTTGCTTCGACTTCGGTGGCGACGATCATGCATTACGGGTTCGATCTGCACGCACCTTACGGGTTCTGGTCATTGCCGAAGCTGTTTGGAGTCACAGGGGGCGTTTTGCTCACTGTTGGCTGCTACATGATGGTCCGGCTGAAACAGAAGTCAGACCGCAATCTCGGCGATGTTTCAGCTTGGGGCGGAGAAATCGGATTTATATTACTGCTTGGGTTTGTAGCGTTGAGCGGGCTTGTTCTTTACGCTTTCGGTTCATCCGCAGTAATGCCTGCGCTGCTTGCCGTCCATCTGGGGTCGGTCCTCGCGTTCTTCCTTCTTACGCCTTACACAAAAATGGCGCACGGTTTCTATCGGCTTGCTGCCCTTGTCAGGGATGCGCAACGAAAAAGAGATGTGTCGGTGGTCCGCTAGCAGCCCGCATTTTCTGAGTGAGGCAAAGGAAAACGCATTTATTATCGAAGGACGCGGTGTCGCGGGTGGCAGCCAACGTCCCGAAGGGTTCGCGTGAATATTTCTCAGCGGCACTGAAAGATACCCCCACGAAAGGTGCGGAATTGATGGAAAAGCTTGGAGTCGCGCGTGGTAAAATCTGTGCGCCAATCGAAAACAGAATGACGAAGAATCTATGAATTAGGTGCCTCTGAACGGCAGAGCCGATGACAGGTGTCGACAGATTGGCATCTTCGTTCTGAGCGTTAATTCCTTTCTGGAATCATTAACCCCCCCTTCTTCACTAAAAGGTCGACAATTGCGCCGACCCCTTTTTTGTGACGAAGGGACGTGAACAAAAAGGGCCGCCCATTGCGCATTCTGGCTGCATCTCTATCCATGACCTCCAGTGAAGCGCCAACATGCGGCGCCAGATCGGTCTTGTTTATGACCAGGATGTCGGATTTCGTTATTGCCGGTCCGCCTTTTCGCGGGATTTCCTCTCCTGCTGCGACGTCGATCACATAGATTGTAAGGTCTGCGAGTTCTGGACTGAATGTAGCCGACAGGTTGTCGCCGCCACTTTCGATCAGAACGATGTCAAGATCGGGATGCCGGTTTCGCATTTCAGCAACCGCTGCAAGGTTTATCGATGCATCCTCACGGATAGCTGTATGTGGGCAACCGCCCGTTTCGACGCCGATGATCCTGTCTCTTGGCAAGACCTGCAAGCGCATCAGCGCCTCGGCGTCTTCCTGAGTGTAAATATCATTGGTGATAACGCCCACTGAACAAACATCGCGCAGGGTTTCAGATAGGGCAGCCGTCAAGGTGGTCTTTCCGGCTCCAACCGGACCACCGATGCCGACGCGAAGAGGGCCGTTCATACTGCTCATGTTCGGAATATCCTTGAATACTGTGTTTCGTGTCTCATCGACGCGATGTCCGTCAGGAACGCAGTCGAACTCAATTCGTCCAAGCCTGCCATTTGCGCTTGTTCAGCGATATGAGCACATAGCGGTGTTAAATTACGGATCAGCTTTTGAGCGTCGGTTTGCCCCAGCGGTACAAGGCGCGTTGCGCACGCGACCAAGTTGCTTGCAAATGCTTGTAGATACAGCTTTGTCGTTAACAGTATGGGAAGGCTCTGCAGATGCGCGGCATAGCCCACCGACACTGGATAGGAAAGCAGTTGGATGTCTAAATCCCAGACGTCTCCTGTGACGGTCCCGAATGCCTGCCCCAGCAATTCGGTTTCCATTTTTCTTTCCGATGATGCGCAGATCGCCCGTGCCTTGGTATCAACGCTGATAAGCTCATCACTATCCTGCGCGTCGTAAGCGGACACTACGAACAGAGCGTCATTCCATCCCGACCCATGTTCCAGCACATCAGAAATCCAGGCTTCGGCGTCTTGTGAACTGGCGACAGCCCCTTCGTCAATTGCTGCTTCCAGCCCGTGGGAATAAGCAAAGCCTCCCACAGGATATGCCGGAGACAACCACTGGGTCAGCGTCAGGATATCAGCTTCAGTGGGCGTGGCCATGTGTCCTGCCGTGGCCGTAGGCTCCGCCTTCAGGGGTGAACGGTTCGTGCACCTCACGTACTGTGGCCCCGATTTTCAAAAGCATGTCTCGGATCACATGATCGACCTGGATCAACAGACGATCCTTTTCGATCTGGCAGGGCGTGTGGCGATTGCCGATATGCCATGCGATACGTGCCAGATCCGGAGCCGAGACCTCCAGCAAGGCTTCGGGCGCGGCCTGGATTTCAACCGCGCGCCCGTCGTCCAAGATCAGCGCGCCGCCGTGATCCAGTGAGGTTGTCTGAGCCAGGTCGACCAGAATCTGTTCGCCGCTTTCGCATGTTAAAACCTTTCGGCGCAAAAACCGATCGTCATAGGTCAACGACAGGCAATCGGCAGTGTCGTCGTGCATGTGATCCGAGTAACGGCGTGCGGTGCAGAGCAGGGCGGTCATACCGTCGCCTCCTCTGGAGCAGAAATGGTCAGAGCCAGATCGAATCCGAAAACACCCGATGCACGATCCGTTCGCGTGATAGGCCGCGTTTTTTCAACTCTTCGTCGCTGAGCGATTGCAGGAATTCGACTTGCCGCACGCGCGATTGAGCTTCGGCCACACTGATCAGAGCCCCGTAGATTGATGATCCGATGGACGCGATCAGACCGGGCAGCGAAAAGCCTGCGTGTGATTGTGTTGCTGAGTGTGCCATTTGGACCCTCGTAAACGTTGGTCCTCCCTTGAGCATTAATATCTGTCATATCGGCCTCACGTTGAAGTGGGTGTTTGGTCATTTCTGCCTTGCGCACGGTGCAACGCAGCATAATTTTTAGTCAGAACATAAAGTATCGCTGTGCCATCGGCAGCACTTCGGCCGGTTGGCAGGTCAGCAATTCACCGTCTGCTCGGACCTCATAGGTTTCCGGATCAACTTCGACATGCGGCGTCGCGTTGTTGAGCAAAAGATCCTGTTTGCCAATCTCTCGTGTGTTTTGGACAGCGACGGTCTGCTTCGCCAAGCCCAGTGTATCGCCAATCCTGTCGGCCTGTGCGGCCTCAGAGACAAATGTGATTGCCGAATGCTCGACCGAGCGGCCATAGGCCCCGAACATCGGGCGGCTATAGACTGGTTGCGGTGTGGGGATCGACGCGTTTGGGTCACCCATTTGGGCACAAGCAATCGTACCGCCCAGCAAAACCATCTCGGGTTTCACACCAAAAAAGGCAGGGTTCCATAGAACAAGATCAGCACGTTTGCCTTCTTCGATACTGCCAATCTCGCGGCTCAGGCCATGAGCAATGGCCGGGTTGATCGTGTATTTGGCGATATAGCGTCTGACGCGCAGGTTGTCGTTTTCGCCTGTTTCCTCGGGAAGGCGCCCGCGCTGTTTCTTCATTTTGTCGGCGGTTTGCCACGTCCGGATCAACACTTCGCCCACGCGGCCCATAGCCTGACTGTCGGACGCAATGATGCTGAACGCGCCCATGTCGTGCAGGATATCTTCAGCCGCGATGGTCTCACGCCGGATGCGGCTTTCAGCAAAAGCCACGTCCTCGGGGATGGATTTGTCGAGGTGATGGCAGACCATCAGCATGTCCAGATGTTCCTCGACCGTGTTTACCGTAAAAGGCCGCGTGGGGTTGGTAGAGGAGGGCAGGACATGGTCCTCTCCGCAGATTTTGATGATATCTGGTGCGTGGCCGCCGCCCGCGCCTTCAGTGTGGAAAGCGTGGATAGTCCGACCCTTTATCGCGGCAACCGTATTTTCAACAAACCCGGATTCGTTGAGCGTGTCAGTGTGGATCATCACCTGAACGTCCATCGCGTCAGCGACCGAAAGGCAGCAATCGATGGCCGCCGGGGTCGTACCCCAGTCCTCGTGCAGTTTCAGGGCACAAGCCCCGGCTTTGACCTGTTCCTCCAAAGCAGCGGGAAGCGAAGCATTTCCCTTGCCTGCAAAAGCAAGATTCATGGGAAAAGCATCCGCCGCCTGCAACATCCGGCCGATATGCCACGGGCCCGGGGTACATGTGGTCGCCAGAGTGCCATGTGCCGGGCCGGTGCCACCGCCAAGCATGGTCGTAAGGCCAGAATGCAGCGCGTCCTCGATCTGTTGCGGGCAGATGAAGTGAATATGGCTGTCGAACCCGCCAGCCGTCAGGATGCGACCTTCGCCCGCGATGGCTTCGGTGCCGGGACCGATGATGATGTCTACTCCGGGTTGCGTATCTGGATTTCCGGCTTTGCCGATCTTGGCGATGCGCCCGTCCTTCAGACCGACATCCGCCTTGTAGATGCCCGAGTGATCCACGATCAGAGCATTGGTGATCACAGTGTCCACGGCACCTTCGGCACGCGTGGTCTGAGACTGACCCATCCCATCTCGAATGACTTTGCCGCCACCGAACTTGACCTCTTCACCATACACATCTTCGCGGTGGCCGGTTTCACTGAAACGCGCAGTTGTTGCGCGCTCCACGATAAGGTCTTTTTCTACCTCGATGATCAGATCGGTATCTGCCAATCGTACTTTGTCGCCGACCGTTGGGCCGAACATGGAGGCATAGTCACTCCGACTGATCTTGCCCGGCATCTTTCAGAGCCCCCATGATATGCATATTGAAACCGTAAATGTGCCGGCGCCCTTCAAATGGCACCAGTATAACTTCGCGAGTTTGGCCTGGCTCAAATCGCACCGCGGTACCCGCCGGGATGTCCAGCCGCATACCCAAAGCTGCATACCGATCAAAATCCAGGGCCGAGTTTGCTTCGGAAAAATGGTAGTGGCTGCCGACCTGTATTGGTCGATCGCCGGTATTGGCGACAATAACAAGACGGCTACTGCGTCCCGCGTTCAGCGTCAGTGAGCCTTCGGCAGGAATAACCTCACCCGGAATCATTTCGGCAGCTTCAAAATTACGGTTATGGCGATGACCCCAATCAAAGCCAACCCAACTGCAAGCGCGGTGTAATCGCTGCCATGGGCGTGAATATGGGTATCCGAATGGGCCGTGGCCGGACCAGCCAGAATGAGAGCGGGAAACAGCATGCGGATCATGGGTGACTCCTTTGGAAATTAGCGAATGGGGTTGTGGACAGTCACAAGTTTTGTGCCATCCGGGAAAGTGGCTTCGACCTGCACCTCGTGGATCATCTCGGGCACGCCTTCCATGCAGTGTTCCCGAGAGATCACTTCAGCCCCAGCTTGCATCATGTCGGCGACCGAACGGCCATCGCGCGCGCCTTCGACCACGGCATCGGTAATCAACGCAATGGCCTCGGGGTGATTCAGCTTGACGCCACGCGCCAGCCGTTTGCGAGCGACCTCGGCGGCCATGGCCACCAGTAGTTTGTCTTTTTCACGAGGGGTCAGGTTCATGTCAGAGCATCCAGCATCGGGGCAATGTGTCGTTGTTCAGCCGGCGCAGAACCGGCATCAATGTGCGGCGCAGTGCAAAGCTGTCGCCGGCCAGAATGCGAATGACCAGTAGGTCTTTCCGGATCAGAGTTGCCCCGGCGGCGTCCGGTAGCAATTCCCTGACAGGTTCCAGATGACCTTCGGCGGAACTCGACATTAAGACGATCAGGGCCATCGCCCCTGCGCCGTTTGCAATATGCCGCTTAGCCAAGTGAGTGTGCCAATCTCCAGCGAACCTAATCGCATCGAGAAACAACGGCGTTCCTTCGCGCCAAATCTCGATCTGATCGCGCAAGCGGATTTCAGTCAACGTTTCACCCATGGCGACGCGTCCAAAAACAAGCGGTTCCACCATCAGCATGTCGGCATCCGGTGACAGGTCGATCCTGAGGCGCCGGTCTAACGCACTGCCATTGTACAGAATGGTCTCTTGTGGCAACCAGTTCAGCCGGGCCCCAGCCTCTACCGTCAAATGATTTGTAACCTGGCCCCATTCTTTGGGCGGGGCCTTGTAAGCGCGCTCGCAAGCTTGCGTTGTCAAGGTCAGCGCTGTGCCTTTTGCTGCCTTGCAAGAAAACCGAAAGGAATCTCCTCCTGTCACTCCGCCAGCCGAGTTTAGCAGAACCGCATCAAGTTCAGGTGTCGTGGTTCTGGGGAATAGGCATTTGAATGACCCAGATTGGCGAAACTTGTTCAGCACGGTCCTGTTGCCCAATTGCTTGGTGCTTAAGCTGACGGTGCCTGCTGCGCGCGGTGGTACTGCGCTGTGCGCGGGTAATATGGTTGCAACTTGTGTAATAGGGCACCTACAGCGCTTCGTTTTGCTGCCACCTGTTTCTCTGTTGAAGTATCGGAACACTAACCTGCAGCGTCGGAATCTGCTTAATTTCACATCATGTGATTAAATTTTAGACAGCAACCATTGGCTTGGATGAAAAAATATGCGCATCTCGCCGATTTCCCAAATTGGGTTAAAGGTAACTTGGGGAGGCTTCGTTTTCCTGAAGGATGGGCGGAAAGCTGAACTCAGCTATCCGCACGATTGCCACAGTGCGTCTTCCCGTTCGCAGGCTTTCATCAGCCTCGAATAGACAAGTGACACAGGCTTCATCGACGCGCCAGCAGAGAGCTCAGAATGAAATCCTCCATGCTTCCAGCGATTTTGCTCATGGGCGTTTCCGACAGAACGCTGCGATACGCGCTTCCTTCCAGAACCTCTATCACCAATTGCGACGCTTGTAGAGGATCCGGAACAGCGCGCAGATCTCCTGCCTCCACGCCGCGTCTCACTACTTCTTCAAGCGCCTCCGTCAGTCTGGCTCGGTTTTCGACGAACAGTCGCGCGATATCCTGTTGACGAACGGCTTCGCTCGAAATCTCCAAGGTGAGGATGACGTTTTCCGGCGCAGCCAGATAGTTGGCGTAGGCCCGGATGAACTTTTTCAACACTTTGGGTGCGGGTGCATTTGAATTCAGGACTTTCAGAAACGGCTCCAGTTCGCGGCGTTCGAGCATTGCGATTTCCACAAGCACATCATGCTTGCCGCGAAAATGGTTGTAGAGGTTTCCAAGGCTGACGCCCGCCCGCGCTGCGATATCGCGGACGCCGGTCTGATGATAGCCGCGCTCGAGAAAACACATGACGGCGGCTTCCAAAATCTGGTTGCGGCGCTTGGCTGTAGCCTTTTCCCGGGCTGACCCTGGTTTTTTGGTGTCTTCAGACATTTTTGCTTTTTCATATTGAACGAACGATCGTTCATAGTATATGACATCCAATCGTGCACCACAAGGCGCAATGGTTCAGGCGGCTCAGGAAAAACAGGACAATGACAGACAAAACCTCAGAAGCTCAGCGAAGACCAGCCCGACGATGGCTCTGGATTGGATTGTCGCTGATGCTGTTTGTGGCGGTCGTCATCCTGTTGTTTGACGCGGAAGATACGGTTGATGTTCAGCCAGCAAACACCTCACCTCCGCCACCGACCGTCTCTGTCGTAACTGTTGTTCCGGAAACCGTGCAGGCGCGTGTTTCTGCATTTGCCGAAGTTCGGCCTCGTTGGGATGCCGAGCTGCGATCTGCTGTGTCCGGGCGCATCACCGCAGTCCATGCCGGTGCTTTGGCCGGGACACAGGTGGAAGGGGGCGACCCTTTGTTTTCAATCGAAAATGCCCCTTATCAAAGCGCCGTTGCAACCGCCGAGATGGAGCTTGAGCGAGCAGAGCTTGCACTGTTGCGCGCGCAGAACAACGTAACCGTCGCGAAACGGCAGTTCGAACGAGACGGGGTGGAACCGCCAAACGAACTGGCCGTGAACCTGCCGCAATTGCGCGTCGCCGAAAAAACCGTTGCAGCGGCGCAGGCACGCCTGAATGCGGCGAGAAATGACCTGAAGGACGCAGAAATTGTTGCCCCGTTTTCAGGCTTTGTCACCCGTCGCTTTGCCAGCCTTGGCCAGGCGGTCAACCCGGGCGATCCCCTGATACACCTGTCGGACAACCGGCAATTCGAACTGGTTGCCGCGTTCAGCCAAGCGGATTGGGCGCTGTTCGATCATCCGATCTCTGGCGTTGCTGCTGACCTGACGCACCGCTCGGGCGAAAGCCTTGGGCAGGCTCGGGTTCGGCGTGGAGGCGGGTTTCTGGATCAGGACACACGACAGGTGCGCGTCTTTTTGGATGTCGCAAACCCCGGTGACGGCATACTCGCCGGAGATTTTCTGAAGGTGCACATTCCCGGACGACGAATTGCTGACACCGTGACCCTGCCGGAAAGCGCCCTGACGCGTGCGGGGTACATTTGGATTGTGGATGAAAACGACCACCTTCAGAGGTTCAGCCCGAACATCCTGTTCCGCAGCGAAGGTGCTGTCACGATACAGGCCCCCGACGGGAACGGCCCATGGCGCGTGGCCAAGACACCTCTGGCCTCGTTCCTGCCGGGTCAGCGCGTCACGCCGCTGTCGGATGGGGGTTGAGCCATGCACGCGCTGACATCCTGGTTTATCCGCAACCCTGTCGCCGCCAATCTGATGATGGCGCTGATCCTCTTTCTCGGGGTGCAGACGCTGCTGAATATTCGGATCGAGGGCTTCCCTCGCATTCCTGCGGAAAGCGTTACGATTTCGATCGAGTTCCCGGACGCCACTGCCGAACAGGTCGATGAATTGGTGACCCGGAAAGTTGAGCAGGCGCTGGAAGGGTTGGAGGGCGTGCGCAGTGTGACTTCGCAATCCCAAAACGATCTGAGTGTCGTGACCGTCCGCCGCGCGGGTGGCCAGAAACTGCAAGCCGTTCTGGATCGGGTCCGCATTCGCATCGATGGGTTGACCGATCTGCCCGATACCGCGCGCCGCCCTGTGATCGAAGCGTCGGGTTTCGATTTTCCGGCGCTCTATCTGAACCTTTTCGGCGAAACGGACCCGGCCACATTGCAGAGCCTGGCGCAGCGCCTGAAAGAAGAGCTGCTGGCGCAACCGGAATTGTCGCGGCTGCAAATCTGGGGTCTGATCCCGCGGGAACTGCGCATCGAAATCGACCCTGCGCTGCTGCGCCACTATGGCCTGACCGTGGCGGATGTGACCCGCGCCATCGAGGAAAACTCGGTGACATTTCAGGCAGGCCGTTTGCGGACCGAGGGCGGCACGATCTATCTGCGGGCCGATGATCGCGCAAAATACGCTCCTGAATATGCGGCCCTGCCGATCATTGAACGTGACGACGGGTCTTTTGTGCCCTTGGGTGATATTGCCAAGATCGAAGACGGGTTTCAGGACGGCGAGTACCTGTTTCGGCTGAACGGCAAGCCAACTGTCGGGATGGAGGTTCTGGTCGGGCAGAAAGAGAACCTGCTGACGATCAGTGACGTTGTGCGCCGCACGGTGGATGAGTTCAGCCGTCAGTTGCCGTCGCAGGTTCAGGTCGATGTCTGGGGCGACAGCGCCGGCTATATCTCGGACCGGCTGGCGCTGTTGCGGTCCAACGGGGTGCAGGGACTGATCCTTGTGACCTTGATGCTGTCGGTGTTTCTGAACGTGCGCCTGGCCTTCTGGGTTGCCATGGGCATTCCGGTTTCGGTCATGGGGGCCATAGCCGTTTCGGGTTCAAAATGGGTGGACTATTCGCTCAATGATGTCACTACCTTCGGTCTGATCATCGCCCTGGGCATTCTGGTCGATGATGCCGTTGTGGTCGGAGAAAGCGTTTTCGAGGAACGTCGAAAGGGCAAAGACCCGATTCAGGACACTGAACGCGGCGTGCACCGCGTGGCAGTCGCAACAGTCTTCGGCGTTCTGACGACAATCGCGGCGTTCTTCCCGATGTTGTTGATCGACAACCCGTTGGGCAAGGTACTGGCCGGGTTCGCGGGGATCGTGATCCTGACGCTGGTCTTTTCGCTCATCGAAAGCAAGTTCATCCTGCCCGCCCATCTGGCGCAGGTTTCGATGGGGCAAGAGCGCAGGTACCTGCTGTCCCGCCTCTGGGGCCGCGTACAGGATACTGCGCAGGGCGGCCTGGACTGGGTACGGGATCGCATCTATCAGCCCTTGCTTGTCGCCGCGGTGCGGCAGCGCTATGCAGTGCTGATCCTGTTCGTCGCCGCCGCGACGCTGGGGCTTGGCTTGATGTACAAGGGCAAGGTCAGAACGGTGTTCTTTCCCGAAGTGCCCGGTCAGATCATCACGATGAACCTGGAAATGGACGCCCGCGCGCCCTTTGCGCTGACCCGCGCGAACGTGGACCGGATTGAAACTGTGTTGAGCGATCTGAACGCCGAGCTTGCCGAGGGCGCGGGCATGGCCACGCCGCCCGTTCAGACGGTGTTCAGCATCATCAACGGCGCAGGAAACGCGCAAATATACGCTGAAATGATCCCGGTGGCCGAACGACCGGATGTTCCGATCCTTTCCGTGGTTCGCGAATGGCGCGACCGGGTTGGTGCGGTCGAAGGTGCAACCGAGTTGGAGTTCACCGGCTCGGAAACACTCGCCGGAGGACTCCGCATCCGGTTGGCGTCCAAAGACGAAGACCTGCTGCAACAGGCCAGCGCCGAGATGAAAGACTTCCTGTCGAACATTGAGGGCGTGGCGAATGTTCGGGATGGGCTGGCGGGCAGCCAGCCCGAACTGAAACTCCGCCTGCGTCCGGACGCGCGGCACCTTGGCTTCAATGCCGAGGCTTTGGCCAGACAGATTGGTTATGGGTTCGGCGGGGCCGAGGTGACCAAGGTTCGGCGCGACGGGTCCGAAATCCGCGTGGTCGTGCAGAACGCGCGGGAAAACCGCGATACGCTCGCCGATCTGATGCAGACCCAGTTGCGCAGCGCATCCGGTGCCTGGGTGCCGCTTGAGACGGTTGCCGAAATCGAAGGCACCTACGCCTCTGACACCGTCGATCGCCGCGACGGCAAGCGCATGAACATCGTGGCCGCGTCCATCGACCGCGACCGTGTTGCCCCCGAAGAGGTTGGTCAGGCGGTGTTCGAACAGTTGGTCCCGAAACTCCGCGAAAAGTACCCGAGCGTCAAAGTTCTGCCCGCCGGTGAACTGGAAGAGATGGCCGATATCAGCGGTGGCTTGAAACGTGCGCTGCTGCTGGCCGCCGTTTTGATCTATGTGTTGATGGCCGTGCCGTTGAAAAGCTATTGGCAACCTTTCGTCATTCTGGCCATCGTGCCCTTCGGTTTTATCGCGGCTGCGGTCGGGCACCTGATCATGGATGTGTCGCTGTCGCTGTTTTCGTTCTTCGGCATGCTGGCGCTGACCGGCGTGATCGTGAACGACAGTCTGGTCATGATCACCCGATACAATCAGGCGCGCGAGGAAGGCCAGCCCGTGAACCTGGCGCTGACAAGCGCTGGCATCGGACGTTTCAAGGCGATCTTTCTGACCACCGCAACGACGGTGATCGGCCTGCTGCCCTTGCTGACGGAAACCTCGGAACAGGCGCAGTATCTGATCCCTGCCGCCATCTCTCTGGCTTTTGGCGAACTGTTCGGCACCGCCCTCATGCTGCTGCTGGTGCCCGTGCTGATCGCCATTGCCGAAGATGTCCTTGTCGTCTTCAAGCCAGTCCCGCCGCACCCTTCCAGAGAAAGGACACAGTTATGACACGTAGCATTCTGGCCCCCGCATTCGCCCTGATGGCGCTTGCAACGCCTGCCGCCTCTGATGGTCTGAACGTGATTGTGGAGGGTATCCGCAACGCCAAGGGAAACATTGTGATCCTTGTTTTCGACGACGCGCGCGCCTTTGACGGTTTGGATGTCCAGAGCGCGATTGACTACGCCCAGGTTCCGTCCCGCAAAGGCAGTGTCAGCCATGAGTTTCCTGACCTGACGGCCGGCCCTTATGCTGTGCTGCTGTTTCACGACGAAAACAAGGACGAAGACCTGAACATGACCGAGACGAAACTTTTGGAGGGGCTGGGTTCAACCGGCGCCCCGAACCCTCAGGACTTGCCTGATTTCAGGGCCGCCTCGGTCTGGCCGGGCGATGTCCGCGTTCGTGTCCACTATGATCCGTGATGCCGCATGCTGAGGAATAGAAAACTGACTATAGGCACGTTGCTGAGCGTGTTTCGGTGGCGTGTCGGGATCACCTGGTTTCTGATACTGTCGGAAACTGCATTAACCGTGTTGATCCCGCTGTTCATCGGCTTTGCCATCGATGGATTGCTGCGCGGACAGTTTCAGCCCTTTGTGCATCTGGGCGCTCTTATGGTCGCCCTCACGCTGATCGGCGTGATCCGGCGGATATACGATACGCGCGTCTACGGAACGATCCGCGTCGAGCTGGGCAAGGCGCTTGCTGCGCGTTTTTCAAACCTGCCGATTTCTTCGTTGAACGCCCGGATCGGAATGGGGCGCGAACTGGCCGACTTTCTGGAAGAGATACTGCCTTCGGCAATTTCAGGGATCATGCAGTTCGTCGTCTCAGCAATATTGCTGTTTTACTTCTCGCCGGTGCTGGCTCTGTCAGCCTGCGGGGTGCTTGTGGGAATGATATGCATCTACGCCCTGTTTCATTCGACGTTCTGGCAATGGAACCGTGCCCTGAATGAGCAGATGGAACATCAGGTCAGCATTCTGGAACAGCGCCGCGTCCGCCCGGTGCTTGTCCACCTGACGAAACTGCGTCGTTTCGAAGTCAAGCTCTCGGATACCGAAGCCTACCTTTACGGTGTGATCTTCGTTCTGCTGATTGGTCTGATCCTGTTCAACCTGTGGTTCGCGACGCAAAACCTGGATGCGACACCTGGAATGATCTTTTCGATTGTCAGCTACTCATGGGAATTTGCTGAAGCCGCGCTTGCTTTGCCGATCACGTTCCAATCCTGGTCCCGGCTGTCCGAAATCACGGTCCGATTGCAGAGAGGATGATCAGATTTTCAAACTGCAAGTTGCGTGGAACAGGTGTTGCAATCAGGTGTTGGTCTTCTAGTGACCGCCGTTGAACCACCCTCCGGCATGCGGCAGGGCAGCTCTTTGTGGCAAATACCCTGTGCGATTGCTTTGCGGCAAAACTGTCAGAGACCTGTATCGCGGGAAAAGCAGGTTTCGAAACAATGGCAGTGTCTCTGCGCAGGTCAGAGTGTTGAATGGAATGTCGTACAGGCTGTAGCTTTGCCAAGACAGCGTCGGCGGGATCTTTCCGGTAGGGAAGGATCAGCCAAGCCAGCCCATTTGCAATTGCTTAGGTTCAGGCTGTATAACGCCTGAGAACGTTATGCGTGATTTGCTGAGTGGTGCGGTCCTTCCGCTTGAGACATAGGAACCAATAGATGGTGCCCGCGCAGAAGGCCTCGCCCTTGCCTTCGATCAGCTGCGCCCAACCAGTTTGCGAAACCGTGTCATAGCGCGATACGATGTATTGCTCGGCCACCTTGGCGCCTATGCTGGGCGATGTGATACGGGCCGCGTTCGGATCAATATCTTTGTTGAAAGCGCTGACCTTGATTTCGATCCCGTCTCCTCGACGGCAGCGGAACTGTGAGGAGTACCCGATCAAAGGTCATTCAAGCCCCGGTTCGGACTGTCGGGCCTCAACCTTGGTTGTGACGTTGTTCCAGGCAGCGCCCAGCATCGCAGGCGATGCGACCACGCTCATGGAGGCTTTCAAAAAGCCGCGGCGGCTAAGGTAGTCAGTAATCAAAGCAGAGTTTTTTGGGCACGGTGATTTGTCCAGCTGGGTTGGAATGCGGTTGGCACATCGGTCAAACGATCCGCAAAAAACCACATCCGGTGAAAGCCTAAAAAGCCAGTTGCTACCAGATTGAACAATATCAGGGCAAACACTGGCGCCGATGCGTTCAAAGATTGCCTTAGAACACTACCTTCCTCGGCATTCGATTGGCTTGGGCCACGCGGAATCTTGTCCAAGCACTGGGGAGTGGCCCAGTGTTGTCTTGACTGCATAGGTTGTCGTTGGCGCGCGGGCAGGTTCCGCGCGCCATCAAGGCTTCACTCTTGCCAGCTCATGAAAACCTGCCGCGCCTTTTCGCTTTCGGGGCGTAGGTTCTCGATGCCGCCATAGGGGACGTCTTTACCGATTGCCGAGTTCGGATACTTGGCGATCATCTTCTGATGTCGCTTGATCATGTCCTGGAACGAGGCGCCGGCCCAGAGGGAGTACCCGACCAGCGGATGCAATTCGCGCGGGTCGCGGTAGATGTTGTACGTTGGCGCGGCGGCTCCGGGTGCGCCCGGAGCAGGCAGGTGCATCTTGAACTCCTGTTTCACGACCGAGCGAAGAACCGGGCCCTCGTACACATAAACGTAGTCGCGTCGCCCATTGCCTTCGCCTTCCAGCAGCAGGGCCGTCTGATCGATCCCATCGATCACCCGATCACGCGGGATATAGTCGGTGGCGCCAGCGATACGCGCCATCGTCGTGTAGATATCCGATACATGAAAAATGTCACCGGCGGCGCTGTCAGCCTCGATCACACCGGGCCAGCGAATGAATGCATCAGTGCGCACACCCCCTTCGAGATGTTGGGTCTTGCCGCCGCGATAGATCAGTTGGTTCAGCCCGGATGTTCCTTCGTAATGGTACATCAACCCGTTGTCGGCCATGATCATGACGATGGTGTTGTCCGCCTCGCCGGTCTTCTCCAGCGCGTCGAGAACGTCGCCGATCCAACCGTCCAGAAGCTGCAACTTGTCCGCGTGGAAGCCGCCGTTACGTGACAGCGCCTGATCGGGATAGACAAAGTTCAGCGGATAAAGCGGCCAGTATTGCAGAAAAAACGGCTCATCCAAGGCTGCGGCACGCTCGAGCTGTTCAATTGCCTGCGTCTGGTAGCGCTCGTTCATCTCTTCGTATTTGGCTTGGGTCCATTCTTCACCTGCGGCCATTTCGACTTCGCGGGCTTGCCCTCCGGCCTCGGCTTCGACACCTGTCACCAAACCATAGGGCTTGAAACGCTCATCCAGCAGAAGGGCATTGTTCTGTCCCGACGCGTGGTACCCCAACATGTTGTTCGCCTGCATCGCCTCGCGGGTCATCAGGCTCAGCTGAACCTGCTGATGCAGCGGGAAGGCCGCCCAGTCAAAGCCCTGATTGTGCGGATAGGCCTCTTCGATATCGCCTTGATGCCATTTGCCGACATGCGAGGTGTTGTAGCCCGCCTGTTTCAGGATTTCCGGCAGCGTCACTTCGCTGGCAGGAAGCCCTTCCCCCACCAAAGCCACTTTCACCTCTTCCACGCCGGCCCGGATCGGGTGGCGCCCGGTCAGCATGGCCGTACGAGTGGGTGTACATGAGGGCTCGGTGTACATCCGCATCAACGACATGCCTTCGCTGGCAAAGTCATTGATATTCGGGGTTTCAATGCCCATCACATAGTTGAGTTTGCGTTCGCCCATCTGGCCAAAGCTGATGTCATCGATGAGGATGTACAGGAAATTCGGGGGTTTGCCGCCGTTGGCTTCCCGAAGTTCAGCCAGCCTCGCATCAATCTCGACGTCCTGCGCATCCCATTGCTCGCCAAATTGGGCGCGCAGGAACGCAAATTCACCGTCATGCACAATCGCGTCTTGTTGTGCGGCCGATTGTGTGGTGCTCAGCGCTGCTAGCAAACAGGCTGCGATGCCAGTCCTTTGGACAACATTAGTCATTCTTCGTTCCCCCTTTGGTGCTCCTGAAGTTCATCGCCTGAACAATCAGGTCGCGACATTTTGCTGAAAGAGATTGGTTTGACTGATGCGCCAGCTCAGATAACCGCTGGTGTTCTGGTGGCGTTAGAAACGTCACCACGCGCTCTGATCGGGCATCGGCCTCAGGAAGCCGTGGTCGGCCCATGGTGGCGAGGTTTGGAGTTTTTGCTGACACTTGACTCCCCGCGGTTCGAATTCGCTACATTACCGGTAAAGTGTCAGGCTCTGGGAATGGACCACATCAAGAATTCGCCAAATTCGCAAAAGGGTGTCCCTTCCGTATCAGACGGGGTTACGCCCACAGCCGTGCTGAATTTCGAACACCCCAACAAAATCGGGGAAATTACGCCGTGGGAGATAGACTTCCGACAGCTCGATCCCGGTCGGTTGTCGACGTCCATAAGGGTGCGCTCAGGGCGATCGGTCTCCGCTCTCAGCATCGCGATGAACCAACGCGTTCATCAACGTGGTGTTTCGCCCAAGGGCTGGATGACGTTCGGGATTCCGTCAAATGGTGCGGTCGACAAATGGCAGGCAAAGGACGTAACCGATAACGCATTCCTGTCCTTCGGTGACAGTGATGGGTTTGACGGTATTTCGACGGCCGGTTTCACGGGAAATGTCATTTCCTTCCAGACGCACAGATTGGAGAATTTTGCAGAGTCCTGCGGATTTCACTTGGCGCGCGACAACCCGGACGCCCACAGACTGAGGTCCAAAGCAGGTTTGGCCAGCATGGCGAACCTGGAGGGTCGCGTAGCCGGGCTTCTTAACAGTGTTGATGCGCAGTGGTATGAGGCGGCTGAGCAAGCCCTGATGCTGGAAGCCCTGGTTATCCTGACCGACGACGAAGCGCATTTTGACAGAAGTCAGGCGGGCACCAGGCGGCGTGCCTTGGATCGCGCAACCGATCTTATGGTTGCCAATCTGGAAGACCCGATTTCAATTGAAGAGATTTGTAAAGAAAGCGGGGCGTCTTGGCGAACTCTGGATCGCGCTTTCAAGGAACAGTTCGGACAAAGCCCCAAGTCGTATTATATGCGTCTCAGGTTGAACCGTGTTCGCGAGGACCTTCTTTCAGGGTCTTTCAGCGGAACGATAACCGATGCTGCAAACCGGCTCGGATTTTGGCATATGGGCCAGTTCGCGCGCGACTACAGGCTGTTTTTCCGAGAGCTGCCGTCTGAAACAAGGGGCGTGCAGAAATAGGTTTCCCGTACCAATTCGCGCTCTTCAACACCCGGAATTATCAGGGGTAGGGGCCAGCACCTTCCTGCCCTGAGCTGGCGTCAAGCGCATATCGGCAGGAGGGTTGTTGCCAGTTTCGAGCAGTATGGTGTCGTCCGGTACAGAGTTGAGATGCGCCAAGACCCGCAGGATCACATCTTGCCCAACGAATGGCGGCTACTTGCTGCGTCCAAATTTACAAGGTGCAGTTCTACCTGTTCCGAAGCAAGCCCGGTGGCCAATCTTTGCAGGACCGTCTCATTTTGATCTTTGTCAAGGTTGGATGCGGCCCGACGAGATACAGTCACGAGTGTATCAGGAGGTCTTGCATGGAAAGACTGGTCGAAATTGGGCGGACATTTGTTCAGGCGATGCGTGATCGCAATGGCTTGGCAAGTGTTGACGAGATGTACGCGGAAAACGCTCAGTCCATAGAGGCGGTTGTGCCTCCGGTGCGGCAATTTCGGATTACAAAGGGTCGCGACGCCATCAAAGCAAAGCGGGAAGATTGGCTGAAAACGCATGAAATCCAAACGCTTACGGCAGATGGTCCTTTTGTTCATCCGCCCAATCGCTTTGGCGTGCGTTTCAATGCCGAGGTCGTGCAGAAAGACACCGGACAAAGAATGAACCTTAGCGAGATTGCCATTTATTCCGTTGAGGATGGCAAGATTGTACTCGAAGAGTTCTTTATGTTGCCAAAATAGCGAACGGCGCCCGGCAACACGGGTTCCCAAGCGCTTGCGTCCATTTCAGGAAGCCTCGCCAGGTCCGGCGCTGCAATCAAGTACGTCCAATCAAAATGGGCGGTTGACTGGTCGGTCCGGGGCTTGGTGGACAGATGGATTAAAGCTTGCAGCATTTTAGCACTCTGCCCGGATCGGAGAACCCAGATGACCGAACTCTCACCTGACAAGCTGTCTGCCGAGGCCGGGGTTTGTGCGGCAGATACCGACGAGAATGCCCCGCCACACCCCTATGAGAAACTTGACCGCGCAACGCGCGCGGCCCTTGCCCGTGCCACCGCCGGTGTTTCCCCGCATTCGATAATGGCCACCTGGATGGATTGGGCCCTGCACCTGGGTCGTTCACCCGGACGCCAGCTTGAACTGACAGAACGCGCGGCACGCGATGCGGCCAAACTCTGGGTCTATGCCAGCGAGATGGCGACCGGCGCGAAGGCCACTCCGCCTTTTCAGCCACGTAAGCAGGATCACCGTTTCAATGCGCCCGGCTGGCAGAAGGCGCCGTTTTCCCTTTGGCAGCAGGCTTTTCTGAGCGCACAGGATTGGTGGCAGGCCGCAACGGACGAAATGCCCGGCATCGCCCCCCGCGACGCCGAACGCGCGCAATTTCAGATTCGCCAAGCACTTGATCTTGTCTCTCCTTCGAACTTTCCGTGGTCAAACCCGGAAATCATCAATCGCACGTTCCAGACCGGCGGTCGCAATTTGATAGAGGGCGCCGCCCATTTCCTTGAGGATGTTGCCCATACCATAACGCAACAGCACGAACCTGTCCCTCAGGGGTATGAAATCGGTAAAGACATTGCCGCGACCCCCGGCAGGGTCGTTTATCGCAACGCGCTGTTCGAGCTGATTCAATACACACCGCGCACCAAGCGCGTTCAGGCGGAGCCGATCCTTTTCGTGCCTGCCTGGATCATGAAATACTATGTGCTCGACCTTTCTCCGGAAAACTCCATGGTGCGGTATCTGGTCGAGCAGGGCTTTACCGTTTTCATGATCTCTTGGGTCAATCCCACCGCTGATCAGTCGGATCTCAGCCTCGAGGATTATCGTCTGAACGGTGTCATGGCCGCGATCGAGGCCATCGAAAAAATCGTTCCGGGTCAAAAGATTCACGCCAATGGTTATTGCCTTGGCGGCACACTTCTGGCGATTGCAGCTGCGGTGATGCAACGCGATGGTGATGACCGGCTTGCAAGCGTTACGCTGATGGCGGCGCAGGTTGATTTCGCCGAAGCCGGTGAGCTTTTGCTGTTTATCGATGACAGCCAGGTCGCTTTTGTCGAAGACCTGATGTGGTTGCAGGGCTATCTTGATCGCCCTCAAATGACACGAACTTTTACGACAATCCGCGCCGAAGATCTGATCTATGCCCGGGCTGTCCGTCGCTATTTTCTGGGTGAAGACGACCTGCCTACGGATCTGACCGTCTGGAACAATGACACGACCCGGATGCCGGCGCGAATGCATTCCGAATATTTGCGCGGTCTGTTCTTGGAAAACCGGCTGAGCGCTGGGCGCTTTTCTGTCGAAGGTCGGGTTGTTGCGCTCAAGGACATACGCGTACCCATGTTTGTGGTCGGAACGGAATCCGACCACATTGCCCCGTGGCGATCAGTGTATAAAATTCGGCTGTTTACCGACGGAGATCTCACCTTCGTGCTGACCAACGGTGGTCACAATGGCGGTATCCTCAGCGAGCCGGGGCACAAGCACCGCCACTATCGGTTGGGCCACAGGCCGGCGGACGCGCTGTATACCTCGCCGGACGAGTGGTTTGAGTCGGCCGAAGAAAAGCAAGGTTCCTGGTGGCCTGCGATGGTGGATTGGATCAAAGACCGTTCATCGGGCGAAACTGCGCCGCCGCCGATGGGCGGAAAACGAAGGGGGGCTGAAAACCTGCTCAAAGCGCCGGGCAGCTACATTCATCAGACCTGAAACCGGTGGCGAGGGTCAGACCCGTCAGTGCCCGGTCGATCTCCTTTGGCATCCTGCGCAAGCCCCTCAGGTGCAGTTGAGGTTTTGGTCGCTCGGTCAGATCTGGGACTTTGCGATGGATCAAGCCTTGCTGCGGCGCAGTTGTGCTATCGTTCAGGTCGTCGGAACCTAGTGCCACATTTACGGTTTTGTCGAAGGCCGAGTCCGAAATTTGCAACGAAAAGAGGCAATACACAGATGATTTCGGGCGGATGTATCTGGAGAGTTGGACCATGACACGCGCAATGGTTTTGAACGAGGCCGGCCGCGCGCTGAGACTGGAAGACATCGAACTTCCGGCGCCGGGCGATCATGATATCCAGATCCAGATCGAGGCTTGTGGTGTTTGTCGCACGGATCTGCACATCGTCGATGGTGACCTCGAACATCCTGAACTTCCACTGGTTCCGGGCCACGAAATCGTGGGACGGGTCCTGCGAAAGGGAGATGCCGTAACAGGGCTGGAAACCGGTCAGCGCGTCGGCGTGCCATGGCTTGGGTCCACTTGTGGGAAATGTCCTTATTGCCACCGCGCGCAGGAAAACCTGTGTGACGCGCCGGTGTTCACGGGATACACGCGAAACGGAGGGTTTGCCGAAGCCTGCCTTGCGGATGCACGGTATGTCTTTGCCCTGCCAGAGGTTGCCGATCCGGTTGCACTGGCACCGTTGTTATGTGCCGGGCTTATCGGATTTCGCTGTCTGCGAATGGCGCAGGATGCCAGGAATATCGGCTTTTATGGATTCGGAGCCGCCGCGCATATCCTTGCACAACTGGCCATCTGGCAGGGCCGGAAAGTATATGCGCTGACCCGGCCCGGGGATATCGAGGCGCAGGATTTTGCGCGTGACCTTGGCGCGGTATGGTCTGGTGGGTCCGACGAACGACCACCGGTGGAACTGGATGCTGCAATCATATTCGCCCCCGTCGGGTCCCTTGTGCCCAAAGCGCTGCAAGCTGTCCGCAAGGGCGGCCGCGTGGTTTGCGGCGGAATTCACATGAGCGACATTCCTTCCTTTCCCTACAGCGATCTTTGGGGGGAACGTCAAATCCTGTCTGTCGCAAACCTGACGCGTCAGGATGGTGAGGAGTTTTTTGCAATGGCCCAAGCCGCAGGTATCCAGACACGGACACAAAGATATTCACTGAAGGACGCCAACAAAGCCCTCGCGGATCTGAGCGCCGGGCGATTGCAAGGGGCAGCGGTTTTGGTTCCCTGACCAAAGGTCGGTCGCGCCGCGCGCCGGCTCGGCAAGTCAAAGCTGACGTCAGTGTCCGAAATCCGGGGGGTGGCTCGGGCAAACGGATCCTGATCGTGAAATGGACGAAACACCGGAACATGAAAGACTGCTCATTGCGCTGGGATGCCGCCCACCCGCGCCGGACACAATCATTCCGGCCGCCCCGTGGACGATCTTGCGCCAACAACAATCAAACTGGACCGTCAGATGAGGGAGGGGCAGAGAGCTTGTTTCCATTCAACGTGTTGAAAAGGCTGGCTTTGCATGGGAAATCGTCTTTTGGCGCAGCAGTGAACGAACATTGCTGTCATGTCTGGCAATTGCGTCGTTTATATTTACATTTAAATATTTGAAAAATATGTATTTAAATTATCCTAGGCCAGAAAGCTTTTCAAATGATCTTGGGCTTCGTCAAGACGTTTACAAAATTTTGTTTCAAATCCAGTAATTTGTTGTGAAATTTTCCACCGCGTTTCCATTATTGAAATGCACATAAGTGCGCTTTCGTCTGCTGGAAGAGGAGCCAGACGACGAGAGAAAGGGAAATGGGAGGAATTAATGACCAACAAATCTGTCACACGCCGCGGCGTGTTGAAGTCTGGTGCCGTTGCAGGCACCGGTCTGGCCCTGCCTACGATCTTCACGGCTTCGTCGGCTGCTGCTTACACCAACGAACCAACCGGAGGGTCCGTGACCCTGGGCTTCAATGTTCCCCAGACCGGGCCGTATGCGGAAGAGGGAAATGACGAGCTGCTGGCGCAACAGCTGGCGGTGGAACACCTGAACGGAGAGGGCGACGGCGGTTGCCTGAACACCTTCACGTCAAAGGCGCTGAAGGGCAATGGCATCCTCGGCAAGAAGGTCGAGTTCGTCACAGGTGACACCCAGACCAAGTCGGACGCCGCGCGTGCATCTGCAAAGTCGATGATCGAAAAAGACGGTGCGATCATGATCAACGGCGGGTCGTCCTCGGGCGTGGCCGTTGCGGTTCAGGGCCTGTGTCAGGAAGCGGGTGTGATCTTTATGGCAGGTCTGACCCACGCCAACGACACGACCGGCAAGGACAAGAAGGCCAATGGTTTCCGCCATTTCTTCAACGCCTACATGTCGGGCGCCGCGCTTGCGCCGGTGCTGGCTGCCGAGATGGGCAATGACCGCCGCGCCTATCACCTGACGGCGGACTACAACTGGGGCTGGACCCAGGAAGAGTCGATCGTCGCCTCGACCGAAGCCCTGGGATGGGAAACGGTCAACACCGTCAAAACGCCACTCGCGTCAACAGACTTCTCGTCCTACATCACTCCGGTTCTGAACTCGGGCGCGGACGTTTTGGTTCTGAACCACTATGGCGGCAACATGGTGAACTCGCTGACCAACGCGATTCAGTTCGGTCTGCTCGACAAAGTCGCAAACGGCAAGGACTTCAAGATCGTCGTGCCGCTGTATTCGGAACTGATGGCCGCCGGTGCTGGCGAGAACATCAAGGGCGTGCTGGGTTCGATGAACTGGAACTGGCAGTTGCAGGATGAAGGCACCAAAGCCTTCGTGAAATCCTTCGGCGAAAAGTACGGCAAGCCGCCGTCCAACTCGGCCCAGACCTGCTATGCACAGGTTCTGCTTTATGCTGATGCTTGCGAGCGTGCCGGTACATTCAACCCATGCGGTGTTGTTGATGCGCTGGAAGATTTCGAGTTCGACGGCCTGGGCAACGGCCCGACCTGGTATCGCGGCGCGGATCACCAGTGCTTCAAGGACGTGCTGGTCGTGCGTGGCAACATGAACCCGACCAACGCCTATGACACGCTGGAGATCGTCGAGATCACGCCACGCGCGCAGGTCGAATACGATCCGGAGCATCCGATGTTCGCCGGTGGCGCATTGGGTGAGTGCAACCCGGGCGCATAATGCCGCGTATCAAAGTCTGGCCGCCAAAATGGTGGCCAGACATCTACAGCAGGGTTGATCCTGTTGTGCCACTCAATTCACACTGACCAACCCTGAGGTGGGCCAATGGACGCCATCCTATTGCAAATTCTGAACGGTCTGGACAAAGGGTCGGCTTATGCGCTGATTGCGCTGGGGCTGACGCTTATTTTCGGGACGCTCGGCGTTGTGAACTTTGCCCACGGGGCCCTGTTCATGATCGGCGCGTTCTGTGCCGTCACTTTGCAAAAGCTCATGAACCTGAGCTTTGTAACCATCGACGAGAGCCAAACCGACTTTCTTGGCAACCCGCTGAAAGTGGAAACACCTTATGTCCAAGCATGGTTCGGCCCGGAGTTCGGGGCGGCGATCATCGACTGGTCCGTTCCATTGGCAATCCTGTTTGCGATCCCGATCATGCTGGCGGTTGGCTATGTGATGGAACGCGGGCTTATCAAGCATTTCTACAAACGCCCCCACGCGGACCAGATCCTTGTCACGTTCGGCCTTGCGATCGTGTTGCAGGAAATCGTGAAGTACTTCTTCGGCGCCAACCCCATCCAGACCCCGCCGCCCGACGCGCTGAGTGGTTCTATCGACCTTGGCACAATGATCGGGTTTGATCCCAACGCGATCATCTACCCGATCTGGCGCCTGGTTTATTTCGGCTTTGCGGTCGCAATTATCGGTGCGGTCTTCTCATTCCTGCAATTCACCACCTTCGGCATGGTTGTGCGCGCCGGCATGGCGGATCGCGAAACTGTTGGCCTGCTGGGCATCAATATCGACCGGCGTTTTACGATCATGTTCGGTATCGCCGCCGCGGTGGCCGGTTTGGCGGGCGTCATGTACGGGCCGCTCAACCCACCAAACTATCACATGGGGATGGATTTTCTGGTCCTCAGCTTCGTTGTGGTTGTTGTTGGTGGCATGGGGTCTCTTCCCGGCGCGGTGCTGGCTGGCTTTCTGCTGGGCATTCTCGAAAGCTTCGCCTCTACGACCTGGGCCACAACGACGATCCCGGGCATCAACCAAATCATCATCTACCTTGTTGCCATTATTGTGCTGCTCACACGCCCGCGCGGTTTGATGGGACGCAAAGGCGTGATGGAGGAATAATCGATGTTGGGACTGAACAAAAAAGATACCAGCCTGCTGATCATCGTCGGCATCCTTACGATGCTGGCACCCTTCATCCTGAATCCGTTCCCGGAAGGCAGCGCCATGGCGCAGTTCAACGCGGGCTATCCGGATCTGATGCAGCGCTTTGTCATCTTTGGCATCTTTGCCATCGGCTTCAACATCCTGTTCGGCCTTACCGGATACCTGTCATTCGGACACGCGGCCTTTCTGGGCGTTGGATCCTATTCCGCCGTATGGATGTTCAAGCTGCTGAGTTACAACATCATCCCGGCCATCGCACTCAGCGTTGTGGTCGCCGGGGTATTCTCATTGCTGATCGGGTTCGTCAGCCTGCGCCGGTCGGGCATCTATTTTTCGATCCTCACGCTGGCTTTCGCCCAGATGAGCTTTGCGTTGGCTTATTCGGTGTTGTCCAACCCCAAATTCAACCTGACGAACGGGGAAACGGGATTGCAGGTTTACGCGGATGATCCACAGATTCTGCAAGGGGCGAATTCGCCGGACCTGCCGCATTTGTTCGGGTTGCCGATGCGCGCAACCTACACATTAGACGTGGGTGCGTGGAGTTTTGATTTCAACGCGGGATACTATCTATGTGCAGTGATTATGATGGTGGTGTTCTATCTGTCCATCCGAATTTTCCGTTCACCTTTCGGGATGATGCTGCGGGCCGTCAAATCAAACCAGCAACGGATGAACTATACCGGCCTAAACTCGAAACCTTACACGCTGGCGGCATTTGTCATCTCTGGCATGTATGCCGGCCTGGCTGGTGGGCTGATGGCCGCAATGGACCCGCTGGCAGGTGCCGAACGTATGCAGTGGACCGCATCGGGCGAGGTCGTTCTGATGACGATCCTAGGCGGCACCGGCACACTGATCGGGCCGGTGCTGGGTGCGGGCTTCATCAAGTACTTCGAAAATATCTTCTCGAAGATCAACGACAACGTGTTGCACAGCTGGTTTGCATTCCTGCCTGACGGGCTGGAGGACGCGGTGGTTTTCTTGATCCATCCGTTCATCGGCAAAGGCTGGCATCTGACGCTGGGCATTCTTTTCATGCTTGTCGTTATCTACTTGCCGGGTGGTCTTGTCGAAGGTGGTCAGCGTTTGCTGAACCGGCTCAAGCGCAAGAAATCAAAATCCGACGACGCGACGTCGGGCAAAACGGAACCGGCGGAATAAGGGGCGAGCCATGGCAATTCTAAGAGTCAAAGACGTCAGCAAGCGCTTCGGCGGCCTCAAGGCGCTCACGGATGTGAATCTCAGCGTCGAGGAGAATTCGGTTCACGCAATCATCGGGCCTAATGGTGCGGGCAAGTCGACCTTGCTGAATTGTCTGGTCGGCAAGCTCATGCCAGATACCGGGTCCGTATTGTTCGACAATGCATCGGTCTTGGGGCTTGAACCCTTCCAGATCAACCAGATGGGCATAAGCCGAGTGTTTCAAACACCAGAGATTTTTGGTGAATTGACGGTGATGGAGAACATGTTGATTCCGATCTTTGCCATGCGGGATGGCGCGTTCCGGATGCATGCATACGAGACCATCGCCAACGAAAAGGCTGTTGTTGAACAGGCCGAAGCCATGCTGGAAGAAATGAACATGGCCGACAAGCGCGAGATGCATGCAGCCTCGCTGTCGCGCGGCGACAAGCGCCGGCTCGAGATTGGCATGTGCCTCAGCCAGAATCCGAGGCTGTTGCTGCTGGACGAACCGACGGCGGGGATGGCGCGGGCGGATACCAACAACACGATCGACCTGCTGAAACAGATCAAGGAAGAACGCGACATCACCATCGCGATCATCGAGCATGACATGCATGTTGTCTTCAGCCTTGCCGAACGCATCACTGTTCTGGCCCAGGGGACACCCCTGGTTGAAGATACTCCTGAAAACATCCGCGGAAACCCAAAGGTTCGCGAAGCCTATCTGGGCGAGGCTGCGTAAGGACAAGCTATGAACGAGAAACCTGACTTTTCGAAAAACGCCAATATGGCCAGCACCGCCCCTGCGTTTCTTTCCGTTTGGGATATGCACTCCTATTATGGAGAAAGCTATATCGTGCAGGGTGTCAGCTTCAATGTGCATGAAGGCGAGATTCTTGCGCTTCTTGGGCGCAACGGTGCGGGCAAAACCTCGACACTGCGCTCGATTGCAAGGGTTGGAGAACCCGAAGTAAGACATGGCGAAATCTGGTTGGACCACAAACCGCTGCACAACATGACAAGCTATGAAGCAGCAGCGGCTGGCCTTGGTCTTGTACCGGAAGACAGACGCATTATTCCCGGCCTGACAGTTGAAGAAAACCTGCAACTTGCACAGATTGCTCCTCCGATCGGATGGTCCCTTGAACGGCTTTACGAGCTGTTTCCGCGTCTCGGTGAGCGCAGGAAGCAGGAGGGGATTACATTGTCGGGAGGCGAACAGCAGATGCTGTCAATCGCCAGAGCGCTTGCCAGGGACATCAAGGTGCTGCTTTTGGATGAGCCGTATGAAGGTTTGGCGCCTGTTATCGTCGACGAAATCGAAAAAACCCTCATACATGTCAAGCAGCAGGGTATGACCACGATCATCGTTGAACAGAACGCTGTGCGCGCTTTGGAACTGGCGGATCGCGCGATAATTCTTGACACCGGGACCATCGTGTTCGACGGAACGGCAAAAGAAGTGCTTGAGGACACCGGTCTTCGTGAGGAGTATCTGGCGATCTAAGCGTTATTCTGATTGGCAAACAAACCCGATGGGTATGACCAGTTCGTGGCTCACCATGACCCGCGTTCAGCGCAGATACTGCCCATTCGCGCGATCAAAGGTGTTTCACCCCAAAAATGATGGTCGTTGGCTCAAAGCCGAATGCGGGTTTGCGGTAACAGGTTCTGTCGGGCCTGCGCTGAATGCGCGCCTCGTGGAACGCGCCCCGAAGGACGAGGGGGCAAGTTTGCAATGCTTCGCGACATCCGCCACTGCGCCAACCAGACGATTGCGCCGCGGTGTTCCAGGTCGCTGTGCAATGGATAAGAAAGTCAGGCTCTGGCCCTGGGCAGCCAGTGCCTTCGCCGCAGGGGCCTGCAAGCCGAACCTTCCCTAAATCATTTCGGGCAACCGTCTTGATCGTGGGCCCATGGTTTCAATCGGCCTGAAAACGCGCCGACGAAATCTGTGCCCGGAGTGGGGCAGTGGGTCTCGCTTTACTTCCGGCTTGGACTATCCGGCTGGCCCATTTCGGCTTCCGGTTCCCAGCACCTTCACTTCCAGCCAGTGGAACATCAGGGCAATAATACCGGCAACGAGAATGTAGAATACGGCCAGCAGGATGAGCGGCTCGTAGATGATGAACGTGTCGGACCGCACTCGGGATGAAACGGCATAGATATCAACCACCGTAATCGTGGCAACCAAGGGCGTCGCCTTCAACTGGAGAATGGTTTCACCGCCCAGGGTCGGCAGGACATTGCGAATTGCCTGCGGCAACCAGATGCGGCGGAACATCGTCAGCCTTGGCATGCCAAACGCCTTTGCCGCCTCCAGCTGACCTTTGGCGACGCCTTTGAAGGCTCCGCGCATCACCTCACCTTCATAGCCGGCATAAGAAAGCGTCAAAGCCAGCACCGCATAAGGCCAGGCCTGACGCAGATACGGCCAAAGCTCGGACGATCGTATCCATGGGAATTGAGGGAACAATGAGCCGAGGCCATAATACAGCAACCAAAGCTGCAAAAGCAGAGGTGTGCCCCGAATGATGGTGCAAAACGCCTTGGCCGGGGCCGCAAGGTACCAGGGCCCAACGGCCTGGGCCAACCCAAGTGGTACAGCCAGCAGAAACCCGAGAACGACGGTGACAACAAGCAGCCAGAGTGTGGTCCAGATTCCCTGTAATGCAAGCGGAGCGTATTTCGGCAACCAGTCCCACCGCAATGCCATCGCACACCAAACCACGATCCCGGCAAAGACCAGCATCATCACGATGCGATGGGGTTGCATCAAAGACCTGAGATCGATCATCTGCCACCTCCTTTCAGAGAAGGTTGACCGCGACGCGCCCATTTCTCGATCCGCGCGAAGATACCACCCGAAAAGAGAGTGACCATGAGGTAGAGAAAACCCGCTGCCAGAAAGAAGGTAAAATAGGCCCGGGTGCTGCTGGCGGCCTGCCGGGTTTCCAGTGTCAGTTCGTTGAACCCCACGACCGCGAGCAGTGCAGTGTCCTTGGTGGCAATCAGCCACAAGTTGGCCAGACCGGGTACAGCAAAACCCATCATGGCGGGGATCGTGACACGCCGCATGGTCATGAATGCGGGCATCCCGTAGGATTTGGCCGCCTCGATCTGTCCGGGTGGAACCGCCTGAATGGCTCCGCGCAGAATCTCGGTTGCATATGCGCCCTGAACGACGCCCAGAACCCAGATGCCCGCAGCGACGCCATTGACCTCGACCCGTCCTCCGCCCATTGCAGCGGAGATTTTGTTGATGATGTCAGATCCCACGTAATACAGGATCAGGATCAGGACCAGTTCCGGCACGGCCCGGATCACGGTCGTGTAGATGGCAAGAAGATCGCGCGTGACCTTCCCGCCGTAAAGCTTGCCATAGGCTCCGAACAACCCGATCACGAGGCCGAGCGCATATGCACCAAAAGCGATCTGCAATGAGTGGGACAATCCGCGCAGCAGATTGCCCCCCCAACCCGGTGGCGACAGCGACAGAAGCTCTGCGCTCTGCGCCAGTCCAAGCGATTCCAACAGTCCGGTCACGGCAGCCGCTTAGTAGATGCTGGCCGAGAAATAGTTCGAAGTGATCTTCTCGTGCGTTCCATCGGCAAGAATTGCCGCGATGCCCTTGTTCAGCGCTGCAAGCAGGTCATCATCGCCCTTGCGAACACCGGCACCAACGCCCCGGCCCAGGATGGCCGGATCATCTGCGACGGCGCCTTTGATTTCACAGCATGCCCCGGCATCCGAGTTCACGAAGTCCGCCATGGCGATACTGTCGGCCTGAGTGGCGTCAATACGACCTGCGAACAGGTCCTGGTTGGCCTCATCTTGAGTTTGATAAACCTTCAGTTCGGAATCCTTGAAATATTCCTGCGCATAAGCCTGGTGGATGGTCGACGCCTGAACGCCGACAACCTTACCGGCCAGCGAATCGGGGGTCGCTTCGATATCCATCGATTTGTCCGCGACAATGACGGCAGGTGTGTTGTAGTAAGGATCGCTGAAATCAATGGTTTTCAGCCGCTCTTCGGTGATCGACATAGACGCCATGATGGCGTCGATCTGCTGTCCGGTCAGCGACGGGATGATACCATCCCAGGCGACCGGCGTGATGACACAGTCAAGTTCCGCAGCGGCGCAGACCGCATTGATGACATCGATCTCCCAGCCGACCCAACTACCTGAACTGTCCAGTGATGCGAATGGCGGGTAAGGTTCGGCTGCGATGCCGATCTTGACCTCTTCTGCACTGGCGACACCAGCCGAAAGGACAGCGGCGGCAAGGCCGGACACGAGCAGTTTCTTGACGTTCATTTTGATACTCCCTTTTGGTTCATTTTGTTTTGTTTTTTAGGTTCAGGCGACCGAGCTGAGGAACTGCTTCAGGCGCTCTGATTTTGGGTTTCCGAAGACCTCGGCAGGTGGGCCCTGCTCTTCGATGCGGCCCTCGAAGAGATAGACAACGTGGTCTGCGACTTCGCGTGCGAATTTCATTTCATGGGTGACAAGCAGCATTGTGCGCCCTTCGGCGGCAAGATCGCGGATCACGGTCAGAACTTCGCCAACAAGCTCGGGATCAAGCGCTGATGTGGGTTCATCGAAAAGCATCACCGAAGGATCGACTGCAAGCGCCCGGGCAATGGCGGCGCGCTGTTGCTGACCACCCGAAAGATAGGCTGGATAGGTGTCAGCCTTGTCGCCAAGGCCCACCCGTGTCAGCAATTCATGCGCCCGTGCGATCGCCTGGGCCTTCGGCACCTTGAGCACATGCACCGGCACTTCGATCACGTTCTCCAGAAGCGTGCGGTGTGTCCACAGATTGAACTGCTGGAAAACCATGGCCAGACGCGTGCGGATACGTTCGATCTGGCGGCGGTTGGAAGGGCTGCCATCGGTGTGCATTTCAACCAGTTCACCGCCGATGGTTATCTTTCCGGAACTCGGCGTTTCCAGAAAGTTGATGCAGCGCAGCATGGTGGATTTTCCAGAGCCTGACCCCCCGATAATGGCAACAACATCCCCCTTGTTTGCGGTCAGGGATACGCCTTTCAAAACCTCCAGCGTGCCAAAGGATTTGTGCAGATCCTCAACCTTGATCGCCTCGTCAGGCGTGGTTGTTTCGGGTGCGGGTGCAACTGCTTTGGCTGTGTCCATATCCAAGAATCTTCTGATTTCAGCTTGCAGTAAGCCCCGAATCTCGCAATTATGCAAGTGTATAATAACCCCGTGCCATGGATGACACTGACGTGCAGGACGACAGCCGCAAATTCAAACGTGAGTCTGCCGAGTTTCGCCGCGAGGCGCTGATTCTGGCGACTTTGGACCTGATCGCCGAGATGGGCGTTCGGGGTGCCACGGTGCGCGAGATCGCAGCCCGCGCGAATGTGACCCAAGGTTTGATCCGGCACTATTTCTCATCCAAGGACGAACTGGTTCAGGCGGCGTATGAGCACCACATGAATACGCTGACGGACCAGACCGCGGCGTCATCAGGAACCGGAAGCGCGGTTTCTAAGTTGACCAACTTCGTCGACGCGTCACTGCGACCGCCGATCGTCGATCCAAGCGCCGTGGCGTTGTGGGCGGGTTTCCTGAACAAAGTGCAGCATGACCCGAAAATGCAGCGCATTCACCAGCGAACCTATGACTATTTCCGGGATCACCTCGAGAAGCTGATCGTCGCGGCATTGCAGGAAACCGGGCGTTCGGTTGATGCGTCAGAGGCAATGCAACTGGCCATCGCATGCAACGCGGTGATCGATGGCCTGTGGCTTGAAGGGGGCGCGCTTCCGGATGCGTTTTGCGAAGGCCAACTGGCGCGGATCGGTTTGGATTCCGTCAGCGCCATCGTCGGGATTCCATTGACCAAAGAGGTGGAGCAGTCATGAAGACCACATCGGTGACAGAACGGTTGGCGGGCTTGGGTGGTGCCAAATGGGGCGTACATCTGAAAGCCCGCGACCTGATCAAGGCCGGAGCGGACATCGTCGAAATGACGATAGGAGAACCGGACGTGCCGGTGCCGGATGCGCTGGTCGAAGCCACCGTTGCCTCATTGCGGGCGCAGCGGACAGGGTACTCCAACGGGCGCGGTGAAGCAGGGCTGCTTGACGCGCTGGCTGCGCGCTATTCTGCCTCTCGCGGGCGGGCTTTCGAGCCCGGGAATTTTCTGTGCTTTCCTGGCACACAAACCGCCTTGTTCGCAGCCATGGCCGGGGTCGCCGAGGCGGGCGACGAAGCTCTTGTCGGCGACCCGATGTACGCGACCTATGAAGGTGTTGTTCGTGCATCCGGGGCCGAGATGGTGCCCGTACCGCTGCGGCCCGAGAAAGGGTTTCGCATGCAGGCCGCAGATATCGCGGCCCGCATCACTCCGCGCAGCCGCACCATTCTTCTGACAACGCCGCATAACCCGACGGGCGCGCTTCTGACCGCCGCGGACATTGCCGAGATCGGGCAGCTGGCGATTGCGCGTGATTTGTGGATCATCTCGGACGAGGTCTATGAAGAACTGATCTTTGACGGTGCCCGATTTGTTTCACCATTGGCAGATCCGGAACTGGCGGATCGTGTCATTGGCGTATCATCCATCTCGAAGTCTCATGCCGCTCCGGGATTCCGCAGTGGCTGGTGCGTCGGGCCCGCCGCGTTCTGCGAAGCGCTGCTGCCCTATTCCGAGACCATGCTTTTTGGCAATCAACCGTTCATCGCGGACATGACCGAAAAGGCGATCCGTGACGGATCCGAGGTTGCCCCCGGTATGGCCGCCCGATTCTCTGGTCGCGCGACCCTGTTGGCCGATCGTCTTGAAGCCGAAACGGATCTGAAAGTTCACCGGCCCGAGGCGGGAATGTTCGCACTCATCAATGTCTCTGCCACCGGGCTGGATGGCGAAGCCTATGCCTGGGATCTGCTTCAGGCCGGGGTGGCCGTCATGCCGGGATCTGCCTTTGGTGACAGCCTGAAGGACTGGGTGCGGGTTGCTTTGACGATCAATGACACGGATTTTGGTACCGCAGTTTCCCGTATCATCGAACACGCCAACAGCAAATCACGCGAGGTCGCATGAGCGGTATGACAATTGGCGAAGCTCTGGTTGCCGGGCTGCGCCAGCGGGATGTGACCTGCGTCTTCGGAATTCCGGGCGTTCACACGGTGGAACTGTATCGAGGGCTTGCCGCTTCGGGCATACGACATGTGACGCCCAGACACGAACAGGGGGCGGGTTTCATGGCCGATGGCTATGCCCGTGTGTCGGGTAAACCGGGTGTTGCCTTTGTGATCACCGGCCCCGGATTGACCAATACGCTGACGCCGATGGCGCAGGCGCGGGCCGATTCAATACCGATGCTGGTGGTGTCCGGCGTCAACAAAACCGGATCACTTGGCAAGGGTTTGGGGCATCTGCACGAATTGCCAGACCAAATCGGGCTGGCGAAAACGGTTGCGTTGGTATCCGAACAGGTCACCGGCCCCAGTGCTCTGGCCCAGGTTTTGGACCGCGTTTTTCACGGCCTCAGCAATGGTCGCCGCGGGCCGGCGCATATCGAGGTTCCGTTGGATGTCGCAGCGGCGGAATACCAGGAAACAGCAGTCGAGACGCCTGACCCTGATCCTCCGGTCAGCCCGGCATTGATCAGGCAGGCTTCAGGGCAACTGGCTGAGGCAAAGAAAGTCGTCATTTTGGCGGGCGGCGGCGCGAAACGTGCCGAGGCGGGATTGCAGGCACTGGCCGAAGCTCTGGATGCTCCGGTTGTGCAAACCGTCAACGCGCGCGGCCTGATGCACGGACATGCTCTGACCGTACCGGCCAGCCCCAGCCTGAACGCGGTGCGCGCATTGTTGGAAAGCGCCGATTGCGTTCTGGCCTTGGGAACCGAGCTGGGGCCAACCGATTATGACATGTATGCCACCGGTCAGTTTGCGAAACTGCCAAACCTGATACGGGTTGATCGGTGCAGCGATCAGCTTTCACGGCATGAGGCAGCGATTGCCATTCAAGGTGACGTCGGCTTGGTTTTGCCAGCGCTGTGTAAGGTCCTGCCGCAGAGGTCACGGCAAAGCAACGGTGCGGACTGTGCCAGAAAAACGCGCAATGCGGCCTGGCAGGAGATTGGTCCGGATTATCGCCAACAGGTGGAGATACTGAATGCAATGCGCTCGGCGTCTCCGAATGCTCTGATGGTCGGGGATTCCACCCAGCCCATTTATGCTGGCAATCTTTACTATGACCACGACCGGGCTGGTGGCTGGTTCAATGCGGCAACGGGGTATGGTGCGCTTGGCTATGGCATACCCGCAGCCATCGGTGCGTCGATTGCCGATCCAACGGCGCGGGTAATATGCATCACCGGCGATGGCGGGGCGCAGTTTTCAATGCCGGAAGCAATGGCCGCGGTAGACGAAAACCTGCCGGTCACGTTCGTGATCTGGAACAATCACGGGTACCGGGAAATCGCCACATCGATGCAGGATGCAGGCGTGATGGTCATTGGATGTGACCCCACACCCCCCGATTTTGCAGCAACGGCCAGATCCTTTGGCATTCCGCACACCCGGGTTCCCGACAAGCCGCAGGCCATCGCGCAAGCGTTACGCGAAACCGCGTCCATGGGCGGGCCCGCGATGATCGAAGTCACCGCCCGAAAATTCGAACCTCAGAGAGATTGAAACATGTCAGACCCAACTTTTGAGTTTTCCCGCGCCATCACTCGCCGCCCGGCACCGACCATCGCCGACGGATTGCGCGCAGAAGATATCGGAAACCCGGATTTCGATGGGATGACGGGCGCGCATGGGGCATACGTGGCAGCACTGAAAAGCACCGGGGCCGAGGTGATCGAGCTTGATCCCCTGGATGCGTTCCCTGACGCGCAGTTTGTGGAAGATACGGCCCTGTGTCTGCCGCAGGGTGCTGTGCTGATGCGGCCGGGCGCGCCTTCGCGAATGGGGGAAGTGGCCGAGATCGCCCCGGCACTGCGGGCCTGCTATGAAACGGTCACACAGATCAATGGTCCCGGCCATATCGAGGGCGGAGACATCCTTGTAACCGGCCGCGAAATTCTTGTGGGCCGGTCAGACCGCACTGACGCGGAAGGTGTTGAGGAACTGGCAAAAATCACCTCGGAATGGGGTCACAAACTGCGGGAAGTGTTCACGCCCGAGGGCGTTTTGCACTTCAAAACGGATTGTTCTCTGATGGATGCCGAGACAATTCTTGCGACCCGGCGATTGGACGCTTCGGGCTGCTTTGAAGGCTACCGGGTGCTGCATGTTGCTGACGGAGAGGAGGCGGCGGCAAACGCGATCCGGTTCAACAATCTGGTGCTGATGGCCGCTGGTTTCCCACGCACCGCAGAGATGCTGGACCGCGAAGGCTATGAGGTCGTCGAAATTGACAATACCGATTGTGCAAAGCTTGATGGTGGCATGTCCTGTCTTTCATTAAGGTTTTGAGGGGCAGCTGCAGGGTTCAGACCCCAGTGAATTCGGCAGGTCGCGTGTTGATGGTTCGAAAGACAGGCGGTGAACAAGCTTGATTTCTTACGGTTGACCGGCGCGCAGGTGGCACTGTTTGAACCCTGTTTGCCATAGGCCCAATGGCTAGGCCCCGCGGCAAGGGTCGGCGGGCCCTGAGTGGGATTGTCTTCCTTGTTCGCATCGGATCGTGCACCGCCGCTGCCATTGCTGCACATTGCGCGCGCACCGGTGTCTGGCCCGCTCTAATGGCCCGAATTCGGAAGCGTCAGAACACTCGTGAGTGTCGCTGTTGTGGCCAGCACCATCAATACCATCAATGCCTCAACCTCGATGGAGCGGGCGAGGCGTTGCGCTGCCTTGACCTCTCCACCTTGCATGGCCGGAACAAATCGGAGCTTGTTTGCGGCGGCAAGAAACAACAGCAGAGCCACAAAAAGCACTTTGAGCAACAACGCCTGCCCGTAGCCAGTGAACAGCAGCCCTTGGAGATTGCCGACAAGCAACCAGGCCATCCAAAGGCCCGCCACGATCAACGCCGGCACAAGCCAAGTGGCAGCTTGCCCAAAGACATGACCGAGCTCAGCAGCATCCTTCAGGTGTTCAGGAGCAAGGGCCATATTCCGCAGCGGGCTGAAGATGCCCACCCAGAAAGCTACACACAACAGGTGCAGCAGGAGCAGGAGCTGGATACCAAAGCTCTCCAGTTCCGGCACGTGCCCGATCTGCGCAAACGACCACAGAGCGATCGAGCCACCCAACAACGCGATCCACTGACCAAAGCGAGGAACGGACAGCCCCACAAGGATCAACGCTGCGCCTGCAAGGCGGTAAACAAGTGTGTCGCCCACGGATGTCTGCCACAGCAGGCCAAGCATCTTCGGATCGACTATGCCGTCAACCCCGCCTGTCAAGGCGGCCCCACGAAGCAAGAAGCCAACTGCTGTCGCGACAAGAGCAAGCCATGCCAAGGCCCTTGCCTGACGCGCCATTGCAAGGTTCACCGGTGCGACAAGGCCGGAATAGAGGCATCCGACAATCACAAGCCCGGCAGAGCCCGCAAAGCCGATGTACAGCACCAGCTTTGCGAGGATCGCAGCAATCGCCCAGATGTCTGGCATGCTCATTCCACGGTAAAGGAAAACGCGCCCTGCATCGCATGGCCGTCTTCACCCAAACCCCGCCATTCGATGACATAGGTGCCCGTTCCATTGCTCGGCAGTGGGATCGTGAATGCCTGACCAAAACTTGTCTGGTCGCCCAAATCCAAGCTTACCGCCGAGTGTTCTTCATGGGCCATCTCTATCCGTGTCAGCCGGATGTTTTTTGAGAAGTTGAGACCAATTTCAGCGGGCACAGTGGTTATCGTGGCGCCGTTGGCAGGGGTTGTTTCTTCAATTTTGGAATGCGCCAGTGCGCCGTTGGCAAGCGCAACCATAAGCGCGAATGTCATGATCTTCTTCATTGGGTTACCCTCAGTTTATTCCGTTGGCACGCTGGATTTCGCGAATGTAGGCGATCACCATGGCAACGTCACCTCGTGTCAGGCCCTCCACGGGGGGCATGTCGCCAAACTGCCAATGGTGGCTTCTTACACCTTGTGAAACCGCCCTGTGAAAGGCTTCATCAGCGTGGTGGCTGGGTTCATATATTTTGTGGATCAAAGGCGGCCCGACGCCCTCTACGCCGACCGCGTTGGCGCCGTGGCATGACGCGCACGAGACCTCAAAGACACGCTGGCCGATTGCGGCATTGCCTGCGATGGCTGGCATCCGAATTGCGACCATGGCGTCGCCTTTGCGTGTTTCATGCGATGTGGTCTCTTCAATTGCGCCGGGGCGAAGAGTTACGAAGGCGGCGACGGCAGCGACAGCGCATGCGCCGATTAGCAAGTGACTTTTTTTCATGGATTGGTCCTGACATTTTGGAAGCTGGCAACGCTGCGGCACATCGCGAACAGCCACACGTGCTGGTCGCTAACATCCGCAGGGATTTGTGCTGCTTCAAAGGTCAGGGGGCCTGTAAAGGACGTCTGGTTCACTCAGCTTGACTTGGGTTCCAACATGGAGCTCCGGGTCAGTATCACGCCGACCCTTGGCAACTTCACTGACTTGGAACGGCAATGCAACGGCTTGGCAGATAAAGGGATTGCACTTTCCGGTTTCGGAACTCTCCGGGTCATGATGATGACCTGAAGCCGAGACGTCTCCGCTCGTTGCCAGTGCTGAGTGTTCGGAAGGTTGCGTATGGTGCTCACAGTGAAAGCCCGCGCAGCCCTTCGACAGCGCGTGCGCAACACCGCCAATGCCGGTCAGGATGACCAGAACGCCAACCAATAGAACAAGTGAATATCGCCGGATGACCATGGTGCCGGACGTTACTGCACGCAAGCGCACGATACAACGCCACACAATTCATCGCCCCGAAACAGGGTCGCTCAATTGTGGTCTGCGATGCAAAAAAAGCAAACCGTGACTGCGATGCGGTTTTGTGCGCTGCATTCTCACCATAGTTGTCATGGCCCAATTCGCAGTATCGGATGGTATCAATCATGCGCTCCCTATGAGACTCACTGAAAGGGCCGAGTTTATCCCGCGCGCCCTTGTCCTTGCCAAAGCACTCTTGAGACCCCGGGCATCATTGTGCATAGTTCATGCCCGACTGTTATTTGTGCTTTTTTATTGCGTCGCCGCACGCTGCAAGACGCCCTGCCAGAGTACCAGCCTCTTTAGGGCGTCGGGTACGCAAAGTCATACGAAGGGTCCCACGTGTGGTGCTTGGTCTAGTGCGGGGTTTTGGAGTTGTCTCGGGCAGTGGCCAACGAAAGTAGTAGATGCCATGTCGGGACAGTGAAAGATACGCATGCAGCTTCATTTTGTGTCACACCTGTGTGTCACACCGCTCTAATGCTTGCTATCTAGTTGTATTGTTAGGTTTTGGTGGAGCCTAGGGCCACCATACCCTCGTTGAAAACACTGCGTTTTCTGCCGGTCAGGACTTCTCGCCCCCACACAAACCCCCACATAGTTCTGACTTTGGTTGATTTCAACTGCTGCTACTTGGGCCATTCAAACCGAATTGGTCAATCTCAAGGCGCGGACGTGCCAACCAATCAAGCAACGCATGCTCCACAAAGGATATTGACAATACCTCATCATATGATATGTATTTTCTACTCATATGGAGCTAATCATGCTTGAACCTATCCCAAATGTAACTCAACCGGCATATGTCCAGCCAATTGACCAACAGGACAAAATCGCTGCGATTATCAAAGGCGTTGTTCGGACCGCTGATGCTTGGGGACTTTCGAACGCCGAAGCCGCAGTGTTGTTCGATGTTCCGACTGCTACTTGGGGGCGCATGAAAGCTGGTACGTATAAGGGCGTGCTAGATCAGGACAAGGTCACCCGCGCAAGCCTGCTGATCGGATTGTTCAAAGGCCTGAGGCTCTTGTTCAACGGTCCGCTCACATTTGGCTGGCCAAAGACCGCCAATGCAGGCCCGGGCTTCAATGGCAAGACCCCGGTTCAGATCATGTGCGAAGGCGGAATTCCGGCGATGATGAAAATGCGCCAGCATATAGATGCGCTCCGAGGTGGCGTGTGATCAGAGCAAGTGACCTGGCACAGGTCGAGTTTACCGACCCCAAAACTGTCCGGCTGATTTCTACCGCATATGTCGACGAACCTACAATGGCACCGTTGGCGGATAATGACGATGAGTTGGCGATCCTTGAGGAAATCGAAGGGCTGACCTCGGCGCGCCGGTCCGTCACCCTGCCACTCCCGGGCGGCCTTCATCCTGGTGAGCTTCTGACCGAGGCCGCCGGCTATGGCTGGACACTGGTGAATGCAGCGTTCTGCTATACCCGCCCGACAGGCAACAGGTTCAATGGCCCGGACCGCGGGGCGTGGTACGCGTCTTATGGAGATCTTGCGATAGAAACCGCGCAAGCCGAGGTATCCTGGCATCTGACGCGAGAGCTTGAGGCGACCGGTGTGTTCGACAACCTCACGTCCTACAGGGAGCTTTTTGCCGGGTTCACTTCACAGTTTCACGAACTCGCCCCGGGAACAGAAGACGCCGCATTGCACACTGACCCTGCGACCGCATACCCGGCGGGGCAAGTCCTGGCCCGCGATGTGCTTGGCTCAGACGGCAACGGGATCCTCTACCCGTCCTCACGACTGCCGGACGGTCAATGCCTGGTCGCACTTCGTCCGCATTTGGTGCAGAACATTCGGCAGGGTGCGACTTGGGATTTCGTGTGGGATGGCGCGCCTGCACCAACCATCACCATGCGTTCATAGAAACCTGCGGAGGCAACTAAAAGATCATGCTATATCTTGATGGCCTTTCGAGCTGGCCGATGCGCCCGGAAGCGAGAGACACTCTCCTAGAGGCTTTGGCACAACCTGGAAATGCCAATTCCAACCACCTTGCCGGCTGGAAGGCTAATAGCCACTTCGAAGCAGGGAGGCGAGCGGTGGCAGATCTTATTGGCGCCACACCGACCGAGATCTATGTGACCTCCGGCGCCACAGAGGCTAACGCACTTGCAATAGTCGGCACTGCGCGTGCTGTAGCAGGACAAACCCCAGAAAGAAAAAGAATTGTACTGTCTGCGATGGAACATGATGCAGTCCGCCGTCCTGCAGACATGTTGCAAGAGCTGGGCTTTGAGGTTGCGATCTGTCCAGCAAATACCAATGGTGCGATTTGTCTGGAAAGCATGGAAGCCCTTCTTGACAAGCGCACATTTCTTGTCAGCACGATGCTCGCCAGCAATTTGACAGGCGTCATTCAACCAATTGAAAAGATAAGTAAAATGTCCCGTGATGTCGGTGCCCTTTTGCATGTCGATGCAGCGCAGGCCGCGGGCAAACTCTCAATCGATGTTTTCGATCTTGGTGTCGATTACCTCAGCCTTTCGGCGCATAAATTCGGCGGCCCGCAAGGCGTTGGCGCGCTTTTCGTGGCCGCCCACGCACCAAAGCCAAACGAACTGACGGCTGCGACTCCCGTCAGAGAGAACCTAAGCGGAACCCAACCGGCCGCGTTGACAGCAGCAATGGGCACCGCCGCAGAGATCTCGCTACAGAGCATTTCGCGCGAAACAACCCACAGCCGAAACCTAATCTCCCGACTCGAGGATCAACTATCAGGTAGCCCGGCCCGAGCGGAACGCCTCTTTTCATCGAGCCCGTCCATTCCCGGCGCCGCCGCTTTCGTCCTTGATGTATCTTCAACATCTGATCTAATAGACGTATTGAATACGAAGATATGCCTTTCGAACGCCTCTGCTTGCCATTCGGGACTGTTGCAGCCATCGCCGGTGCTATCCGCACTAAACCTTTCCCACGACAGGCAGAAACGTTTCCTGCGCGTCGGCGTCGGATGGTGGCTAAATGAGCAAGACATTGACGAGGCGGCAGCGGCAATAAACGACGCAACCGCCAAAGTCCGGGTTGCTACTGGTGAGCTTCACCAGTAGCATAGCTTTATGGCCGATGTATTTGACAATTGGTCCGGCAAACCACAATTCGCCGGGCACGAGACATTCCCCCTGCGCATCCTTTGGTTGCGCAAAGCATATGACGCGGTTCGTGACGGCGCCCCACTGACAGTCTTTAAGGACGATGAAGCCATTTCTCGGTTCGGTGTTGGACGCAATATGGCGGTTTCAATGCGGTTTTGGGCGCAGGCTGCTGGAATCATCGAACTCGATGGCAAAAAATTGAAGCCGACGCCATTGGGAGATCTGCTTTTTGGTGATGGAGGACTCGATCCGTATTTGGAGCATCCGACATCCCTGTGGCTTATCCACTGGAATCTTGCGTCGAGCCCTGAAAACACCACGACTTTCTTTTATTGTTTCAATGGGTTGTTCGGCCACGAGTTTCGATCAGCAGATCTAGTCCAGGCAATTGAGCGCTTGATTGAGCAAAAAGGCTGGCGCGGTGCGCACAAGACCATCCAAAACGATGTGACGGTGTTTCTCCGCAGTTACTGCAGTCGCCCTAGTGGAGCGATGGACGATGCAGCTGAACCCCTTCTCTCGGAACTCGCTTTGGTGCAGGAAACAGGCGCGAGCGGATGGTACGAGTTTTCAATTGGACCAAAGCCAAACCTCCACGATGCTCTCTTTGCCTATGCGTTGGATACCTACTGGCGGAGAGCGCATCAAAGCCGCGCGACACTCGCTGCAGAACTGATTTGCCACGACGCAGGCAGTCCCGGCCGTGTGTTCAAAATGGACGAAGACAGTGTCATTGAACGCCTGATGCGGATCAATGAAAGCACCTCCGGTGCGTTCGTGTGGACTGACACCGCAGGCCTGCGACAGATCCAGCGCAGCAGCCAGTTGGACACGGGCGCTCTTTTGAAAGGCGCATTCGATGAGATTGCGCGCCATGGAAAGGCCGCGTGACATGGCAAACAAATTGCTTTCAGATATCGTCAGATTGAATGGCAGGTTCGTCCGCAGCGCGCGTATCGACATGGATTTGACCGGAACGCCACCTCTTGAAGGTTATGTTCTGCAAGCCAGCACCGAAAAATCGCTTCTCGCAATGGCCGCATCGATTTCTGACGGCGGGCAATGTGCCTTTACATGGACTGGGCCATATGGAGGCGGAAAATCAAGTACGGCACTATTGCTGGGCAACTTAATTGCCGGCTCCAAAGAAGGTAGGTCACTCGCCCGGAAAATTGCGGGCCCAAGCCTATCGAAGGCCATTAGTAAAGCATTCGATCCGAGCTTGGGTAATTGGACAGTCATCCCTGTAACGGGGAGTCGAGTGAGCCTGAGGCAGGCCATCGCTGCAAAACTCGCGGAGCGCTTTGAATGGACTCCTGCCAAAATTGAGCGAGCAACCAAAGACGACAACAAGCTGGTTCAAGACATCGCAAAGCTATCTGAGCAGGGTCCGATCATTTTGATCCTGGACGAGCTCGGAAAGTTTCTCGAGGCGGCTGCCGATAAAGATCATGATGCGCACCTTCTACAAGATTTGGCCGAGATTAGCGCAAGAAGCCAAGGCCGCTTGGTTGTAATCGGCATCTTGCACCAAGCCTTTGAGGCCTACGCAGATAGGCTCGCTTCCAGTGCTCGCTTAGAATGGTCCAAGATACAGGGAAGGTTCCAGGATCTGTCCTTTCTTTCGGCAAGCGACGAAACGGTAAGATTGCTGGGACGAGCCATCGAAACGGACAAGACGCCGGCGTCAGCTGAGAAACAGGCTAGGAGCCTTGCGCAATTCGTCGCATCAAACCGACCAACTGACGAAGCAGAGCTTACGGAGGCGTTGTCACAAACCTGGCCGCTGAACCCGATTTGTGCCTTGCTACTTGGCGGCATTACGCGCCGAAGCTTTGGTCAAAACGAGCGTAGTATCTTCGGCTTCCTTGCGTCGGAAGAGCCTGGCGGATTCCGGGAGTTCTTGAAGTCGAAGCCCGCCAATTCGAGCGAAACATTTGGGCCCGATCAACTTTGGGACTATCTGCAAACCAATTTCGGGCTCGCTCTCGCGGCTGGCCCGCTAGGGTCGCAGATGACACTCGCGACTGAGGCTATTGAAAAAGCAAATGTGCTCGGAACCGATATGCATGTGTCGCTGGCAAAATCGGCGGCGCTTGTAGAGATTTTCAAGAACGGGACCGGCTTGGCTGTTGATCACGAAGCCCTCGTCATCGCAATTCCTGACAGAAAAGCCTCAGAAATCGAGGAGGCTCTCGAAGATCTCTGTAATTGGGGCGTTCTGCTTCGCCAGAAACGCATAGGCGGGTTCGCGCTTTTTTCCGGCAGCGACTTCGACCTTGATGCAGCTCTCGAAAGATATGGCAGCCGAACGACCTCCTCAGACCTGTCTCAAGTCGCTGCAATTGCTGGGTTCGATCACATCGTCGCCAAACGACACTATTTCAATTGCGGCGTGTTGCGGACGTTCGCGTTGCATGTGGAGTGTTTGGGAGACCAATTTGATCCAAACGAATTCAAACGAACAGTAAGTCGCAAAGCGTCATCTGCAAGTGGCGTCATGGTGATGGCAATCGCACCTCATGACCCACACACTTCGGATATCGAAGCGATGATGAACCAAATTGTTCAGGTCATAAAAAAGGCAGGCTTGGTGAGTGCGGTCACGTTAACCGGGCACGGGAAGCGCCTGATTGACGATGCAGGGGACCTCGCCGCTCTTGCGCAGGTTCAAAGACAAGTGCCGCAAATTTCGGGGGACCGGATAGCGCGACGTGCAATCCGCGCGCGCGAAGCCATGCTGCGCAATCGCTCAAACGTCGAACTACAACGATTGATGTTGTCGAGCCAGTGGCAAATCCTTGGAAGCGACGACAGTTCAGAAACCATAACCACGCTGTCCATCGCGGCTTCAAGGCTAGCTGACAGTGCCTATCATTCAACACCTGTCATTCATAGCGAGTTGCTGCAAAAGGATAGACCTTCATCAAGCGCTGCGGCCGCTTTGAGAGGCCTCTGCCATGCAATGGTGCAGCATCCAGATCAAGAGAACCTTGGTTTTGAGGGTTTCCCGGCCGCATTTGGCCTATACCTCACGATCTTGGTTCCGGGCGGTCTGCATAGGAAAACCAAGTCTGGCTACAGCTTTGAGGCCCCAGCAAAGAACGAGTTCGGCCTTTCACTGAAACCTGCCTGGAAAGTTCTGGACGCGAAGAAAGAGCATTCTTTGGCAGACGTGTACAAGATCTGGCAGGGTAAGCCTTACGGTATGAAACTCGGGGTTATGCCAGTTTTGGCACTTGCCTTCATGCTCGCAAACAGATCGAGCTACGCAGTCTATCAGGATGGACGCTTTGTTGCGGAGCTTGATGACATCTTCGTCGACAGGATGCTTCAAAATCCTTCAGCCATTGTTTTAAGACGCGCTGGTCGCTCAGAAACCCAATTGGCTTTCCTGTCCCGCCTCGCGCAGGGTTTGGCTCTCTCCGACGTTTCCGCCTTGTCAGTGGCAAGCGCAGCCTTCCAACGCATCGAGGCATTGAGTGATTTCGCCAAGCGCACCAACCTCGTTTCCAAAGAGGCGCGCAAAATTCGCGACGCAATAAGACATGCCGACGATCCGGAAATGCTGCTTTTTGAAACTCTTCCTAGCTTAAAAATCTCAGGAGACCTCGTGGAAAAGACAGTTGCGGCGATCGAAGAGTGCGAGGCGGCCTATAGCGTTTTGGCCGAAGATCTTCGGCGAGCCTTAGCTCAGGCTATAGGTGTTCCGAATGATACCTTCGCCGGAAGCAAGGAGCGCGCTGAATCCATCAAGGGTCTCAGTTCCGATCTGAAATTCGAAGCGTTCGCAGCGAGGGTAGGGGAACTTGAACTTGGAACAGGGAGCCTGGAAGCGGTAGCCGGCACCCTTCAGCCCAAGCCCATGCGCGATTGGTCCGACCGCAACCGGGAAGGCGCACTATCTGAGGTGGCAAAATTCGGCCGCCGGTTCAGGCAAGCTGAAGCTGTTGCACTGATGCGCGACCGCAAGTCGAACACGGAAGCGATCGCGCTAATCGTTGGCATTGACCCCAAGCAACCGCCAATCCTCCAGAGTTTTGAACTCAGCGAAAATGAAAAAGAGACTGCGAGCAAGCTGGCGGACAAAATCATTGAAGACATAGGGAATCGTGAACATAGCCACGAGTTGGCCCTAGCAGCCTTGGCGCGCGCCGTCGCAGCGCTCACTGACAATGTGGACAAGATTGAAGCATGACAACCGAACGTCACATCCTGGGTATTTCCGGTGGTCGCGACAGTGCAGCCTTGGCTGTCTACATGCGTCAGAATCAACCAGACATCGATATGGAGTATTTCTTCACCGATACAGGGAAGGAGCTTCCGGAGGTTTACGATTTTCTCAACAGGCTCGAAGGTTTCCTTGGCAAGCGTATCAATCGGTTGAACCCGGACCGGGATTTTGACTTTTGGCTGGCCGAGTACGGTCACTTTCTGCCTTCAGCAAAAACGCGGTGGTGTACGCGCCAACTCAAACTTAGGCCGCTCAATCTGTGGCTGCGCGAAGACTTGGAAAAGGGTGTCACTGTCCACTCCTATGTCGCGATCCGTGCGGATGAACCGAACCGATCTGGCTACAAATCACCGCACCCGAACATGAACGTGCACTTCCCTCTCCGGGAAGCCGGAATCGATAAGGCTGGGGTCATCGACCTCCTAAAAGACACCGATATCGGCGAGCCCGAATACTATCGCTGGCGCTCCCGATCTGGCTGTACCTTCTGCTTTTTCCAACAGAAGATTGAGTGGGTGCGGTTGATGGAAGAGCACCCCGAGGCTTTCGAAGAAGCGCGGGCCTATGAGAAGACCGCGGAAGAGCACGGCTCGCCATTCACATGGAGCGATGGTGAAAGCCTGGACGAGCTGGCCAAGCCTGAACGTATTGCAGCGATCAAAGCAGATTACGAGAAACGCAGAGCCCGTGCCATGCGCGCCGCGCGACCCAACCCACTGTCTGCACGTGTCGAACCTTCGATTGACGAGGTTCTTGGGGTTTTTGAAGGAAACGCTTGTGTTGTTTGCCACAAGTAATGATTTGATGGTTTGTACGAAATTGGAGCGATTGCGCTCGAACGCGGAATGAAAAGGTCAATAGTTGTTTAGAGTTACAGCGAGAACCGTTCTTGAATTGGGATCTGAGCTAATTAGCTCCGACCCAATCGCATTCTATGAATTAATTAAGAATGGCATCGATGCCGGATCAAAAAGCGGCGTAACCATTACTTTTGACATCGTTCTACCACGCCGGGACTTTGAAGAAGCAAAAGCACAGATCAATCGCGCGATCTCCGCGGCGCAAGAGAATTCAATAAAGGAGACCTGGGACTTTGAGGAGTTAAAGAATTGGGTTTCCGGGAAACTGATAACAGAAGCTGGAGAGCTCTGGGATCAAGCTACAGAATTAGTTGAGCAGTCAGCCAGCTTTGATGATATCCTTTCTGCTCTCAACAAGATCGATGGACTTAACTCGATCACTGTCAGCGATACCGGCTCCGGAATGTCGCTCGAAGAGCTGAGTTCGTTGTTCCTTGTGATCGGTACGCCGTCGCGGCGCCACGAGATCGATGCCGCTCTTTCGGACGGGTCATCAGATACACCTTATCTTGGCGAGAAGGGGATCGGGCGCCTTTCCGCGATGCGATTGGGAGATTATTTATCAGTCCGTACAGCCAAAAAAACCGACAAACACTTCAGCCTGATCGATATCGATTGGGCAGCATTCGATGATCCTTCGAAAATGATCGAGGATATTGAAGTCGCACCATCAATTGGTCCTAGGAAATTGGACCCTGATTTCAGCGGGACTGACATCCGAATCCGCTGCCTAAACGGCGACTGGGCTGAGAAGCGAGTTGAGCGTCTCGCCATGGATGATTTTTCGCTCTTGGTGAACCCTCTTGGAAAGAAAACCCGTCAACGGGTTGCTGTTTTCTGGAATGGAAAAAGGGTCGCCATCCGTCGCTTGGAGCGTAGCTTTCTGTCACATGCAAATGCGGTCGTTCGGGGATCGTACAAGGTTTCTGAGACGGGGCCAGCACTCGAGTTGCGCATCGAACTAAACAACATTGGTTTCGAGCACCCCAAAGAAATCAGCATTGAAACTGCCACAGCGGATGTTCTGCACGGTGCTTTGGTTGGGCCGAAGGCCAAGCGTCGCCGCATGAACAAGCGCGATATCGACTACACTGCACTGCAATCCGTTGGCCCGTTCGACTTCGAACTCCACTGGTTCAACCGCTCGATTCTCCGCAAAGGCAAATCGACTGGCGAATACCAGGCCTTGCGCAATCTCCTCGATCAGTGGATGGGCGTCAGACTATATCGGGATGGGTTCCGCGTGTATCCTTATGGTTCAGAAGATGACGACTGGTTGGAACTCGACAAAACGGCTTTGGCGTCAAAGGGGTATGCGTTGAACCGCATACAGCTCGTTGGGCAAGTCGAAATCGGCCGCCTGTCAAATCCGAGCCTGATCGATCAGACCAACCGTGAGGGCCTCCGGCAGTCTCCCGAGGAAGCAATCCTCAAGGAGACAGTACAATTCGCGGTCGAACGCCTGCGTGATGAAATGAACCGCATTACCCGCGAACAGAAGGACGCCAAAGAACCATTTGTTCCGGACGAAACAAGGACCGTGGATCTCGAAAAACGAATGAAAAAGACCATTCGTGCGATCAGCAAAGTCGTCCCAAATGAGCATCGCGACGCCGTAGAAGAGCTAGAGCTGATGCGCGAGGAGTTTTCTCGATACGCTGCTCAAGCCCGCGAACGGATCGCGGATATGGAAAAAGACGCAGATCAGATGCTAGTTATGGCCGGGATCGGCTTGATGGTCGAAGTAGTCGCACATGAGTTGACCCGGTCGGCCGAAGACGCTCTCGACATCCTAAATGGTCTACGAAGAAAATCTGTTCCAGACGAAATTCGTCGTCGCCTGGAAAGCCTGCGCGCCTCAATGAACAGCATTAGCAAACGTTTGCGCATCCTGGATCCGTTGAGCGTCACGGGCCGGCAGCGTAAAGAGCGCTTCAAGCTTAATGAGCTGGTTGAAGAGATCGTTGAAGCACACGAAGCTCAATTCGAGCGCCACAAGGTTAAGCCCAAGGTCCTGCTCCCTGAGAAGTCTGTCGAGCTATCCGCCGTGAAAGGCATGGTTGTTCAGGTTTTAGAGAACCTGATTTCTAACTCTGTCTACTGGATGGACGTCGAGAATCAGCGCAAGCTCTCTTTAGAGCCTGAGATAACTATCGTGGTGGAGGACAATCCACCCCGCGTCAGGTTCAGTGACAACGGTCCCGGGATATCGAAACAATACCGGGATCGGATCTTCGATCTGTTCTTCTCGTTGAAGGACAAGAGCCGTCGCCGTGGATTGGGGCTGTTTATTGCCAAGGAGGCAGCGGAGCATAACGGCGGCAGCCTGACATTGGATCCGGACATAACCAATGCTGAAGGTCGGTATACGACATTCGATTATCAAGTGGTGGGTGACGGTTCATGAGCGATCGGCGTCAGGTGGCCGGCGCTGGCATCCGATCTGCCATCATCGTGGATGATGGCTATGATGTTGTCCCTCTGGTCGATGAACTGAGAGACGAAGAAGGATGGGACAACTTCTTTGATGATGTTCAGGCGGGCCAAGAGGGTCGAATTGCCGCGTTCTATCCGGAGTTCAACGCCGACAACCGAGATGACCTGAAAGAAGAACAGGAATTTGTTACGGTCTTATGGGAAAACCGCGCGGCTGTAGATGACCTTTTGGGCGATCTGTTTGAAAACTATGAGCGGAAGGCGGAAGACAATGCCCCCTTTCTTCAGTCTGCTGAGGCGGCGCTTCGCGCATTGGGAATTCCATTCACGACTCATGGACGTGACTTTGTCGATGCTGCAACAACTGCCGACCTGATCATCATCGACCTGTTTTTGGGCATTCAACAAGGAGCCCAAGACAGAAAGGTTACCGTTGAGCGTCTAAAAGAAGCGATAAAACTGCGAACTGGGCCTTTACCGTCAATCGTGTTGATGTCACAGATTCCAACTATCGATGAACTTGCCAAGACTTTCCGCGAAGATGTGCAACTCCACGCTTCTGCTTTTCGGTATGTTCGCAAGAATGATCTCGCTATTCCTGGTCGTATTCAAGGTTTGATCCTGACACTCGCGGCGCATCGATCGGACAGCCAAGCATTGGCGACGTTTGTTGACACTTGGGAACAGAAGGCAATTGACGCCGTTGGGAAAGCAGCTGCGTCGCTGAGAAAAATAGATATCGATGACCTTCAGCATATTCGTACAATGCTTTTGCGTTTTGAGGGGGTAAACACTTCGAGCTACATGCTCGACGTCTTTGATCGTGTCCTGCAGTATCAAATCGAAGCGCATGACGAGGTTTTGGCGGCCGCAATGCCGCTTGATGAAATGGCAGACGATCCTCCACCGTTGATGATTTCCAATGATCGCGACACTTACACTATTTTGGAGCAGACTCTTTTTGTTAACCCCGCCCGACGAGCTCATGCGACAGGCGCGGTCTGGCCTGTCACCTTTGGCGATGTCATAGGACCGAGGCACGGAGCCCCCGAAAAACCACGTGGTTTTTTTGGTGGCAGAAAAGACTTGGTTTTCTTCGTCGCATCTCCCGAGTGCGACCTCATTCGCGCCGATGGGTTGAAGACAGTTTTGCTTGTGGCCGGAAAACTAGAAAAAGTGGACATGGCTAAACCGGTTCTTGGGGTATCCGGCAATACAACCCCAATCCTCAACTATGACGGTGTGGGACGCTTCCAAGTCAGCTGGGACTTCGGGGATCTTAGAACAATTGGATTGTCGCGAGCGAAAGGCCTCCTGAAATCAGGTGGGGACGCAACTATCATAGGAAGACTTCGTGATGTAGCAGCGCTCGGTTTAAGGCAACAACTGCTGGGCAACGTTGGCAGAGTCGGCGAAATGGCTCCTATGCCCCGGTCTTTCGCTTTCAGCGCTGAGATTCACTATCCTAAAGAAGACGAAACTGCCTCACAGCTCGATCTGCCAGACGGTGTGCAAATCCGTGGCAACATGTTGGTCCCTCGCAAAGCCCGTTTCGCGAATCTTGTGCTCGACTCGAACTCCGAAAATGAGCTGACACAAGCGATTCTGGACCTTGATATTGCAACAGTTCATCAAAGTAGCCGCGCTCGCATTAACAAAGTGAAGCAACAAAGCCAGCTCAGAAAGCTGTTTCGGTCAGGCCTTCAGTGGGCCTCGCTCCCAATGCAAGAAGTACGCGAAGCTGAACTTCTCAAGGATGGCGAACCGAGTCCCGAAAATGACGATAAGAAACCAAAGACGGAGAAAATCGGCAAAATCGTCTTTGAAGCGGATATCGCCGGCCAACTCGGCAGTGATCTAAAGAAGGCAGGGCTGATTTTCAAAATCAACATCGAGGAAATGCCAGGGTAGGAACTCAAACCACGGTAATTACACTGCTTTCGAATAACCCGGCTCGGAATCTCGCCAATCTTTCAGATATTCGATCGCTAGTGTCCCGCTATTATACGGCTCTTGACCAAAATCTCTTGGCCTACTTCGATACGATACTGCTCCGGGAAGAAGTGCATCATCCAGCGCTTAAGAACTTTCCAAGCGTCACCCGGATCGATCGTCGACGATTCTTCAATGTAGTCGGCGATCAGTTCGGCGGCCTGAATATCGGAAAGGCCTGCGCTGCTTGCACTGACTACTTTCTGAACTACCTCGAGATTCTGCAAGCGATCCGCAACATGCTTCAGGAAATGTGCCTCAGAGTAACCTCTAGGAGGCCCGAGCGATCTCAAATCACGCTGTGCAAATTCAAAGGCCGATTTGACCATTCTCGCTTCGTCAAGCTCGCCAGTATATACCTTGAATAGTTTTTCCGGTGACGGACAGAGTGGTACCCAGCGAAAACTCGGATCATCGTCATGCTCAACTTCTATCGAGAGCAGTTTGGGACGTTGTGCCTCCAATTCCTTAACCTCTTTCGCAATCTTATCTCTCAACTCAGCGGTCACAGGGGTGCAGGTCCTCATCAATGATGCTTCCCAAGCTTGGATTCCATGCGTGCTCACATCTATTTCAACAAGTAGCTCGAGATTAGTTGGCAAACGCCAACCGAGCGCACGACCAGTCAAATTAGCAGACCCTATTAGACAAGACTGATCGGCTCTAAAGTATTTGGCATGCAAGTTCGAATGCATCCAGAGTTCGCCGTTGGCTCGATTTGAAACGACTTCGAAAATCTCCAAGTCGCAGACACCGTCCACAATGTCCTCAGGCCGCCATCGCGTCACACAAATGATTTTCTGACCTGTATTTGGAATGACGTCGAGCACACGGCTAAGCGCCTCGGCCTTGATAAAGGGTGCGACCAGCACAACCTTTTCTTTCGCAGATGACACGAGCTTAAGAAGCTGGTCACCCAACATTTCCTCAGCCATTAATCATCCTCACCATCTTCGAGGAAAAACCGCGCCATCTTTCCCCACTCCTGGCGCATGTCTGATAGGCGCTGTTTGTGCCTGATTTCTTCCATTTCGTAGCGCGCCCAGGCTGAAAACACGACGCGGAGTGTATCCGAAGCCGTGTTAACGCGATCAAGAAGTTCCTTCTCTGTGTCTTCATCGGTGTCTGGGTTCAGCGCCTTCACCAGATTGTCAAAAAAAGGATGGTTTGAGTTGAAGACGACATTTGTCACACCGCCTTGAACGCTTTCCACGTTGAAAAACGCATAGCCTTCCATGGCTTTCTCCAAAAAGGCAACCTTGCGCTTCCTTGTCAGAATGGCATCGGCAATGGCTTTGGCAACGTCATCAGGATAGTGTTTGTCATCTTTCAGATCGTCTTCATAGGCATCCCGGTCATCGATGCCGAAATCTTCCGTGTCCTGCGGCGTTTCGTACCCTTCGTCAGCGCGTTGACGAAACTTCGAAGTGACCGTGTCTTCAACACCTGGCTCTTCGTGGCGTTTTCGACCACCAGAACCTCGCGTACCTTTCGTTTGCTGCTCAGTCCTCTTTCTTAACTGCGTAATCTGGTCTCGGATGTGTTCGACGATCGGAATCAGAAGCGCCCGAGGGTCACCTTCGCCGCTCGCTCTTTCGATAAAGGAGGATCGGCTTTCGTTGTCTTCTGCGTCTGTCTTCCAGTCGTATTGGGCCAATTGAGAGAAGATTGTCGCGCTCTGTTTGTTGTTCGTCACACCGAATATCTCATCCAAAGTGGCAGGGAATTCGACCTCAGCTCCCCACCATCGTTCTGTAGGATCATAGCTGTTCGTCCACGACGTATCCAAATCTAGTTCACGACCCTCTCGAACAATCGAAAGGCCGAGATTTTTCATGGCATGTTTGCCGTATGGTTTTGAGCCGCGGTTCAGCCCGTCATCGGGAACGGTTTCTGGTTTGGCCCAACTGAACCTCACGAAAACCTTGTGCAATTGCCCATCAAACTCGATCGTGAACTCTTCATCATTCTCACCCCACGGCTGAAACATCGGCTCTTTGTCGAAAGGTTCGGGAGTTGAGGAGTTTGGCATGAGGTAAAGAGGATCATTAACCACCGCCAGCCTTCGGCTGCTCTCGCCGCCATCTTCGACCCGCACGAGGTGAATGGCCACCCGACCGTCATTGATGAACTTGCGGTACATCCGGCCGATAATGGCCTCGGTGTTTCTCAGCGTGGCCTCAGCACCACGCCATGTGAGGCGATATTCTTCAAAGTGTGACCAGACAACGAGTGTCCCTGACGTACCCAAAACCTCAGAACGCTCACGCCATTTTGCAGGTACCGGAGAGGGAGAGGGCAGGGGTACCCGATCTTTCACGCCGCTCTGAATGTCTCCGACATCCAGATATGAGTGGATAGCGTTGTCTGGACCATTCGTCCATGTCCATACGTCCAATCGGCGGCATTGGGAAATCGACGAATTGGGTAACCCCATGCCGAACCGCCCGATCCCGGCTCGATCTTCTAGATGAGTACCGTTTCCGAACTGCAGAGCAATAGCCAAAGTTTGCGCGGACATACCATTGCCATTGTCGATCGTACCGATCTCCTGCAACCGAAGCCGTTTCTGAGAGTTTACCTGTTCATACTTTTCGACACAGATGAGCTCGACTTCGCTAGCGTCCGCCTGAATTGAATTGTCGATAAGCTCAGCCAAAGCATAAGCAGTGTTTCGATATCCACTATCGCGCATTGCTTTGACAGCAAGTTCTGGTGGAATAATGAATCCGGACTCGACATCTCGGTTTTCAATTACTTTGTTCATTCCAAACATCTTCCCAATTGCAGAAGGCGTCGGCGACATCGCCAAAGCCGTGCATTTCAGTATCCGTCACTGTTACGATCTCTGAGGTTTCATTTCCACCGGCCTTCACGCCACGCGTAGCCCGACCCACCATTTGACTATAGAGAACCAAAGACTTGGTTGGACGGGCAATAATTGCCGCGCTCGTTTGCGGTGCATCAAAGCCAGTTGTGAGAACGCCATAGTTGAACATTACGATAGGTTCTGGAGCTTGGCTCTTAAAGCGCCGAATAGCCCGTTCGCGAGCCGCTGGGGCAGATTCTCCCGTTACCACAAGAGCCTCTGTCCCGCGTGCGACCATGATTGCCGCAAGCATTTTAGCGTTAGCCACTGACGGGGCGAAGACGATCACACGACGATGGGTCGATACCAGATCCTCGCACTCAGCGATAATCTTCAAGTTCCTTTGTGTACTTTGGCCAAGACGCTCCAAAACGCCGCCCGGAACATCAATTGCTTGTGACAGCTCCGTCATGTCCTTTTGAGAAAGATCGAGACCAGCCTGAACGTTTAGCGTCCGGAAGTGGGGGCGCGCAAGATATCCTTCTTCCATCAAGTATGTAACGGGATCTGGATGACCTTCTATTTCAAGCATTACTTTTTCTCGGCCGAAGAATTCAGACAATTCTTCGTCCTTGCCCAAATCATCCCAAGTCCTCCCAGGAGTAGCTGTTAGGCCGAGCAACTGAGTCGCAGGGCGCTTTGTAGCCAGTGAGTCGAGAACGGAACGATATGTGGGAGCGATCGCTTGGTGAGCCTCGTCAATTACAACAAGAGAGACCCGGTCAGCCAAAGCGAGCAGGGCGTTCACCGCGTTTTTCTCAATCGCGGCCATCTTTCCAAGACCAGCAACAACGAGCCCGTCCCGAGCGTTTGCGAGGTCAACACGTTTGGAACCCCAAAGCCGCCACAGTCCGACTTCCCTGTTACCGAGACAACGCCACGATTTCTGGAATTCATCAGCAGCTTGATCAAGAAGCTCAATGTTCTGCGCCAGCCAAACGACCAGTGTTGGCTCATCGGCGACAAGATGGGACCCCACAAGATGCATTGCCGTCCTAGTCTTTCCCGCGCCTGTCGGCATATGCAGGACGCCCCTGTGGGGGCCTTTGGAAAGCATCAATTGGGTTCGCCTTGCTGCCAACCTTTGATGATCAAAAAGCCCGTAACCAACTGTGGCTCGGTCATTACCCGGCAGTTGCGCGGCAGGAGCCGTAGGGTCGTCCACAACGCCAAAAAAGGACAACAGCGCTGGGAAATTTTCTTCATACGACGCTAGTTTCAGTGCTTCATCAAACGGGTTACACCTCTCCGAACTACCCAGTTTCGTGCAGAGTTCTCGCGCTTTCTTAAGTGGCATCAAAGAAATAATCTCTGAACGCAATGTATCATCCTGAAGCGTATCAACTGGATCCAACATGTTAACCGCGAGTTCGGTTAGTCTGTCGGAACCACTGAAACCAGGCTCCAACCCGTCCATGACCTCGAGCATTTCGTCGGGTAGAAGTGTCTTGATCCTCTTCGGCCTCGCTAGTCTTAAAAGGCTGGAGAATGCGAGACCTGGAGCATCCAGATCGATGTCTGCAACGGATGGCATAGTTTTTTGGCCGACCTTATAGTTTTAATTCAAGTGCTTGCCTGACAACTTATGGCAGATTTTTTCAACGACCCAACATCTTCTTGGGACAACGAGGCTATTGCGCACCTTTTTTGCAAAGGGTCAACGTCGGACCAGACCATGAGGGTTCAGCTTTGCGCAAATCTTATGCCTGAAGTATCCATTTATCTAACACAGTAAAGCATGTATAACATAAATGCTGACCCTCATATTGGCTCCCTACTTTTTGCCAAAAACCTGCCGAAACTGGACTAGGTTCCACCGATGTTTCTGCTACTATCAAGTGATGGATTTCTCGACAGCCCAATAGGTCGCAAACAACGGACCGTTTTTGACTGAGTAGCTATGGCAGGAGGCTCTGTGCGAGAGCGGTCATTCGTGAGCCGCGCGGTTAGGCGGATAGTGTCCCTGGAAATGGTGTAGCTTTGCTCTTCAACCTTGGCTTGGCCGCAGCAACAGGACGGCGATCGCCGGGTCCATGGGCTCAGTGTCGCAGATGGCGGCGACGGTTTGCGCAGCTGCAACAAATCGATAGCTCTTACCTCCAAACAGCTTCAATCAACACAAGACCCAAAAGCCGACTACTGCGATGATCAGCTATCCTTTCAAAGGCCCTTTGATGAATGCGTACTGTGCCGACATCGGCGCACCGCGGCCCAACATTCAACCGAAGCATGTTCCTTTTCTTGCTCGCAACAGCAACCTTACAGAAACGCAAGCTCGCGAAGCCGACCGACTCCGCAAAATGAAAGATCGTATTCCCGATAACGAGGCAGTCTCCCTCGGTAGCAAGAAGATGCGGGCTTTCTTTACGCAGGTCCTAGATCATTGGGCCGATCGGGCCGGTCGGAAAGAAGCAAAAGGATTCAATCTCGCTGACCTTGATGCCTTTATCAATGCCTTCCAAGAGAAGTACGCATTGTCCTTCGACGAGTTCGCAAAATGGTGCGGTGGCCCAACTTCTCTTCTTTTGGGTATGGCAGCCAGTCGTTCTTGTACATCGTTTCCAGGCTCGAGCACATCGCGCGCTTTTTCTGCCTCGTTCATCGAAGCTTTTTCTGAGCCGGAGCGGAACGGCGTCGCTTTGGAACAAGGCAAGATACCCGAAAAGGATCTGATAAGGACGTGCCTGGAAGGATTGCCCGAAGGAAATGCTCTGCAAAGGTATGTGGAACGTGAAACAAGCCTCGATGCGGAACGATTGGGGCGATTGGCGTTTCAGACCGGTATGATGTGGCAACTGGCTCTCGTTTCTGCAGCAACGGCCGCGCCCGGCGAGGAGCACAACCCAATTCTGAACCCGGCACCTCAGCCGACTAAAAATGGCGCGCAGCGATGGTCAAGTGGGCCAGCCTGGGTTGCTGCCCTCGCCGAATTTGAGCGAGTTCACCACAGTGCTGCGCGAACGGGAAGTCGGGGTCCGACCAGCGTTGCCCGGCAGATCCACACCCTTTTGGCAAAACACCCGGACGGCGCGAATGGAAGCGAATATATTGTTCGAAAGTTGAACGGAGTTCTTTCGGGCCAAGAACCGATTACATTCAAGTTTGTTGAAGACATTTGCCGAACGATCGAAGCTGCGGAGGATTCATTTCCTGACGGGACATTGCAGAGTGCCTTGTCAGACGACGGGGATGCGAAGTGGGAAAATGAGCTTCTTCGGCTGCGAATCTACGGACACATCGCTGGGTTCATGAGTTACGTTGAGCGTGTGTGGGAGTATGCAAGTCGCAAGCTTGACAATCCGACACTGCTTCAAGACTTGCACGACGTTTGGCAGGATTGGCCGCTGATATACGATAGCGCATTGGACAACCATCGGAAGCGCCTTGCTGAGTTTGGCCTCTGATCCCAATTCAGCAAGGCTGTGCTCAAGTCATAGTATCAGGGCTGACGTGCTGGTTGCTTCGGGCGGCCGTGAGCAACCGTTTTTTGGGCGCGGTTTACAAATCCACTGTCGAGCGTCTTGCTTTGTTCGATGCGCCGGACAGCTTCCGTCGTCATCGGCACCCGCGAGGCTTTCCCGGGCTTGGGAGATTTGTTGTCGCGGTTCTTTCCGGACTTCATGCCATGTTTCTTCGAAGGCAGACCAGCGGGTTTTTTCGTTATGACGTTCATGATTTGCTCCATTATTGCTTGTTAGAACACCAGTTTTCTCCCACAGTCTCACCGAAAAACTCTGTCGTACTGTGGGACAAAATGAAAGCGCTGCTATCGGCCCATGTCCGCTTGATCCCATAGCACGTTATCTAGATCTAGGTTGAGGTACCAATGACCACGCATCGGACCCCTATCTAGCGGCTTGAATTGGTGATCCGAGAGCTGCCGTCCGAAGCGTCAGGCCCGAACCGTTTAGTCACTGCCAATGTCAGCTGCGCTGTGTCGATAATGCTGGGTGAGTCGAACAATTGGCCGAAGCTTTGATCGAATCGAGAGAATTTTAAGTTAATGAAAATGAGAAACTTACACGTGGTTTGATCAAACAATACTAGCAATAGTTAAGCAGTATCTAATGCCCAACGCCTGCAAATCTTTGGATTCTCTAAAACTTTTTCATTGAATTTATACCATTTGGCATCACGAATTCCCCTCCAGAAAGCAAATTAGTGCCTTCAGAGCAAGTTTTATCCCAATATAATACTTCTTTACTGCGAAGAATGATTTTATTTTAAATAAATGATACCGTTTGGAGGCCAATGATGAAACAACCTATATGCCCCGCGATGCTCAAGACGCTGCGCGAACGTCGCGGTCTTTCGCAAGCAAAGCTGGAAGCCAGAAGCGAAGAAATGCATCAGAAGGTCGGCATCGCGACTATTAAACGCATCGAGACTTGGGACGGAACCTACATGGCCACTCCAACCGTAGCGGAACGACTGTCGAAAACCCTCGGCGTTGGTGTCGAAGATCTCTGCAAAGTGCCCGCTACAGACGAAGTCGATCACAAAAGAAAGCTACGCAAATTGGGGATGCGCCAGGTTCGTGCGACCGTGCACGAGAATACTATGCTATCCTTTCGGATGGTTGAATTTCTTTACGGCATCCCTGTCCGGGCTCAGATAGAAATGGCACCGCTCTTTATGGCGTTACTTGCCGAAGGCAGTCTCGCCTGGCGAAAAAAAAGGCTATCCGAGATTGACGAAAAGGCAGACGAGTTGATGTCGCTCGGCGGTGGTAACTTTTCCTTTGCACATGCCGTGTCCCGCATACAGGACGCAGCTTTCGAAGAGGAGCAATCCATTAGGAAGCGAGACGTGTTCGGCAAAGACGTCGCCCAAGATACTTACGATCTGGGCTACAATCCCAATTTTAACAACCCCTTTGCCGACTATCTCAGAGAACAAGCGCAGGCTCACGGCGGGGCAGAAATTGTCCTTGATCCAGCGCCATTCGGGTCTGAGATCGGACAGTTCGGCTTCCCCGAATACCGGATTGGCATTGAGCGGGTAAATAAGCTCACAGGCAACGACCCTGATGCCGAGTACGCACTGGCGTGCGGTCATGTCAATATCGCTGACATCCCGACGGAGCTACAGAGCGAAGACACAATTGAGAAGCGAGTGGAATGGATCATTTCCCATATCCCAGACGATGAGGTTGACGACCGCAAAGCAAGACGAGAAGACCTCAATGAGCTCTTGGCCAGAAACGATCCAGGACTGTCAGAGACGAACCAAGCGAGTAGCGAGGGCAACCAAAATGATTCATGATCTTTCTCCTACTCGACATGCCGAGACGAGAATGCGCCAAAGAGGTATCCGCGACGTCGACGTCTATCTCTTGTTTGAAGTCGGGGAACGGGTTTCTGAAGACGCGTTCCAGCTCACGCGGCGGCGCGCTGCCCACGAGATCACCAAGTTACGGCGCAAGATCCAGCAAATCGAGCGTCTGCGTGGCACCAAGCTGATCGTTGAAGAAGGCACCCTCATTACTGTGTGCCATGAGCATCATTCTGCAAATCCCGACAAGCGTTCGAAGCGCAACAGGAGGAGCAGATGATTTCGACTACCGTTTCCTCAACGGCCATCTTTGTGCCCATTGATCTTGAGACCACCTCGAAACTTCTTTCAAAGCGAAGGCACGGCGAGTCACTATCCGGTGTGGTTGCGCGCTTATGCGAGAGCGGCGGCAGTACTGAACGTGAAGCGGTCGTGCAGACTTCCGGAGTTGAAGTTAATGTCGGGAATTACACGGCCATGTTTCTTGGCGAACCGATCCACGCGGAAACCCTTCCTGAGCTCTTCGCACGGGTCGTCGACCTATCATTTGAGCTCGATCCCGCCTCGATTGAACGGTTGGCGAGCATGAAGGCCCGGACCCGGAGATATGTTTCCCGCAAAAGGGAGGCGATCCATCCCGGTCGCCCTGACCTTCCGGTGACAAGAACCTGCACCGGCTGGTGGATCAGCGCGAATGTGGGTGTTGAAGACATTGTAAGAAGCCTGCGCGCACTAGCGGACGCTGCCAAGCTTGATTTTGGCACAGACATTCGATTTCCAACCAACGCGAAGTGATCACAGGACGTCACCATCTGGACCGCCGCCCTTTGTCGCGCGGCGTAGCGCAGTACGCTGTCCTGTTCTGTGAAATACGCCTAGGCCTGATTAATTGTTCCAAACAATCTAGGCCTTAGTCAGCAATGCGCTCGCTCGCTGATAAGCGATGATCTCAAGCTGGCAAAGCCACATGTTCAGATGTTTTTTCCTGATCTCGGCAAGAGTTGCGTTCACGAGTGGCAAAGACGACCTAATATCGGCAGTAACGATCTTAGGACTGGTGCTTGCTGGGGCGTGTACGGATCACGAGAAGGCGGTGGCCGAGGTGAAGAACGAGTCTGACCGGATCATCGTTGATCATTGCCGCTGCTGGCGGCCTCGGCACATCATGGCATCATGATGCTTGGTTAACTGTCTGGAAGCTAACCTAGATACCTTGTCAGTGTTTTGAGCTTATGCCGCTTGACTGCATTGTATCGGCAGGCTTGACTAACGACGGATAGAGGAAATCCGAGTTGCCCATGCCTATTTTTGAGTTCGCCAGCGGAAGTATTCAACCGCTAGTCAAAACCACGTTCAATGAGGCGCAATTACTGGAAAGGCGCGATCTACAAAGGCTGTTGCGCGCAAACGTAAGCGTGATTGCGCCGGATACTTTGGTGATCGCTGAGGAGTTTGGTGATTTTGACAAATCACGACGGCGCATAGATCTTCTGGGGGTCGATCGGAATGCTAAACTCGTGGTAATTGAGCTAAAGCGGACTGAGGATGGTGGCCATATGGAGCTGCAAGCGGTGCGCTATGCGGCGATGGTTTCAAGCATGACATTCGATGAAGCCGTCGAAATTTTCGACGGCTATCTTACGCAGATCGGGAGGGTCGAAACGAACGCACGAGCCGAAATGCTCGAATTTCTCGGGTGGGACGAGCCTGATGAGGATGCATTCGCGCAAGACGTAAGAATTGTCTTAGCTTCTGCCGAGTTCAGCCGTGAGCTTACCTCTTCGGTTATGTGGTTGAACGACGGCGGCATTGACGTTAGCTGTGTCCGGCTGCAACCATACATGCTCGACGGTAGGGTCCTAGTGGATGCCCAACAGATCATCCCCTTGCCCGAAGCCGCCCAGTACCAAGTTCGAATTGCTACAAAGAAACGCAAGGAACGCGAGGCACGTTCCTATGACCGAGACTGGACTATTTTCGACGTTTCGCTCGGTGACAAAAAGTTAAAGAACCTACGAAAGCGGCACGCGATCTACCAAGTCGTCCGCTATCTTCTGGAAAACGAAGTAACTCCGGATAGCATCGCTGAAAAATGCAACAGACCCGTCGGCATTGTGTTTGCTTCTGTCGAAGGCGAGGTTGACGCAGATGACTTCCAGATCCTTGCGCGCGCTTCTTGCGAGAAGGAGGGACGCAACTTCGATCCGCGCAGGTATTTCTGTGGGAATGATGAACTACTCCGCATCGGAGGGCGCACTTATGCTTTTACTAACCAATGGGGTGGCCCTGCATTTGATGCAGCCATGGTCAACTTGCGCAACTCATTTCCCCAAAACGAAATCGCTTTCGAGCCGTCAGCGCAATAGACAACGCGACCTTGGGTCAGCTCAGCACTGACGTTGTTAGTATGAATTGAAACAACGAGAACAAGTTGTCTTGGGATTGGAAGCACGCGGGCTTTTCCAGATCAACTGTTGCGCAGGATTTTTCGTTGCGCTTAGTTTTAACCTAGCCGCGAAAAGCAGTTTTAGTTCGGATTTTCAACTAGATGGCAAAAATCTTGTTCAACAGAAAGCACCGAGTATGAATTGGCAATTAGCAACAAATGAGCATCTAACCGGATTTAAAGTAGCTCCGATCATCAATCGTGAAACCTCCTGTGAGCCGAGAGTAACCACCAACTGGATGAGCCGGATTAGCGGTGCGTGCTGATCTGGTCGTAGAGCGCGTCGAACATCGGGTCCTCCGCGTCACCGGGCTTTCGACGCAACGGTCTAGGACACCATCGCCTGTCCTGCATCAACGCTACCAACACGCCCGCTGTTGCTGCCAATTGCGGCAGGTCGGTCAGCGTCTGGCGTGGATCATCTAAAATACTGTCCATCTGCGCCCGCATACGTTTCTGCAAACTTGTGCCTTCGGCGATCATCCAAGAGGGTGGGTTATCCGGATCATCGCGAGGTTCCGCTAGAATGCCGGACACGTCCTCTGTATGGAAAGCGGCAGGGTATTGGCCATAGGGACGCTTTGATGCGTCAGTCTCCTTATAGGGGTTGTCAACGTCCGCATAGGCGATGAAGGGTTTGTATTCCCCAACGCCCACCTCAATCGCATCATACAATTGCTCGGCAATCTTGTCGCGCGTGCCCTTGACGTGAGATGGCTCAGCCGGTGCGTAGGCATAGAGGCCGGACTTACATGCTTTCCAGACCGTTTTGTTGAATTCAATCACCTCGGCGATCACATTCGCTCGGCCTGTGGCCTCAATCTCTTTCAAATGAGTGATGACAACAATCGGGATTGCCTGACTACTGACGGTTTCCATAATGCCCGGTTCTGAATGGGCAATGTTCCTCTGCCACAACTGTAGCTTTCCGCCCGCGATTGTCAGCTTCGATCCGTGCCACATCCAGAATGTGCCGTTGAACGGCACCTGTACCGGGGCGATCCAGCGCCCTTTTGTCGTGACAACTGCGCTTATGCTTGTCTGTGTATTTGAGCCTCCCCAACTGAACGGGTCCACCGTTATGTTTAGGAAACGGAGGACTGAGAATGGCAAACAAGCGACCGAAG
>NZ_WQDQ01000011.1:0-176896 GCF_013033235.1 Ruegeria sp. HKCCA0235A | reverse complement strand
CAACCAGCAAAATCAACCATCTTGCCGCCAAGCTCGACGTGCAAAGAGTGGAGAGGCGTGCGCTTCGGTGTGGTCATGATCCGGTCAACTTCCGATTATCCAAAGGTCAAAATGCATAACCGTCAGTCTGCCCCAAGCCGCATAGAATGCAATGATTCCACCCGGTTTCTAGTGAAACACCGATCCGAAGAAGAGGCGGTATACAGACGCATGCATCACGAATGTTCCTATAGGAAACTTTTTTCCGTTAGGCAACAACCCTCGTTTCCATCGCGTGAAATCCCCGGCGCCCGGCCGGGTGCCGGGGGGGAGGATTTCACCGCCGATGCACAACCTTCCTCGGGATTTTTCGTTGCAAAGTGGCGATTAGACAGAGAGGGACCGTACGGCACGCACCAGAACTTCGAGCCCCGCAATCAAATCGACCTCTGCCGTATCTTCTGCAAAATCATGGCTGATTCCGTCGATCGAGGGCGTGAACAGCATCGCGACCGGCATCAGGCGCGACACGTTGGTGGCATCGTGCAAGGCCCCCGAAGGCATTCTGCGCCACCGACCCGGTGCAACCTGTTCCGCACCGCGTTCAAGAGCGCGGCGCAAGGTTTGATCCATGGCGACGGGATCCAGCCCCAGCATGGGACCGTAATCCAAGCTCATCCCCATTTGCTCAGCGGTTTCTTGTGCCGTCGCCCGAATGATTTCCTCCATCCGGGCCAAACGGTCTGCATCAGCATCGCGCCATTGCATCGAGAACCGAACCCGTCCCGGCACGATGGACGAAGCGTTTGGATGCAGGTCGACCCGCCCGATGGTCCAGACAGTCTGCGGGGTGACAACATTGCGAAACCTCTCATTGAGCCGGGTGTTGAACAGGGACAGGGCCTGAAATGCGTCGCGCCGCAGGTGCATGGGGGTGGTGCCGGCGTGGTTCTGCTGACCTTCGAAGGTGATCGGCATATCGCGGATGCCAACGATATCGGTGACGACTCCGATCTGGTCTCCGGACGCGTCCAAAGAGGGGCCCTGTTCGATATGCATCTCTATGAAGCCGTTGAAACGGGACGGGTCCACGAAGCCCCGGGACAAGTCTGCCATGGAGGATCGGGCCTGGCCAAAGCTGACGCCGGCCCCATCGGTCAACACATCGGCTTTTTCCAGAGACAACCCGCCCGACCAGACAGCAGAACCGGTGGTCACACCAAACCGCCCCTCTTCGTCCTGAAAGCTGACGACCGAAACGGGCCGGTCGCTGGAACGTGCGATTTCCAGCGCGGCAATGACGCCAAGGGCGCCGTCCAGCCAGCCGCCTTCGGGCTGACTGTCGGAATGTGATCCCATCAGCAGCGAAGGACCGGACGCCAATCCGAACAGGTTTCCCACCGGGTCAAACTGCGGGGTCAGGCCTGCTTCGCGCATACGTCCGGCAAGCCACTGGCGCGCGGCGATATCCGCGTCGGAATAGGCGGGGCGGACAACCCCCTTGCCCACACCCGAGGCACCGAATTCACGCAACTTATGCAGGTCGGTCAGAAAACGCGTGTGATCGACGGTCATAAACCCCTCCGAAGGCTTGTACGGGGCGAACCATAGCCAGAAACAGAAAAGGGGCGAGGTTTTTTTCGACAGGCGTGAAACCCCTCTGGCACAGGAGGGGAACCTGCCCTAAGACTTCGGCGCAAGAGGGACCGACATGTCACATATCACATTGGTGCGTCACGGGCAGGCGAACACAACGGCGCGAGACGAGGCAAGTTACGACAGGCTCAGCGACTTGGGGCATCAGCAGGCGCGCTGGCTGGGGGCGCATCTGCGTGATACCCGCAGCCACTATACCCGGGTCTATTGCGGCACCCTGACCCGTCACGCCGAGACAGCGGACAGCATGGGATTGCACGAGCCAATCCGTGACGCGCGACTGAACGAGATCGAGTATTTCACGCTGGCGCAACTGTTCGAGGACCAACACGGTGTTGCGATCCCCACGGACCGCGAAGGTTTCGTCGAACATCTGCCCAAAACCTTTGCGGCCTGGGCCAACGGCGAAATCGAGAACCCGCCGGAAACCTTCGAAGAATTCGAGACGCGCGTGCGCGACGCGCTGCACGAGATCGGAACCGAGGGCGGACCGGCCATTGTCGTGACCTCGGGCGGGTTGATTTCGATGGTGGTGCGGCAGGCGATGGGGTTGGATATACCGTCAATGGCACGGGTGGCCCTTGCCATCATGAACACGTCGATGCATCGTCTGCATCCGATTGGTGCTCAGCTGAGCCCAGTCCTTTTCAACGCCGTTCCGCATCTGGAAGCCCCTGATCGGCAGTTCGCGCAGACCCACCTGTAACCAGACCGGAGACGCCTGATGCAGCTTTACTATGCACCCCGAACCATCTCGGTCGCTGTTGCGATCGCACTGGAAGAGGCCGGGCTGGAATACGAAGCGATCAAGCTCGACTTCGCCGGGGGCGAACAGACGAAACCAGCTTACAAGCAAATAAACCCCAAAGGCCGCGTTCCGGCGCTGGTGGTGGATGGCGGCATCCTGACTGAAACCGGAGCCCTGCTGGAATTCGTTGCAGCCAAGGCCCCCGAGACCGGGCTGGTGCCGGCTGATCCGGTGATGGCTGCCCGGATGCGCGAAGTGATGTTCTACCTTGCCTCGACCATGCATGTGAACCACGCGCACAAGCTGCGCGGGCACCGCTGGGCCGACAGGAAATCCAGCTGGAAAGACATGAAAGACAAGGTCGCGCAGACGATGACCGCGTCCTGCGATTATATCTCGTCGAACGGCCTGCGTGGTCCATTTGTGCTGGGCGAGGCGTTCTCTCTGGCCGATGCCTATCTGTATGTGGTGTGCAGCTGGCTGGAAGGCGATGGCGTGGACGTTTCGGCCTTTCCTAAAATCGTCGCCTTCCGTGAGGCGATGGAGGCACGCCCTTCGGTTCAGGCAGTGCGTGCTGCCGGAATGCTCTGACAAAAGGAAATATGATGACACATCTCTGGGTCCGGGCAGAACAGCGCCCGAACGAAAAACGGGTTGGGCTGACGCCGGAAGGCGCCGCCGCACTGATCGCGGCCGGCATCCGCGTGACGGTCGAGGAAAGCCATGCACGCGCCATTCCACTGGACGGCTACAAGGAAGCAGGCTGCGAGATCGCGCCCGAGAATTCCTGGCCCGAGGCCCCGCTGGACGCGATCATCTTCGGCCTCAAGGAACTGCCCGAAGACGGTACACCCTTGCCCCACCGCCACATCATGTTCGGCCATGCCTTCAAGGGCCAGCATTCGGGCCGGGCTCTGCTGGAACGGTTCAAGGCAGGCGGCGGCACGCTTTATGATCTGGAATACCTCGTGGATGAGCATGGTCGCAGGGTCGCCGCATTCGGCTATTGGGCAGGTTACGCGGGCGCGGCGGTGACGCTCAAGACCTGGGCGGCGCAGCAACGGGGCGGGATCTGCGGCCCTGTCGGCGTCTATCCCGGCAAGGACGCGCTGAACGCCGAACTTCTGGCAGAATTGGACGCCACCGGCGCGCCCCGCCCCCGCGCCATCGTCATCGGAGCTTTGGGCCGTGTAGGCACCGGCGCCGCTGACCTGTGTGAGGCGATGGGCGTCGCGGTCACCAAGTGGGACATGGCCGAAACCGCCAGCGGTGGGCCTTTCCCGGAAATCCTCGACCATGATCTGTTCCTGAACTGCATCTTCGCGCGCCCCGGAACGCCTGTATTGGTCCCGCGCGAGGCGCTGACCGCCCAGCGCAAGCTGACCGCCATCGGTGACGTGGCCTGCGACCCGGACAGCGACTACAACCCGGTGCCCGTCTATGACCGCGCCACCACGTGGCAAGAACCCGCCCTGCGCGTGGCCACCGACCCCGTGATGGACGTGATGGCGATCGACAACCTGCCGTCGATGCTGCCGGTCGAAAGCTCGGAAGACTATGCCGCGCAACTGCTGCCGTCCTTGCTGACTCTGGCCGATCTGGACAGCGGTGTCTGGGGTCGGGCAGAAGCAACTTACAAAACGCATATTGAAGGACTCTGAACGATGACCATTCATTGGTGTGGCACCGGCCTCTCGGCCATTCCCGGCCTGCGTCGCCTGATCGAAGGCGGCCACAAAGTCACCGTGTGGAACCGGACCGTCGACAAGGCAAGGGCCGAGGTCGGAGACCTGACCGACGACATCCGCGCCTTCGACATCGACGCGCTTGGCGCCGTACTGGAGAAGGGCGATGTGATCGTCTCGATGCTGCCTGGCGACTGGCATGTACCGCTTGCGGAACTGGCGATTTCGAAACAGGCCAATTTCGTCTCGTCCTCGTATATCGCGCCCGAGATGCGCGCGCTGGATGACAAGGCACGCGAGGCCGGTGTTGCACTGGTCAACGAGGTCGGGCTGGACCCAGGCATCGATCACCTGATGGCACATGCCCTGATCGACGACTACCGCGGCTCCGATGCGTTCGACCCGGAAAACCACCTGAGCTTCATTTCCTATTGCGGCGGCATTCCCAAGAACCCCAACCCGTTCCGCTATAAATTCAGCTGGTCGCCGCTGGGCGTGTTGAAAGCGCTGCGGTCGCCGTCGAAATCGATCCGCGATTACGCGCCGCTGGACGTTGCCCGCCCCTGGGATGCGATTAGCAGCTACATCGCCCCGCTGCCGACACCGGAAAGCTTCGAGGTCTACCCGAACCGCGATTCAATCCCCTTCATGGCGCAGTATCATTTCGAGGATCACTGGCCGGTCAAGGAATTCGTCCGCGGCACCCTGCGTCTGAACGGCTGGGCCGACGCGTGGTCGGATGTGTTCACCGAGATCGAAACCCTGTCCGGCCCGGAAGGGGATGCGCGTCTGAAAGAGATGTCGGACCAGTTCTGGGAGGAAAACGCCTATGACGAAGGCGAGCCTGATCGTGTTGTGTTGTGCGTGGGATTGAAGGCCGAGAAAGACGGCATCGAAGTCTGGCACAAGACCTATGTCATGGACGCCTGCGGCGACGAACGCGGCACGGCAATGGCGCGTCTGGTGTCGATTCCGGTCTCACTTGCCGTCGAGGCCGTATTGAACCGCGCCATCCCGGCCGGTGTTCACGCGGCCCCCAGCGATCCCAAGCTGGTGCAGGGATGGATGGGTGAAATCGACAAGCTGGCCCAGCATCTGCAAATCGTCGAGCACACGGCCTGAATGAAAAAAGCCATTCCAGACTGTCTGGAATGGCTTTCATTTTCTTAATTTATGCATGTTGTCCTCGTTCGGGTTTCCCTCACCCGGCCTTCAGATATACCGCTGGATGGTATCTTCGATATCACTACGGTTGATGCCCAGCTCGGACAACTGATGATCGGTCAAAGCATTCAGATGCTGGGCTGCGCGGACAATATCAGGGCTGATCGAACGGATCCGCATGGCACGATCGAACAGCAAAAGCGCACTGGCGGCCGGAGCCGGTTGATTGGTGGGCGGTACGACGTCGAACATTCTGGTAACCTCGCTAACATGCTTTTGGGGATTGTCTCAGTTCACGCTGAATGCTTGATCACTGCCGGTATGGCTTGTTGTGATACACACTTTCATATGCGCGCCTTTTGATCTGATCCCGCTGGATGCCGATGTCGGCCAGTTGTACGTCATCAAGCTTTTCCAGATCCCGCACGGTTTTCGAAAAAATCCGGCGGCGGAAATGCTCGACCTTTGCTTCTGCATAGTTTGAAAACAGACCGTCAAGCAGGCCACCCCGGCCTTCGAATGTTTGTGTATGTGACATGTCTTTCTCCTCCTGAACTCAATGTCTTTGTCTTCCTGACATCAAATTTGGGAAGGCTGCCTTAACGTTGCCAAACCGGTTCATTAAGGTTTGTTAAGACTCGTATGGAGGGAAAGTTTGGGCTGGACCGAGGCGTTGATTGCAAACTTCGATCCAGGCCCGCGACATGTCTTTTCAGTGGCGGATCATCAGTGGCGGATCAAGATAACGCGAATATCGATCCGTCGCAGAAAACGCCCCTTTGCACGCAGGTCACATCAGATCGTTTTCAACGTCCTCGGCTGATATCCCCAGCGCGTCCAGACCGTTCTCAAGGTGGTCTGACATGTGCGGAGTGCCGATCAGGTAGTCGGCGCAGGGGGTCGAGGCCTCGGCCTTGGCAGTGGCGATCGCTTCGGCCAGATCCTCGGGGAAGAAGCTCTCGCGGCCGATCCACATGATGGCAACCAGTTCGGCTTGCTCGTCTTCGCTCATACGTTCGATGAAGGCGCGCATTTCACCTTCTGCCCGGTTCAGCTCGCGCCCCATCATGGCAATCTGAGCGACCTTTCTTGCCGATATTTCCAACATGCATCAGCTCCTCGTGTTCGCGGTTGTCGTGCCATCACAATCACCGAACAAGGGCCGAGTCTTTGATCTTACGCAAACAACGGCCCTAGTTCCGCGCACGCGAAATCGGCTGGTCCGGTACCGGTTGCCTGCGAAACGGGCGAAAGGTGGCTTTTTTCAGCCACAGCCTGAAAGCCTGCCAGACGATCAGTGCAAAGGTTCTCCGGGCGCCGAATGGTCGCCGCAGCAAGGACCACAGAATCACGCGGTTGGTCAGGGGTTGCCGCGGGCCGGTCAGCGTCGCGATCAGCCCACCGTCAGCGCGGCCGTAATCAATCCAGACACCGACGCGATCCGCGCGATAGTCGAAGCGGAACGTATAGCTGCCTTCGATTTTCTGAAACGGTGAAACGTGCATCAGCTTGTCCGCCACCACCCTGTCAGTCGGTTCGATGACCGAGAAATCGGGTTTGTGACACAGGTAACTGTGCCGGGTGCCATAGGTATTGGTGACCTCGGCCACCACGGCATAAAGGTGATCGCTGTCGTCAATACAGAACCAAAAACTGACGGGATTGAAAACGTGACCCAAAACGCGCGGTTGCGTCAGCAACTTGAAACGCGCCGGTTGTTGCACCGACATTTCATCAAATCGCGCGCGGAGCCATTGGGCCCCTTCCCCATGACCCGGCTCTCCCCCATGATCGCTGGTGCGCCAGTTCGTGACATTCGCGCGATCAACCGAAAACAGCAAAGGGGTGTCCAGCTCTGCTTCGGGATCCAGCAGGATGTAATCGACCGAGTATCGGAATGCGTTTTCAATCGCACCCTTGCGCCCGTGATAGGTATGACCCGCGATATGGTCTATTTCCTGCGTCATCCGCTGCTTTCTGGCCTTCCCGTAAATGCCTTGAACTACACTGATTTCCTTCAGATGCTGGTAATTCCGATACGGCAATTTGCACAATTTGGATCATAATGTCCCGATAAAGTGATCCGGCTTGGGGAACGCGCCGTAATGAGGTTATGTTTACCGAGATCGATACCGTGACCTTGGACGAACCTGTGGCTGAACCGGCCGCCCTTCAGCCTCGGCGCGAAAAGAAACGCATCAAGGGTAGACGGGTGAACGGAAGTAACGGCAGGCGCGAGACCAGAACCGAATGGGTGGATCACGTCAGGCGCATCCGCGACGCGCAGGATCAGGCGGCGTTTGCCGAGCTGTTCCAGCACTTCGCGCCACGAATCAAGGCGTTCCTGATGAAGTCAGGATCAGACGCCACGATGGCCGAGGAGTGTGCGCAGGAGGTGATGGCGACCTTGTGGCACAAAGCCCATCTGTTCGACCCGACGCGGGCAACAGTGGCTACTTGGGTATTCACGATTGCTCGGAACAAGCGCATTGACGTTCTGCGCAAGCAACGCCGCCCCGAACCCGAAGAATTGTGGTGGGGTCCCGAGGCCGAGCCTGAGCAGGACGATGTCATCGCGCTGCAACAAGAAACCGCGCAGCTTCGCACCGCTTTGACAGCGTTGCCAGACGCGCAGAGAGAGCTGATCGAAAAGGCGTATTTCGGTGATCTGAGTCATCGGGAAATTGCGTCTCAGACCGGGTTGCCCCTGGGAACGATCAAATCACGAATCAGGCTGGCGCTGGACCGCTTGCGCCATGCAATGAACTGAGATGAGTACGATGAGTAAATCGATCAAACATCACCTGACAGATGACCTGCTGATGGCATATGCCGCAGGCAGTCTGCCCGAGGCATTCGACCTGATGGTCGCGACTCATCTGTCGCTGTGCGACCATTGCCGTGCGCGGGCGGAAAGTTACGACGCCGTGGGTGGGCATGTTCTGGAGGAACAGACTGAATCCATCGCCATGAGTGACAAATCTCTGGCCGCGACTATGGCGTTGATCTCCAAAGGTGCGCCAGCGTCCAAACCGGCGCGTCCGAACTGCTCGGTATTGCCGGCCCCTTTGCAGGATTATGTCGGCGGTACGGTTTCAGATATCCGATGGAAACCGATCGGCATGGGTGTGAAACAGGCCATTCTTCCAACCACAAGCGAGGCCTCGGCCCGGTTGCTGTTCATTCCAGCCGGAACGGCTGTACCAGATCACAGCCACAACGGTATAGAATTGACGATGGTGCTTCAGGGCGCATTCTCGGACGAAGTGGATCGCTTCGCCCGTGGCGACGTCGAGATCGCGGACGAGGATTTGGAACACACGCCTGTGGCGGACATTTCGGAAGATTGTATTTGTCTGGCGGTTACGGATGCACCGTTGAAATTCACCAAGTTGATGCCACGCCTGTTCCAACCCTTCCTGCGCATCTGAATTTGCCGGCGAGCGCCGCGTACGGCGTGTTTTGACAGGAATGATCATGTTCGCAAGACTTGCTGTGTGCGTCCTTCTCGTTGCAATCGCGCCCGTCGCATCAGCCCAAATGTCGGCCGAGGTTCAGTTTCAGCCCGGCAATTTTGGCACCATGGTCAGCGGAACCATCTCAGGAGATGAGTACTTCGACTATTCGCTGGGCGCCAAAGCCGGACAGGAGATGTTTGCCGATCTTCAGGTCAGCGACACCAATGGTAATGGTGTAGTCTATTTCAACATTCTGCCGCCGGGCAGCGACGGTGTGGCGATCTATAACGGGTCGATTGACGGCAATACGGCCCGGATCACCTTGCCCGACGATGGAGACTATACGATCCGCGTCTATCTGATGGGCAATGACAGGGATACCGGAAAAACCGTGGGGTACAACTTGGATCTGTCCATCCAGTAGATTTCAACCTTCGTGTCGAGCAAGAGGTACAACGCCGTTTTCGGCCTTGGTCTCGATTTCTTCAAAGTCGAAATTGTCCAAACGCTGCGCACGTCGGCCAGCCTTTTCGGCGCTGATCTTGATTTCCGAGATATCCTTGGCCGCCTGCCCGAAATGACGGTCCAGGTTCGAGACGCGATCACCCAGGCGGTCCACATCCTTGTGCAGCAACCCCAACTCTTTGCGGATCGCTCCGGCCTGTTCGCGCATACGCGCGTCTTTCAGGATAGCCCGCATGGTATTCAACGTGGCCATGCACGTCGTCGGGGACACGATCCAGACCCGCGCGGCGAACCCTTCACGCACGACGTCGGGCAGACGCGCGTGCAGCTCGGCGTAAATCGCCTCGGAAGGTACGAACATCAAGGCACCGTCCGCGGTTTCCCCGTCCAGAATGTACTTTTCGGAAATCGCCTTTATATGCACTTTCACCGCAGCGCCGAAGGCCCGCAAGCATCTCTCGACATCCGCCTTCGTCTGCGCAGCGGCCAGCGCCTCGAAATCCTCCAAAGGGAACTTTGCGTCGATCACAATCGGTCCCGGCGGGTTCGGCAAGTGAATCAGGCAATCCGCCCGCCTGCCGTTCGACAACGTGGCCTGCAACGAATAACTGTCAGCGGGCAGCGCCTTGGACACGATATCGTTCAGCTGGATTTCACCGAACATCCCGCGCCTTTGCTTGTTTGACAGGATATCCTGCAAAGACAGCACATCGCCTGACAGTTTGGTGATATTGTCCTGTGCCTTGTCGATGGCGGCCAGACGTTCCTGCAATTGGGTCAGCGAGGTCGCCGTCTGTTTCGACGAGCCATGCAACGTTTCTTTCATCCGTTCCTGCATCTCGGCCAGCGCACGCGCCGATTTCATCGCATTATCCGCCAGCCGGTCATTCATCTGTTGCTGGACTGAAGCCAAACGCGCCTCGACCGTCTGAATCACCTGCATCTGCGCGTTGGCCTGAGTGTCCGAGACATGCTGAAGACCGCCGCGCAACTGTTCCTGCCCCTGGCCCAGTTGCTGAACATGCTGACCCAGATGCGCCATCTGCCGCGCCAAAGGTTCCGCCATCCGGGCCGAGCGGTTGGCCGCCCGCAACGACAGAAACAGCAGCAGCAGAATCAACGCCACCACGCCACCCCCGACCAGTATGACAGGGTCATTCAATGCATATTGGGTGCCTGCAATCTCGATCATCATAACTCGCGTGTTCTTGTTTTATTCTTCATAGCCCCGCCGGGCCGCAGGATCAACTGCGCCCGAACAGGCGTTCGATGTCGCTGAGTTTCAGTTCCACATAGGTGGGCCGCCCATGGTTGCACTGGCCGGAATGCGGCGTCGCCTCCATTTCACGCAGCAGGGCATTCATCTCTTCGGCGCGCATCCGACGACCGGATCGGATCGACCCATGGCAGGCCACCCGGCTGAGGATCGCCTCGATCCTTGCCTGCACCATCTGGCTTTCCCCTTGATCGGCGAGTTCATCCAGGATGTCGAGGATCATCGCGCGCGCATCGACTTCACCCAGAATGGCGGGGGTTTCGCGTACGGCAATGGCGCTTCCGCCGAAGGGCTCGATGGTCAGGCCAAGGCGCGTCAAGTCATCTGCGACGGCCATCAGGCGGGCGCAATCCCCGTCGGACAATTCCACGATTTCCGGAATCAGCAGGGCCTGCGCCGCGACGCCATTCTCGGCCATCTGCGTTTTCAGCTTTTCATAAACCAGCCGTTCATGTGCAGCATGTTGATCTACGATCACCATGCCATCGGCGGTCTGGGAAATGATGTAATTCTCGTGCACCTGTCCGCGGGCTGCACCAAGCGGCAGATCCTGCGCCTGAGGCTGCTCCTGCACCTGCACCTCGGCGACCTGCGCAACCGGGGTCGGCTCGACAATGCTGCCGCTGTAGTCGTTGGCCAGCTCGGCAAAACCCGGAGCCTGCGCGCGATACGCCGCCGTGCGCGCGGCAGGCGACGGGCGATCCATCTGGTAAACCCGTGCCGGAGCAGACGGTGCGGGTTCCGGCCGCATCGCGCCCAGCGTCGCATTCGCCACGGTCGAGGATGCCCTGTGCCCGGCTTCCGCCAAAGCATGGCGCAGACTGGACACGATCAGCCCCCGCGCGACACCGGGATCCCGGAACCGAACCTCGGATTTCGCGGGGTGGACGTTCACGTCAACCAGCGTGGGGTCGCAGTCGATGAACAACGCCGCAGCCGGGTGGCGGTCGCGGCTCAGGAAATCGAAATAGGCCGCCCGCAGCGCGCCGGTCAGCATCTTGTCGCGCACGGGGCGTCCATTGACGAAAAGATACTGTGCCACGGCGGCCCCCCGCGAGTAGGTCGGCAGGGCGCCATAGCCGTAAAGCCGGATGCCATCACGCGAGGCATCAATCTGCAAAGCGTTTTCTGCGAATTCGCGCCCGATCACGCGGGCCAGTCGGGCGTGGAGCGCATCAAACAGATCTCCGTTCTCGCGATCCGCACGGAAGGTCACGCGACCCTCGCCGCCGCCGGATACATCCCGCAGGGCGAATGTCACGGAAGGTTCGGCCATGGCCAGCCGTTTCACAATATCGGTGATCGCCTGCCCCTCGGCCCGATCCGTGCGCATGAATTTCAGGCGGGCCGGTGTGGCGTAGAACAGATCGCGCAGCTCGACCACAGTCCCCGCGCGCAGGGCGGCGGGTTTGACCGTATCCATCTTGCCACCCGCGACGTGAACCTGCGCCGCATCCGCGCCGGGAACACGGCTGGTTATGGTCAGACGCCCAACAGCACCCAAGGATGGCAGCGCCTCGCCCCGAAAGCCGAAAGTGTGGATGTTCAGCAGGTCAGAACCGTCAATCTTTGACGTGGCATGGCGGGACAGCGCCAGCGGCAGATCTTCCGCCGCGATACCGCAGCCATCATCCGTGACCCGGATCAGGGTCTTGCCGCCATCCGCGATATCGATGGCGATCCGCGTGGCCCCGGCATCGATTGCATTCTCGACCAGTTCCTTGACCGCCGAGGCCGGTCGTTCCACCACCTCACCAGCCGCGATGCGGTTGATTGCGGCATCGTCGAGCTGCCTAATTACGGGGCGTTCTTCGCCGATATTGGGGTTTGCCTGCGCCATACCCCTACACCTAGCATAGTCGCGCACGATTCTGCCACCGGTTTGAACCGCACATTCTAAAGGAGAGGGGGCGCCCGGGTATCCGCGAACAAGAACTCATTCAGGATCACCCGGACGTGCCAAGTGAGTGGTGTGTTTCAGCTAATTTATGAGACCGCATGTATCACGCACCTGTCGGAAAATCTGCTTAAGATTCTCAGGCTCAGTTTCTTGGCAGAGATTGGCCGATGACGTGTGGGCATGTGTGGCGGGAAAATGCCTGATCAGGCAGATATGCGCGCGCCGATCCTGCCCCGGCAGGGTCCGAACATCGCTGCCGCCGCAAGAATCAGGCCTGACATCGTGGCGATCATACCCGCCGCGCTGACGGCATCCGCGCCGCCCAGCCACAGAGGGCCATAACCTGCCAGCACATAGCCCGAAACCGCCGAGGCGATGGCGAACACAACGCTCCAGGCAATCTGCGCTTCCAGCCGGTTGGTCAACATCCGCGCCGCGGCAGGCGGGCAGATGAACATGGCGATCACGATGATCGAGCCCACCGCGTCAAAGGCCGCCACCGCCGCAATTGCCGCGGTGATGACCAGTGCCAAGCCGAGAACGCCGGTGCGAATGCCAATGGTCCGGGCAAAGCCTTCGTCGAAGGTAGAGATCTTCAGCGGCCGCCAGAAAAGCCAGGTGAACAAAGACACACCGACCAGTGTCAGCGCTATGCGGGGTAATTCCGGAGGCAACCCGGACAGCGCCTCTGTGTCCAGCAAGGACGACCATCCGGTGGCGTCCAGCCAGATCAGGCTTTCGAGATTGCCGTAAAGCGCATGTTCCACATCCAGATGCACCGTCGACGTATCCGTCTGCTCAAGCAGCAGGACGCCCGCGGCGAACATGGTGGTAAAGACCACGCCCATGGCGGCCCCGGGTTCGATCTGACCCAATCGGCGAATGGCTTCGATCAGCACCACGGCCACAACGGCAGCGCCCGCCGCGCCCAGCATCATGGGCCAGGTCGATATCGCCCCGGTGATCAGAAATGCCACGACGATTCCCGGCAGCACCACATGGCTGATCGCGTCTCCGATCAATGCCTGTTTGCGCAACACCAGAAAATTACCCGGCAACGCGCAGGCAATGGCCGCGAATGTACCGATCAGCAACGGTGTCAGAGACAGGGGGACAAATTCTTCACCACTCATAACGCCACCCCCATTGGCCCGCCGATGCGACGGTCTATCTCGGCGATCTGATCGCGGGTCAGGACGGTTTCGATGTCCCGCAACCCGTCATAAAGCGCAGCCGTTGCCTCATGCGCCTGATCTGCGCGCACGATTTCCCAGCGCTTTTCGTCCCGCAACGCCTTGGCCGCGCGGGCTTTGCCGATGTCGGTCGCGACGCCGTCCGCGCGCACCAGCCCAGCGCGGCGCAGCAAGCGCAGGGTCAGGGGCTCATAGATCTTTTGCCCCTGCGCCAAGGCCAAGAGACCCTGACGAATATGCACCCGACGCTGAAAGCGCAAATGGCGCAGCACCGCCGCCAAAACGCCACGTATCGGCGCCAGAAACAAAGACACGACAAAAAAGGCAAAGCTGACCAGAACGATAATCGGCCCCGTCGGAAGGTTTGGCGCCGAGGCCGAAATGGCCGCGCCAATGTACCCCGCCAACCCGCCGGCCAATCCCGCAAGCAGAACCACATGGTCCGAGCGTTCGGACCAGAACCGCGCGGTCACGGCGGGAATGATCAGCAAAGCCACGATCAGAATCAGACCCACGATTTTCAGGCCAACCACGGTCACGGCCATGACCAAACCCATCATGGCCAGATCAATCCTGTGCACCGGCAAACCGCGGGCCGCAGCATATTCAGGATCGAAGGCCACAAGAATCATCGGGCGACGAATGATCATGACCAGCAGCAGCGTCGCAGCGCCGCCGACCGCAATGATCATCGCATCAGCCCAGAGCATCCCGGCAGTGGACCCCAAAAGGAAGCCTTCCAGCCCGGCCTGACGGCCTACGCCCATCGTCTGTATGACCGTCAGCAACACGATGCCAAAGCCGAAGAAGACCGACAGGACCGCTCCGATGGCGGCATCTTCGGCCAAACGCGTGTGACGCGTCAGCCAGTTCATGCAGAGAAGGCCGATCCAGGCCGAGACGGCCGATCCTGCCAACAGGCCCAGCAGGTTGCGCCCGTCTCCTCCCAGTGCGACCAATACCATGAAAGCCAGACAGACGCCCGGCAGGGTTGCGTGGCTGATTGCGTCACTGACCAAGGCGCGCTTGCGCAGAAACAGAAACGTCCCCGTCACACCGGCAGACACACCCAGCAAGGTTGCACCGATGGCGACCAGCGTGGCGTTGTAGCCAAGTTGCAGGGTCAAAGCATCCCAAAGCATGCGTTACCCCAGCGCGCGCGATATCTGGTCGATCTGCGCGGTTGCCAGTCGACCGCCATATGCTGATTGCAACGTTTCCGCCGTGAAGGCCTCGGCCACTGGTCCCTCGGCCACCTTGCGGGTGTTGATCAGGAAGACATGGTCGAAATAATCGGTCACGGTCGCAAGGTCGTGATGCACAACGACAACCGTCTTGCCCGCCTCTTTCAGGGATTTCAGCACCGAGATGATGGCTTTCTCGGTGGCGGCATCGACGCCTGCAAAAGGTTCGTCCAGAAGATACAGATCCGCGCCCTGCGCCAGCGCGCGCGCCAGAAAGACACGTTGCTGCTGCCCGCCGGACAGCTGCCCGATCTGGCGATCCGCGAAATCCCGCATTCCCACGCGGTGCAAACAATCTATCGCGCACGCCTTGTGGCGGGCACGCACACGGCCCAGCAAGCCAAGTTCGCGCGACAGGCCCATCAGAACCACGTCGATGACGCGCGTGGGAAAATCCCAATCCACGCTGGCACGCTGAGGAACATAGGCAATGCGCGCGCGCTGCGTGTCCAATGGCTGGTCAAACACGGTCACTTGACCTGACAAAGGGGAAACGATGCCAAGCGCCGCCTTGAGCAATGTGGATTTCCCGGCCCCGTTCGGCCCGATGATCGCGGTCATCGCCCCGGGCTGTACGGTCATGTCGACTGAAAACACCGCAGGTTTCTGCCCGTAGGAAACCGTCAGGCCGCGCAGGGCAAGGGGGCTGTCGGCCAACCCCGTCTCACCGACGGTTACGCCTTCATTGCTGATCAGGCCCAGCATCGATCAAAACCCCGCCGACAGTTTTCCATCCATGCCACGATCTGGCACATCGCCACCCAAAGCACTGGCAATGACCGTGATGTTATGGTCCAGCATACCAAGATAGGTGCCTTCATAGGTTCCTTCTTCACCCATGGCGTCCGAGAACAACTCGCCCCCCACGTGCACCTCATGACCCTTGGCGGCCGCGCCCTCGATCAGCGCGCGGATCGAACGATCCGAGACCGAGCTTTCGACGAAAACAGCCGTGATCTTGCGGTCAACCAGCAGATCTACCAATTCGCCTATCCGGTTCAGTCCCGCCTCGGACTGGGTCGAGATGCCCTGAATTCCCAGAACCTCGAACCCGAAGCTTTCACCAAAATAACCAAAGGCATCATGGGCGGTCACAAGAACCTTGTTGTTGTCCGGAACAGACGCCAGAACTTGATCTGCATAGGCTGTCAGGCGATCGATATCTGCCAGATGTGCCTGCGCATTCGCTGCAAAAACTTCGGCCGCCTCAGGACGCACCTCGGTGAGGGCTGCCTGCACTTCAAGCACCACGTCCCGCCACAATTCGGGCGTCATCCAAACATGCGGATCATATTTGTCGGCGTAATCGTCATGCGCGCGCAGCGTCGACGTGTCGATACCTTCGGCAACTGCAACCACGGTCCGCTTGCGTTCAAGGTCATGGAAGAAATCTTCCATCTGCGCTTCGAGGTACAAACCATGCCACAGGATCAGATCCGCACGCGTCATCGCCACGATATCGCTGCGGGTCTGACGATAGGCATGCGGGTCGACGCCCGGCCCCATCAGCCCCTTGACGTCCACCTGATCACCACCGACCTGACGGGCCGCGTCAGCAATCATGCCCGTCGTGGCCACAACCTTGAGGGGTGCATCGGCCCAGGCCGTGACCGGCAGGGAAAAGGCCAGCACCAATACCGCAAGAAAATTCCGGCGAATCATCTTCTACCTCAGTTTTTGCTTCTCGTTCGAACTGAATATGAGAACCATTCGCAAGTAAGTCAACGCTAATGCGAATTATTCGCAAGAAAGCGGTTACATTTTGTCCATTTGGTCAAAAATTATCCAAACATTGCCCACCTGCATCTTCCATTCCCCGGTCTCCCGTGCGATTTTGGCGCAAACCTCCCAAAGGACGTGACAATGGATACGCAGAGCTCAGAAAGCCCCGTGCGCACCGCGCATCTGCCGCAAGTGACCGAGCCCCGAAATCCAGGCATGGATCTGGACCTGGACTGGGTGCGCGCCGTGCAGGCCAACACCTCGGCCATTGAACGCCGCGCCGCGACCCTGCCCGGGCGCCGGTCGGTCAAGAAAGAGCATCAGGCCGCGTGGCTGCTGAAGGCGATCACCATGATCGACCTGACCACCCTTTCGGGCGATGATACCGAGGGCCGCGTGCGCCGCCTGTGCGCCAAGGCCCGCCAGCCCGTGTCACCTGACCTGCTGAAAGCGCTGGACATGCCGCCGATTACCACCGGCGCGGTCTGTGTCTATCACGACATGATCGAAACGGCGGTGGATGCGCTGACAGGCACCGGCATTCCGGTCGCGGCCGTGTCCACCGGCTTTCCGGCGGGTCTGTCGCCCTTTCACCTGCGCGTGGCCGAGATCGAGGAAAGCGTAAAGGCCGGGGCCGAGGAGATCGACATCGTGATCTCGCGCCGCCATGTGCTGAAGGGCGACTGGCAGGCGCTCTATGACGAGATGAAGGCGTTTCGCGCCGCCTGCGGCGATGCGCATGTAAAGGCCATCCTCGCCACCGGCGAGCTGGGCAGCCTGCGCAACGTGGCGCGCGCCTCGCTGGTCTGCATGATGGCGGGGGCGGATTTCATCAAGACCTCGACCGGCAAGGAAAGCGTCAACGCCACCCTGCCCGTGTCGCTGGTGATGATCCGGGCGATCCGTGACTATTTCGACCGCACCGGCTATCGCGTGGGCTACAAGCCCGCGGGCGGGATTTCCAAGGCCAAGGATGCGCTGGTCTACCTGTCGCTGATCAAGGATGAGCTGGGCGACCGCTGGCTGCAACCCGACCTGTTCCGGTTCGGCGCGTCGTCGTTGCTGGGCGATATCGAACGGCAGTTGGAACATTTCGTCACCGGGGCATACTCGGCCGGATACCGGCACCCGATGGGCTGAGGACAGGAACAATGACAGTCAAAGAGATTTTCGAGACCATGGAATACGGACCCGCCCCGGAAAGTGCCGCCGAAGCCCTGGCATGGCTGGTCGATCAGGGCGACAAGTTCGGCCATTTCATCGACGGGGCCTTCACCAAGCCCGGCCAAGGGTTTGAAAGCCGCAACCCGGCCACGGGCGAGGTTCTGGCCAAGCTGACCCAAGCCACACAGGCCGATGTGGACGCCGCCGTTGCCGCCGCCCGCAAGGCCCAGCCCAAATGGGAAAAGCTGGGCGGCCCCGCCCGCGCCCGATACCTCTATGCCATCGCGCGGCTGATCCAGAAGCATGCCCGCCTGTTCGCGGTGCTGGAAACGCTGGACAACGGCAAGCCGATCCGGGAATCGCGCGACATCGACATTCCGCTGGTGCAGCGGCATTTCTACTATCACGCGGGCATGGCCCAGCTGATGGAAACCGAGCTGCCCGACGCACAGGCGCTGGGGGTCTGCGGCCAGATCATCCCGTGGAACTTCCCGCTGCTGATGCTGGCGTGGAAGGTGGCCCCGGCGCTGGCCATGGGCAACACGGTGGTTCTGAAGCCCGCCGAATACACCTCGCTGACGGCGCTGCTGTTTGCCGATATCTGCATGCAGGCCGGTCTGCCCAAGGGCGTGGTCAACATCGTCACCGGCGACGGTGCAGTGGGTGAGATGATCGTGGCCTCGGACGTGGACAAGATCGCCTTTACCGGCTCGACCGTAGTGGGCCGCCGCATCCGCGAGGCCACCGCCGGGTCTGGCAAGGCCCTGACGCTCGAGCTGGGCGGCAAGTCGCCCTATATCGTCTTTGATGACGCCGACATCGATTCAGCCATCGAAGGTCTGGTCGATGCGATCTGGTTCAACCAGGGCCAGGTCTGCTGCGCGGGCTCGCGCCTGTTGGTGCAGGAAGGCATCGCCGAACGGTTCTATGCCAAGCTGCGCGCCCGCATGGACACGCTGCGCATCGGCAACCCGCTGGACAAATGCATCGACGTAGGTGCCGTGGTGGATCCGGTTCAGTTGCAGACGATCACTTCCATGGTCGACAGCAATACGGTGGGTCATGTGCATCAGGCTGCCTGCGAATTGCCCGCAAATGGCTGCTACTACCCCCCGACGCTGATCACCGGGCTCGAAACCTCGGACCCGCTGATGCAAGAGGAGATATTCGGCCCGGTTCTGGTCTCGTCGACCTTCCGCACCCCGGCCGAGGCGATCGAGCTGGCCAACAACACCCGCTATGGGCTGGCGGCCACGGTCTGGACCGAAAACGTCAACCTTGCGCTGGACATCGCGCCCAAGCTGGTCGCGGGCGTGGTCTGGGTCAATGCCACCAACCTGTTCGACGCGGCCGCGGGCTTTGGCGGCGTGCGCGAAAGCGGCTTTGGCCGTGAAGGCGGCTGGGAAGGGCTGAGCGCCTATACAAAACCCAAGGGCAAGGCCAAGCCGCTGGCGAAAATCGAACCTGTCGCGGGCGAAGGTGGCCCGGTCGACCCGATCGACCGCACCGCCAAGTTGTATGTCGGCGGCAAGCAGGCACGGCCCGATGGCGGCTATTCCCGCGCGGTCTGGGGCAAGGCGGGGCTGCTGGGCCATGTGGGTCTCGCCAACCGCAAGGACGTGCGCAACGCTGTCGAGGCCGCGGCGGGGGCCAAGGGCTGGTCCAAGACCACCGGCCATCTGCGGGCGCAGATCCTGTACTATATCGGCGAGAACCTCTCGGCCCGTTCCGACGAGTTCGCGCATCGCATCGACGCGATGACCGGCCGCAAGGACGGCGCGAAAGAGGTCGACGCCGCAATCCAGCGCCTGTTCACCGCCGCCGCCTGGGCCGACAAGTATGACGGCCAGGTGCATGGCGTTCCGATCCGGGGCGTGGCGATTGCGATGAAGGAACCGGTGGGCGTGATCGGCGCGCTTTGCGCGGATGAGGCGCCGCTGCTGGGTCTGGTCTCGGCCATGGCGCCGGCGATCGCGATGGGCAACCGGACAGTTCTGGTGGCGTCCGAGCCCTATCCGCTGGCGGCCACCGATTTCTATCAGGTGCTGGACACCTCGGACGTGCCCGCAGGCGTGGTCAACATCCTGACCGGCAGCCACGCGGAACTGGCCAAACCGCTGGCCTCGCACCTGAACGTGGACGCGGTCTGGTCGTTCTCATCGACGGACCTGTCGGCGCAGATCGAGGTCGTCTCGGCCGGGAACCTGAAACGGACCTGGGTGAATAACGCGACGGCATTCGATTGGGGCATGGACCATTCCCGCCGCTTCCTTCAGGCTTCGACCGAAGTGAAAAACATCTGGGTGCCCTACGGCGAGTAGGGCTCCCCTTCAAGGGAGGCCTACATGGATTTTTCGGGAAAAACCGTCATCGTCATCGGTGGCACCAGTGGCATCAACCGGGGCATCGCCGAGGCCTTCGCGGCCTCGGGCGCGAAACTGGCCGTGGCCAGCCGCTCGCAGGACAAGGTGGATGACACCGTCGCTGCGCTGAAGGCGGCAGGCGCGGCCGAGGCGATCGGCGCGGCCTTTGACGTGCGCGACGCCGATGCGGTCGCCGAGGGGCTGAAACAGTTCCAAGCGGCGCTCGGCGATTTCGACGTGCTGGTTTCGGGGGCGGCGGGCAACTTCCCGGCGCTGATGGCCGAGATGTCGGCCAACGCCTTCCGCACCGTTGTCGAAATCGACCTGATGGGCACCGTGCATGTTCTGAAAGGCGCCTATCCCTATCTGAAACGGCCCGGCGGCAACATCATCAACATCTCGGCCCCGCAATCCTATCTGCCCTACGAGGGCCAGGCCCATGTCTGTGCCGCCAAGGCGGGCGTCGATCAGATCACTCGTACCCTGTCGATGGAATGGGGTGTGGAAGGCATCCGGGTGAACTCGGTGGTGCCGGGCTTCATCGAGGGCACCGAAGGCGCGAAACGGCTGGCCCCCGCCCCCGACGCGGGCGAGCAGCTGCGCAGGGACGTGCCGCTGGGCCGCTGGGGTACGCCGCAAGACGTGGCCAATGCCTGCCTGTTTCTGGCCTCGGACATGGCCAGCTATATCAGCGGTACGGTTCTGGCAGTGGACGGGGCGTTGTATCAGCGCGGCTCGGGCCAGTTCGGCCAGATGATGGGAGACATGCTGCGCAGCATGAAAAAGGGGTAAGCCGCAGCTTACCCCAAAAGGTTCAGTTCGTTGTTTCCAGGCCCACCGGCTTGCCAACGACGACAAAGTGCAGACCGTCCGGGTCAAGCAGTTCGGCAGCAACGCGGTTCACATCTTCCAATGTCACCGCGTTCACCTTGTCATTGCGGGTGGCGATATAGTCAATCGGCAGGCCTTCCATCTGCATTCCGACCATGATCGAGGCAATCTGACCATTGCCATCGAACCGCAGCGGATAGGCGCCGGTCAGATAGGTCTTGGCGTCGTCAAGTTCCTCTTGCGTCACACCCTCGGTGGCCGCGCGCGCCCATTCATCGCGAATTACGTCGATGGCTTCGGCGATACGGTCATTGGCCGAGGACACGGACCCAAGATAGACCGAAGCCAGATCCTTGGGCACCAGATAGGTCCCGACCCCATAGGTCAGGCCACGCTTTTCGCGCACCTCCTGCATCAGCCGGCTCTCAAACCCACCACCGCCAAGAATATGGTTCAGAACAAAGGCCGCAAAGAAATCCGGGTCATCCCGATCAATCCCGGCCTGACCGAACAAGGCCACGGACTGTGGTGTGTCGAATTCGACAACGCTGACGCCGCCGGGAATGTTCACCTCGGCCTTGCCCGGGATGGGCTTGCCGGTGTCCGGCAAGTCGCCAAGCAGGTTATCAAGCAGGATACCCAGCTCCTCTGCCGTGATATCGCCGACGGCCCCCACGTACAGACGATCCTTGGCGAACACGCCTTCGTAAGCCGCGACCACGTCATCGCGGGTCAGGGCCGAGACACTTTCGATGGTGCCTTTCCCTTCGGATCCATAGGGGTGATCGCCGTAGGCCATCTGCGCAAAGGTGAGGCCTGCGATTTCGTTCGGGTCAGTCTGGTCCGAGCGCAGGCCTGACAGAACCTGCGCGCGCACCCGGTCAACCGCATCCTGATCAAAACGCGGTTCGTGGATCGTCGTGCGCAGCAAATCGACCACTTCATCCCGGTTTTCAGACAGGAAACGCGCGGAAATCGAAACTGAATCGTCGCCGGCATTGTATCGGAACGAAGCCGCCAGAGCCTCCAGCTCGCGGGCATAGGTCCGCGCATCCAGGTCGCCCGCGCCTTCTTCGATCAGCCCGCTCATCAAGTTGACCGCGCCGCGTTTGTCGGGGTCGTCCAGTGACGTACCACCACGGAACCGCAACTCCAACGCGGTGAACGGTATGGAATGATCCTCGACCAGCCAGGCTTTGATGCCACCGGGCGAGGTCACTTCTTCGATCTGAATCTCGGCCAAAACCGGCAGGGCGACCAGACAGGCAATCAGCGTAGCAATAAACCGTTTCATTGCGTCACCTCGTCATCGCGCATCAGCCAGCCGGTGACCGACGCCTCGGGTTGCAGAACTTCGCGGGCCGCGGCGATGATCTCATCCCCGGTCACGGCCTGAAGGATCTCGGGCCAGGCCTGTACATCTTCGACCGTCAGGCCGCTGGTCAGGGCCCGGCCATATCGGTTACCGATGCCGTCCACGTTGTCGCGCGCATAGGTCTGGGCGGCGCGCAGCTGCATCTTGATGCGCTCAAGATCGTCTTCGTTCACACCTTCGGCGATGAAGTCGGCCACGGCCTGGTCCATGGCGTCTTCGGCCTCTTGCAGGGAAACACCCTCGGCCGGAACGACGATCAGATCAAAGGTCGTGTCATCCAACGAAACACCGCGATAGAACGCACCTGCATAGACGGCCTTTCGCTGATCAAACTGCAACTTTTCGTTCAGGTAAGACGTCGTGCTGCCGCCCAGCAACTCGGCCAGCAGAAACAGAGCCGCCGCTTTTTCCTGTTCGCCCGGATCGCGTTCCGGGGCCAGATAGCTGCGCTGAACGTAAGGCTGGGCGACGCGCGGGTCCTTGAAGGTCAGGCGACGTTCGGCCGTTTGCGGCGGCTCTTGGGACCGAACCCGCTCGGGCAGGTCCGGGTTGGCGGGAATCACACCGTAATACTGATCGGCAAGCGCGCGGACTTCAGCGGCATCGACATCACCTGTGACCACCAGAATGGCGTTGTTGGGCGCATAATGGGTCTGGTAGAACGACAGCGCGTCCTCCATGTCCAGATCCTCCATCTCGTGCATCCAGCCGATGATCGGCACGCCGTAGCGGTGGTTCAGATACTGGGCCGCACTCATCTGTTCGCCGAACAGGGCGCGCGGGTTGTTTTCGGTGCGCTGGTTGCGTTCCTCGAGAATCACGTCCCGTTCGGTCAGAATGTCCTCTTCGCTCAGCCGAAGGTTCCGCATCCGGTCGGATTCCATCCGCATCATCAGCTCTAGCCTGTCGGCGGCGACACGCTGAAAATAGGCTGTATAGTCATACGAAGTGAAGGCGTTGTCGTTACCTCCATTGGCAGCGACGGTGGCAGAGAACTCTCCCGGGGCCAGCGTGTCGGTGCCTTTGAACAGCAGGTGTTCCAGGAAATGCGCCACGCCGGATGATCCGATCGGCTCATCAGCGGATCCGGCCCGGTACCAGACCATATGCTGCACGACCGGGGCACGGTGGTCTTCGACCACGACGACATCCATGCCGTTGTCCAATGTGAATGTGGTGACCGCTTCTTTCCCGTCCTCGGCAAATACCGGGGCGGCCGCGATCAGGGCAGCCGACAAGGCCAGGGCCCGAACCATAGGGCATCCTCCGTTTCGTTTCTGGTATTCAAACTACGGTGACGCGGCCCGGGTTCAAGCCCGATGACGGAAAGTTAAGAATTATTCACCCGGCGGCGAAGAAGGAGTTTCGATGCCGGCCCGACGGGCGGCTTCTGTTTCCGCGAACGGATCGATCGATTGTTTTTCGTAAACCTGACCATAGCGGTCGACCGGGAACAGACGCAGACCGGTCCAGCGCCCCCGGCGCTTGCGGAACGCGGCGTCATCAGCCTCGACCACCTGCCGCGCATCGGGGGAAACACCATAGCGGCTGGAGGCCGTGACAAGCGCTGCATCCGAGGATGGCACAGCCGCGTTCGGGTTCAGCGCAGCAGCATTTCCGCCCAGCGCAGCCACCGCATCGGCATTTGGGTTCGGATCCGTCAGATTCGCGCCACCCGGCGTGGGTGCAGGCAAGAAGGCATAGTCCTGAGGTTGGGTCAGCGGCTTGACCGGCAGCACCGAAAACTCATCCGGCCCCGGGCCCGGAGCCTCCAGATCCCGCAGGCCGGGATTCGAACACGCCGCAACCGCAGCGGCAACAGTCAAAACAAATAGGGCGCGCGGCATCCGCATTGGTGTCTCCAGCCTGTTTCAGGCGCTTTTATCGCATATCATTCCGCGCGTCACGAGGCCTTTTTGCCGTCAAACAGCACCAGCCCGATGGCTCCTGCAAATATGAAGACATCTGCGAGGTTGAAAACAAACGGATTGTTGATACCGCAACAGGACATGTTCAGGAAATCCAGAACAAAGCCGTAAAGAACCCGATCCACCACATTCGCCAGCGCACCGCCGATCAGCAGGCCGCCACAAAACAGCATCAGACCTGAATGGGCTGAACGGCTGAGCCAGACAAGCACGCCGACACAGATCGCCACGGAAACACCGATCAGAATCCAGCGCGCAGCCTCCGAATTTCCTTGGAAAAGGCCGAAATTGATGCCCCGGTTCTCGCCGTATTTGAACACCAGCAGCGGCGGTACAACATCAATGCCGCCGGGTTGATCGGCCACGCGCATGACATGAACGACCAGATATTTACTGATCTGGTCGATCGCAAAGGCGGCCAGCGCCGCCCAGAGAAGCAGGCGTGACCGCATCAGTGACGGAAATGGCGCATGCCGGTAAAGACCATGGCCAGGCCGGCCTCATCCGCGGCGGCGATGACTTCGTCATCCCGCATGGACCCACCCGGTTGGATCACACAGGTTGCGCCAGCCTCGGCCGCTTCCATCAGGCCGTCAGGGAAGGGGAAAAACGCGTCCGACGCAACCGCCGAACCGATGGTCAGCGGTTGGGCCAAGCCCAGCGCGTCAGCCATGCGTTCGGCTTTCTTGGCAGCGATCAGGGCCGAGTCCACACGGCTCATCTGGCCCGCGCCAACGCCGACGGTGGCGCCGTCTTTGACATAGACGATGGCGTTGGACTTGACGTGCTTTGCCACTTTCCAGGCAAACAAAAGGTCACGCATCTGTTCGTCGGTCGGGGCCTTCTTGGTCACGACTTTCAGATCATCCAAGCCGACAATGCCATTGTCCTTGTCCTGCACCAGCAACCCGCCGGCCACCTGACGCACGGTTTTCCCGCCGGCGGTCACATCCGGCAGAGCGTCGGTTGTCAGCAGGCGCAGGTTTTTCTTGGCGGCAAAGATTGCCTTGGCCTCATCCGATGCGCCCGGAGCGATCACGACTTCGGTGAAAATCCCGGTGATCTCCTGCGCGGTCTCGGCGTCCAGGGGCTGATTCAACGCCACGATCCCGCCAAAGGCCGAGGTGCGGTCGCAGTCGAAGGCAGCCTTGTAGGCCTCAAGCAGGGTTGCACCCTTGGCCACACCGCAGGGGTTGGCGTGCTTGATGATGGCACAGGCGGCGCCCTCGGTGGGGTCAAACTCGGCCACCAGTTCAAAGGCCGCATCCGTGTCATTGATGTTGTTGTAGCTCAGTTCCTTGCCCTGATGCTGGATCGCGGTCGCTACACCGGGCCGATTGGTGCCGTCGGTGTAGAACGCAGCCTGCTGATGGCTGTTCTCGCCATAGCGCAAGGTTTGTTTCAATTCACCGGCAAAGGCGCGGCGCTTCGGGGCTTCAAGCTCCAGCGCATCGGCCAGCCAGTTGGACACTGCCGTGTCATAGGCAGCCGTACGGGCATAGGCTTTCTGCGCCAGCTTGCGGCGGAATTTCGGACAGGTCGCGCCGTCGTGCTGATCCATATCGCCCAGCAGTTTTTCGTAATCTTCAACATCCACGACCACATTTACGAACGCATGGTTCTTGGCCGCCGCGCGGATCATCGCCGGACCGCCGATGTCGATATTCTCGACGCACTCATCGTAACCTGCGCCTTTGGCCACGGTTGCTTCAAACGGATACAGGTTCACAACCAACAGATCGATTGCACCGATGCCGTGTTCGTTCATGGCTGCAACATGGGTGTCGTTGTCGCGCAGGGCCAGCAGCCCGCCATGCACCATCGGGTGCAGGGTCTTGACCCGGCCATCCATCATCTCGGGGAAACCGGTGATCTCGCTGACATCCTTCACCACAAGCCCTGCATCGCGCAGCGCCTTGGCCGTGCCGCCGGTCGACAGCAGTTCGACCCCGCGCTCGGCCAGCGCCTTGCCCAGCTCGATCAGCCCGGTTTTGTCGGATACGGAAAGCAACGCGCGGCGCACGGGGTGAAGATCGGTCATGGGTCCAAAGGTCCTTTTGGCGTCAGTCTAACTCGGGCTCGTCCCGATGCGTATCGCGCACGGCATAGGCTGTGTCCTGTGCCTTGCTCAGAGTCCACCGGGTGCGCGTCGCATACTCCATTGCGCGCCCGGATAGAACGATCTGTTTTGTCGCGCGTGGCTTCAAACGCCCTTTTTCAAGGTAAACGCTTGGCTCGACGGACAATTTTCCAACGCCGTCATGGCGGAAAACCCAGATTTCACCGCTTTTGAGCGCCATCGATACCGCCGCACCGCCCAAATCCAGCGCCGCATCGACATCCGGATGCAGGTGAAACCGGATGTCATAGCCAATGCCTTTGAGGCCCGAAGCGTCCATCGCCTTGTCAAATTGACGCTTTGCCTTGTCGGTCGCAGTCAGCAGAATATCCTCGACCGTCAGCTCGCGCCCGTCAAATCGCAACTCAAAGGTCCGCGCATGGGTCAGACCAAAGACCTTTGCGTATCCATCGTGCCCCGCCATAAAGCGGATCCCCTCGAACGCATCCTCGAAATCAACGGGCACCTCCTGTGGTGCGTCCACCAGCGCCTGCGCTTCACGCCCCGGCACCGGGTTGGCCAGCCGGGCGCTTGAGAATCCATCCAGGCAAAGCGTCGAGTGCGACGGCGTCGCCCGTCCTGCGCGGCGCCATTCCAGCCCGAAACTGGCCCCCGACCCGCAATTCACGATCAGCGGCCGCCGCCCCGAGGTCAACTCGAACGCCAGAGTAGAAGCATGCGCATTGTAAGAGGCCGCCCCCGACGGCGGTATGCTGGCATCCACGATCACCGTGGTGCGTGCAGCCGACAGACGGGCATAGCCCATCGGCAATTCGGTGGCCGCCTTGTGTTTGACGCCGCTTTGGGCAAGGGCCTGTTCCAGTCGCCCCTCGACACCGCGCCCGCCACCATGAAACCGCGCCAACGCCCCATCCGCGTGGCGCAGGCTGCGCAAGGTCGGCGCGATCCGTTTGATCGCATTGGCCTGGGCGGCAGGCGTCCCGCGACCAAGATCATTCAGCGCCGCCGAAGTCCAGCTGAGCAGCGTGAACACCTCGAGCAATTCTTCCGGGTTGCGGGTTGGAATTCCGCCCTGCGCATCCACCTGACGGTCGCATTCCCCGGCCAGGGCGCGCAGGGCCGGGTCGGCCATCCGCTCCAGCCCCTCCAGCGCCAGCCCGGCCTGTACCAGTCCGGCCAGCGCCTCGAACCGGGGCAGTCCCGGGGTTGCGGCATACCAGCGTTTGGACAGGAACCATGTTTGCTGGGCCAGCGAGCGGAAAAACAATTTGCTTTGTTTTTCATCCGCCCCTCGCAGCAGAAAAAGCGCATGGTTGATCCAGCGCATCACCCGACGTCCGGTCAGATCAGGCGCCCAGCCGGGCCCTTGCCCGCGGCCATGAGATTCGATCCATCCCCAGACCCAGCGCTGCGCCTTTTCCCGCGCACGCATGTCTCCGACCGCGGCCAGATCATCCAGCCACGCAAAGCCGTGACGTTCTTCGTCAAAGCCGGCACTGGGGGCGGTGACGTCCCAAAGCCCGGTATCTTCGGCCTCGACCAGATAGCCGGCGAACAACAGATTTCCGGCAACCAGTTGCCGGCCACGTGCGAACGAACCCACCGAGCGCGGATCCGGTTGCGCAACAAACCCTGTGACCGCCTTTTGCCGCTGGCTCAGGCGCGCGTAGAAACGGTTCTGAAACCGCATCCACCGACTGGCCATGGTGTCTGATTTCGACATGACGCGTGTTACTCTGCCCCTTGCGCTCTGCTGGCGCTTGAGACCCAACGATAGACCGCGCCGATCGTCAAGTCATCGAAAAGCGTGCGTTCAGACGGTTTTGGTCAGACACGCGATATAGAACCCGTCCATACCACCCCGATCCGGCCAATAATCCGGTCGCAATCGCAAGCCGCCTTCCTCGGTGATCCAATCCGTTTCGACACCGGGTACGTTCAGCGCGTCGCGATCCACGCTCATGTCCGAATACATGTCAAGCGCCTCTTCCACCTGAACTTCCCCCTCGTCCGGCAGCAGGGAACAGGTGCAATAGACCAGGCGCCCACCGGGTTTGAGCAAGCCCCACGCATGGGCCAACATGCGCGACTGGAGCTCGATCAGGCCGCCGAATTCCGAACCGTCCTTGGCAAACGGCAAGTCAGGATGCCTGCGAATCGTACCCGTGGCCGAGCACGGCGCGTCCAGCAGGATCGCGTCGTACCGGTCTTCGTGTTCCAGCGCATCGCCCACGATGACCTTCGCCCTAAGGCCGGTCCTTGCAAGGTTCTCGCGCACCCGTTCCATCCGTGAGTCCGATACGTCTAGTGCCGTGACATCAGCCCCTGCGGCCGCAAGCTGCATCGTTTTCCCACCCGGCGCCGCACACAGATCCAGAACTTTCTGGCCCGCCTTCGGGGCCAGAATGCGAACCGGCAATGCGGCTGCCGCATCCTGCACCCACCAGTCTCCGGCCTTGTACCCCGGCAGGGTCGAGACCTGACCCGCATCGTGCAACCGCACCGACCCGGTCGGAAGGATCTCGCCTGAAGGGCCTTCCGCCCCGGGTTTCAAGGTAAGGTCCAGTGGCGCACCCGCGAAATGTGCCTGCTCGATTCCGGTTACGGCATCCGTGCCCCACGCTGCGATCAGCGGTTCACGCAACCAGTCCGGCAAACGCGGAACGCGCATCTTCGGCCACGCCTCGGGGCCTTCTACCGCAACCTTGCGCAGAACGGCATTCACCAACCCCTTGAGGCGACCATGCTTGCGCGAACGGCTGACGATCTCGACCATGGAATTGACGACGCCATGGGCGGCTTCGCCGTTGCAAAGCTCGACCGCACCCAGTCTCAGCGCGTTGTGGACCGTCAGAGCGGGTGTTCGGTTCAGGTGGTTGGCCAGCAGGCGGTCGGCCCGTTCCAGCCCACGCAGTGTTTCCAACGCCAGTCGCTGGGCACGCGCGCGATCCTCGGGTTCCAAGCGATCCACTGCGCCCGCCGCCAGACACTCGGCCAGCAGGCGACCTTCACCCAGAACCTGATCCAGAAGATAGATTGCGCTGCGCCGTGCTGCTGTCGCGCTGTTAGACATGGTACCGCCTTCATGTGACCTGCGTCCGCATTGCCAATGGCGGACGCGGGCGTATATCAAGACTGCGCACGGAAAGGAACCCGATGTCATGAGTGACGACCGCAAAGACTTGCCCCCCGCCGCCCAGCGCGCCCTGGCCGAAGCGGAAGAACGCCGCCGCAAAGCCAAAGCCCAGGCCCGGGAATTGCCGAAAGAACTGGGTGGCCGGGACGGACCGGACCCGGCCCGTTACGGTGACTGGGAAAAGAAGGGCATCGCCATCGATTTCTGAACGGTCAACCACGCAGCGCATTCAGGAAATCCTCGATCAGGGCACGCTGTTTTCTGGACTGCGCCCGGTCTTCAGGCCAGGTCAGCCAGTACCCGTCTTTGGTGTGCAATACGGGTAAATCCAGCCGTCGCAACCGCCCCTCTTGCAGGTCGGCAAGGGCCAACGGAACCGATCCCAACACCACACCCATGCCGCGCCGCGCAGCCGAAATCGCATGTTCCATCGAATCAAAGCTGATTTTTGATTGCGGCAGGTCCAGCTGGCCGTTTTTCTGGCTCCATTCTCTCCAGCCGGGGCGTTCTCCGCGCAGGTCAATCAATGGAGCGCCCCAGTCGACACCCGGCGGCGCCATGGGGGCAAGGACCTCAGGCGCGATCAGGTCGGCATCACGCCCGGCCCAGATGCCCCGACCATATCGGATTTGCAGCCAGGTTCGTTCTTCGTCCAAAGACGACCGGCGCGCGACCGAGTCGGTCATCACCCGAACCTCTGGCTGCATCTCGTGAAACCGGGTCAGCGCAGGCAGAACCAGTGCGTGGATGTTCGACGACAAGCCGGCCACGCGCAGCTCGCGCGGGGATTTGCCAAACAGGTCCTCGGTATTGCGCTCCAGCGCGCGAAGGCTGTCCTGCACCAAGGGCAGATAGCTTTCACCTTCGACCGTCAGTGACACGCCCCGCGCCTCGCGCACGAACAAGGATCGGCCCAGCCAGGCTTCGAGGTTGCCGATCCGCTGGCTGACAGCGGCCTGCGTCAGCCCGAACTCCTTGGCTGCTGCCGAGAACCCACCAAGACGCCCAGCGGCCTCGAACACGCGCAGCCAGTCCAGTGGCGGTAGCCCGATCCTTTTCTTAGCCATTAGATTTTCCAAGCCTCAGCCGAAATAAGGATTAATTGTCGTAATGCCATGAAAAGCGTATCTGCTCAACCAAAGCTCGCGCCGAACAGGAGACCCCAAATGCTGCGCACCGCCACCCATGACACTTCGGTCGTCACCGTCGCGTTCGACACAGGAACGCAAGCCCGCTTTCACGCCGTCTGGTTGCGCGACAACGCGCTGGACCCGGAAACCCGCGCCCCGGGCAACGGCCAGCGGCTGATCACCATCGGCGATATACCTGCTGACATCTCGGTCAGTTCAGCCGAGGTTGTCGCGGGCGGCCTTCAGGTCACGTTCCAGCCCGAAGACAAAACCGTTACCTTCCCGGCCGAATGGCTGGCCGAACACAACTATGATTGCGAACGGGACGATACGCTGGGCCGCACCGGCCCCGGCATCATCACCTGGGAAGGCGGGATCGCCGCACCCTCTGGCGACTGGAACGAGGTTCATGCCAGCCCTGCGGCCAAACGCAACTGGTTGGTGTCTGTAGCAAGTTACGGCTTTGCCAAGCTGACGGGCGGGCCAACCGAACCAGAGTCGCTTTTGAAAGTGGCCGACCTGTTCGGCTATGTCCGCGAAACCAACTATGGCCCTTATTTCGAGGTTCGGACGGAAGTGAACCCGACCAACCTCGCCTATACCGGGCTTGGCTTGCAGGCCCACACCGACAACCCCTATCGCGACCCTGTGCCGACGCTGCAAATCCTCTATTGTCTGGAAAACAGCGCCGAAGGGGGCGACTCGATCGTGGTCGACGGCTTTCGCGCTGCCGAAAAGCTGCGTGCGCAGAACCCCGAAGGTTTTGCGCTGCTGGCAGGCTACCCGGCGCGGTTTGAATACAAGGGGTCAGACGGAGTCTGCCTGCGGTCCCGCCGTCCGATGATCGAATTGTCGCCGGATGGCGAACTGGTTGGCATCCGCTTCAACAACCGTTCCTCAGCGCCATTCGTGGACGTGCCTTTCGACAGGATGGAAGCCTATTACGCGGCTTACCGCCAACTGGGCGAGATCATCGACGACCCGGCCATGGGCGTGTCGTTCAAACTGGAGCCGGGCGAAAGCTTCATCGTCGACAACACCCGTGTCCTGCATGCACGGCTGGGCTATTCCGGCACGGGGTCACGCTGGTTGCAGGGATGCTATGCCGACAAGGACGGGTTGCTGTCCACACTGGCGGCGATGGAGATGACGCAGCCGGAGGCGGCGGAATGAAGCCCGATTTCTCGACCCTGAACCGGGACAATATCGTCGCCTTCATCGGGGATATCTTCGAACGCCGCGGCGGTGAGGAATATCTTGGAGAACCCGTCACCATGGCCCAGCACATGCTGCAAGGCGCCACCATCGCCGAACAGAACGGCCAGCCTGAAGAGATCATCGTCGGCGCCTTGTTGCATGATATCGGCCATTTCACATCCGAGTTCGGGACCTACCACCCCGATGATACCGAAGATCGCCACCACGAAGATGCGGGTGCTGAGGTGCTGGAACAGTTCTTCCCTTCGGTCATCACCGATTGCTGTCGATATCACGTGGCCGCCAAACGGTATCTCTGCGCCACCAAGCCCGAATATTTCAACCGCCTCTCTGCCGCCTCGGTCCATACCCTGGAACTGCAAGGCGGCCCGATGAGCGCCGAAGAAGTCGCCGCCTTCGAGTCCAATCCGAACCTGAAAGAGATCATTCAGGTCCGGTATCTGGATGAGGCCGGCAAACGGGCGGACATGGAGACACCGGATTTCGCCCATTTCGCACCTATGGTGCAGCGCATGGTCGACAAGCACCTGGGGGCATCATGACTGCACCCGAGTACATCTTCGAGGCCAGTTCCAAGCCATCCCTGCCGTGGCACGAGGTTCCCCTGATCCGGGCGACGGACAGCACGGTCAGGGGGTACGGCTGTTTGGTCGGCGACCCCGAAACCTTTGAAATCGAGATCGTACGCTGGCCGCAGCAGGGCTGGCGACCGATTGACGACGGCACGGGTGACGAAGGCGGCTGGGTTGAAGGCACGTTCAAATGCGATTGGCAGGGTGACGTGCTTTACGGTGAGAACGAGGCGGTCAAAGGCCATTACGTGCTGGGTTGGTCCGCCGACCCTCAGCAGGCGCAAACCGACCGACAAACGGCCCCGCGGAATCAGGTGTTGCTGTGGCATATGAACTATCACCCCGATGGCGGCCAGATGTTCTGGCCGCTGGACAACAAGCCCTTCATCGTGCCTGCTGCCCTGCCCGGCGACGACCTGACCCCTGAGAAAGTGGTGGCATTCTGGTGCGACGGGTCAAAGGGGCTCTATATCCATCCCGGCATCTGGCATGAAGGGATTTTCCCGGTTGAAGACAACCAGCGTTTTCTGGATCGTCAGGGCCGGGTCCACGCGCGGGTCAGCGCCGATATCGGCAAAGAGTTCGGCGTTTATCTGGCCTGCCCGCTGCGGGCGGACAAAGTCAGGGATTTGTGACCAACGCCCCCTGATGCCTCGGGCGCCGGTGTGCAATCCAGATCTGCAAGGCCAGCAGATAAGGCACAAAGAACGCGAAATTCTGCACCAGATCAAAAGGGCCCGAGAAATCGGGCTCTGACCCCACCCCTCCGGTCAGCAGATACCAAAGCGTATAGTGGACGCGGTAAAGCCACGACCCCAACGCCAGCCAGAACAGCCGCAATCCCCATGCCCAATGGCCTGCGCGATCCCCTTCCAAAGCCCTGCGCGCCACCATCAGCGCAGCCGTGAAAAGACACAGCCCGTACAGAAAAAAGGCGGCAGACATCAGCGGCCCACCGATGGTTCCGCGCAGGGGAATATAGCTCATGCCCGCCAGCCCGGTGATCCATGCCAGCACTACCAGACAGGCTCCCATCATGCGGTGAAATCGATTGTACTTGAGCCGCAACCCCTTCAACAGTTGAAGCGGGACGAGTGCGACCAAAAAAGTTCCTGCCAGAATGTGCACCAACATCGCGGCATTGCCGAAATTCGCGCCATCAGCGAACAAATAGCTGTGCCGGGCGGCGTCCTGCGAAAACCCAACGCCGATCGTGTCGAACCCGTGCATCACAAAGGGCAGCAGAGTCAGATAGAACGCTGCCAGCAATAGCCCGATAGCCACACGAGAATTCAGGGTTTGCATACTTGGACCTTAGCGCCCCAAGACAAAGCGTCTACCGCGTAAAACCCAGCAAATCCTCTGAACGTAGATGGAATCATCTTAAAACCGCCAGATTCGAGTGGACTAAATTGGAACAGGGTAAAAAAGTACCTCGGGAAAGCCTGTTTTTGCTCTTGTCAAAACGCAACTGTTGCACTGCGAAAGGAACTCAATTTGGGACTCCTGTTCATGTTCATGTTCATGTTCATGTTCATGTTCATGTTTGGTTTCGTGACAATCATGACACTTACAAGTTGGGCAGCAGCAATTTTGCTCGCTTCGGTTTTCCCGATATTCAACTTCAAAGATGAATTTATTGAGTTCTGGATCAGAACGCGCGGCTCTCCGCCATCACGCAGAAGGCTGATTCTGAACGCCTATGGGGCGGCCAACTATTTTTTCATGGCTGAAAAGTGCCACGACTTAAATGTGCCCAATGGCATAAGGATCGTCCCCAATGCCAATTTACTACAATCATTTATGCTAGGTTTCGCATCGATTCTTGTCGCAGTGCTCTTTTGGGTCGCCGTTTTCTTAACCTATGTCCTTGTGCGCGTCTACATCTGACGGAAGCGCCTACAACCCCAGCACATCCACCATGTCATATTGGCCGGGTGCCTTCCCTTGCCCCCACAGCGCCGCCTTCAGCGCGCCGCGGGCAAAAATCGCGCGGTCGCTGGCCAGATGGCGCAGAACGATGCGCTCGCCGGGCGCGGCGAACAGGACGTCATGTTCACCAACGATGTCGCCGCCGCGAATGGCGTGGAAGCCAATGTCACCACGCTTGCGCGCACCGGTGATGCCATCCCGCCCCCGGTCGGCCACATCCGACAGTTTGACGCCGCGCCCCTCGGCGGCGGCCTCGCCCAACATCAGAGCGGTGCCGGATGGTGCGTCCACCTTGTGATGGTGATGCCCTTCGATGATTTCGATATCAAAATCCTCATCCAGTGCAGCCGCGACTTTCTTGGTCAGTTGCACCAGCAGATTGACGCCAAGGCTCATGTTCCCTGCCCGCACGATCACCGCGTGGCGCGAGGCCGGTTCCAGAGCGGCGATCTGCTCATCCGTCATGCCGGTTGTCCCGATTACATGCACGCAACGCGCCTGCGCGGCCAAAGCGGCAAAGCCCAGCGTCGCCTCGGGCGCGGTAAAGTCGATCACCGCCTGTGCCTGCGCGAAGGCTTCCAGCGGGTCATCGGTAACTTTGACGCCCAGCGCCTGGCCACCCATGGCTTCGCCCACATCCTGACCGACCCAGTCATGCCCTTTGCGCTCGACCACGCCGACCAGACGCGCCTGATCACTGTCGGTTACGGTGTTGATCAGCATCTGCCCCATACGGCCCGAAGCCCCTGTGATGACGATCCCCGGAATATGGGTCATGGCGGTATTCCCTTGCTGCAAACTGCTCAAAGCCTCCTACCCCGTTCGCGCCCGCTTGGCAAAGCCCCGGTTTGCGCTTAGATCGGGGATTATGGCAAAGAACAAATTCCACGATGGCCCCGGCCCGTCCCAACGACAGCTGCGCGTCGGCGAACTGATCCGCCGCACCCTGTCCGAGGTTCTGGCGCGCGGAGATGTCCACGACCCCGACCTGAACCGCATGTCGATCACAGTGGGTGAGGTACGCACCTCGCCCGATCTGAAGATCGCCACCGCCTATGTGCTGCCCTTGGGCGGCAAGGGGCAGGAGGACGTGATCGATCTGCTCGCCCGCAACAAAAGTGAACTTCGGCGCATGGTTGGCAAGAAGGTCGGTCTGAAATTTTCGCCCGATCTGCGGTTCCGCCTTGATGACACGTTCGACCGTCTGGACGACACCCGCCGCATGTTCGAACAGGACGCGGTGCGCCGCGATCTGGACGAGTGATCCGGGCACTTGTCACATTGGGCGCGGTTGTCTGGGCCGTGCAAGCCTCTGCGGTTACTTGCGAAAAGCTGACCCATGATGACAAGCGTTACACCGTCTGCGAAGTCGACGCGGCGAACGAAGACCTGCGCCTGTTTCTCAACGACGAAAACGGGGATCTGCTGGGGCATTTCTCGTCGGTGAACGAGGCGCTGGTCCCCGGCGGCAAGCGTTTGGCCTTTGCCATGAACGCGGGCATGTACCACGATGACCGTTCGCCCGTCGGCCATTATGTCGAGAACGGCAAAGAGGTCATGCGGGTGATCTCCAACCCCGGCCCCGGCAATTTCGGCCTGCTGCCCAACGGCGTGTTCTGCATCCGCGCGGGCCGCGCTGACGTGTTCGAGACGCTGGATTTCATCGACCGGGCCCCCGACTGCCGGTTCGCCAGCCAATCCGGCCCGATGCTGGTGATCGATGGTGAATTGCACCCCCGGTTCCTGCCCGATTCGACCTCGCTCTATGTGCGCAACGGGGTGGGCACCAGCACCGATGGCACCCGTGCGGTGTTCGTGATTTCCGAAGATTACGTCACATTCCACGAATTCGGCCGTCTGTTCCGCGACGTGCTGGAAACTCCGAATGCGCTGTTCTTCGATGGCAATATCTCTCGCATGTATGACCGCGCGAACAATCGGTCCGATGTCGGGTTTTCGCTGGGGCCGATCGTGGGTGTGGTCGAAGACGCACCTTGAAATTGACAGGGCGATGGCGATCCGCTAGGTCGCGCGCCTCAGCAAGATTGAAGGTGCTTTATGGGACGCAAACGCAAGGGTCGCGACATTTCCGGCTGGCTGGTGGTGGACAAGCCCGCGGGCATGACGTCGACCGCTGTGGTCAACAAGGTGCGCTGGGCCATGGATGCCAAGAAGGCGGGCCATGCGGGCACGCTTGACCCCGAAGCGACCGGCGTTCTGGCCGTGGCCCTGGGTGAGGCGACCAAGACCGTTCCCTACATCACGGATGCTTTGAAGGCTTACACCTTCACTGTCCGTCTGGGCCAGGCCACCAACACTGACGATGCCGAGGGCGAAGTGATTGCCGAAAGCGATGCCCGCCCGTCAGACGAAGACATCAAGCGGGCGTTGACCCCGTTTCTGGGCGACATCATGCAGGTTCCGCCCAAGTTTTCCGCCGTGAAAATCGACGGCCAGCGCGCCTACAAACTGGCCCGCGACGGCGAAGACGTGGAACTGACAGCCCGGCCCCTTTGGGTCGAGGAACTGATCCTTGTCGATCGCCCCGACCCGGATCACGTGGTGTTGGAGATGACCTGCGGCAAGGGCGGTTATGTCCGCTCGATCGCCCGCGATCTGGGTGAAGCGCTGGGATGCCACGGCCACGTCCGGGAACTGCGCCGGATCTGGTCCGGACCGTTCGAGGCCGAAGACGGGTTGAGCATCGAACAGATCGACGAAATGGCAAAGACCACGACGCTGGACGACTATCTGCACCCGCTGGAAGCCGGCCTGTCCGACCTGCCAGAGCTTAAATGCACCCCCGAAGGCGCAACCCGCCTGCGCAATGGCAACCCGGGCATGGTGTTGGCCGCGGATGTTGAATACGGCGACGAGGCATGGGCCTCGCTGGATGGCAAGGCCGTGGCCGTGGGGGTTTACAAATCAGGCGAATTGCATCCCAGCCGGGTGTTCGCCGCCTGAACCGCGTGTTAGGCGAAAGGCATGATCACCCGAACGCACACCAAGGGCGATGCGCCCTCGACCGCCATCTACTCCGACTGCGAGAAATACCGCTATAGCCTGACCCGCGTGTGGGACCCGGCAGGGCGCAAGGCGCTGTTTGTCATGTTGAACCCGTCTACCGCGACCGAAGTACAGAACGACCCGACGGTGGAACGCTGCGAACGCCGTGCCCGGGCGCTGGGGTTCGGCGCGTTTCAGGTGACCAACATCTTTGCCTGGCGCGACACCGATCCGCGCAAGATGCGTGTCGCTGCCGATCCGGTAGGCCCGGAAAATGACGCCGCCATTCTGGAAGGTGTTCGGTGGGCCGATCAGGTCATCGCCGCGTGGGGCACCCATGGTGCGCATCTGGACCGGGGCCCGGCGGTGGAAACCCTGCTGCGCCGGACCGGCCAGCCGCTGTTCCATCTGGGCTTGACCAAAGACGGCCACCCCAAGCACCCGCTTTATATCGCCTACAGCCAACAGCCCGAGCAATGGTGATAAAGTATTAACCATTTCAATAACTTGACTTTGACCCGATTGCCAATTGCATGGGATGTTCACCCTCGGAGCATTCTGCGATCGGAGAGGTGTCATGTTTCTGGCCGGATTGATCGGACTCGCCGCCATCGGCGGTGCCGCATACGCGATGAGCGACATGCTGATCGAAGACGAGGACGTTTCAGAGGACGGGCCCAACGAGGACCCGGAAACGGAACCCGACACCGGAGAGTTTCTTGAGATTGGCGAAAACGTCGAGGACCCGGTGAATCCCGACATCGAAACCCAGTCCACTGGCACGGTAATCTCTGAATTCGAAGGAGATCTCGTGATTGCCGGCAGCGATGGCCCTGACCAGATCACCGGGCAGGACGGTGTCGACCAGATCAACGGGTTTGGCGGCGATGATACCATCGACGGCGGCAAGGGCGATGACGTTCTGCACGGGGGCGAAGGTACGGACACGATTTCGGGCGGTCAGGGTGATGATGTTCTGCACGGAGAGGCGGATGACGACTTTCTGTTCGGCAATCAGGGGGACGACGCCCTGTTCGGCCATTTCGGGGACGACACCCTGGATGGCGGCGAAGGCGAAGACGAGCTTTACGGCGGTCAGGGTGACGATACTCTGACGGGCGGGGCCGATGATGACGCGTTGCTGGGCGGGTTCGGAGACGATGCGCTGAACGGTGGCGCAGGTGAAGATACGGTCTTTGGCGGCGACGGCGACGACTTTGTCTTTGGCATCGAAGAGGGCGCAGCCGAAAAGGATTTCCTGAACGGCGGCGACGGTGACGACACCATTGTGGCAGGCGTCGGGGATGTGGTGACCGGTGGGCAGGGCGCCGATGACATCGTGCTGAGCCCGGGAGACGAAGACGTCACCGTCATGGGCTTCCAACCCGGCGAGGACAAGCTGCTTGTCACCTGGGAGGATGAGGCCGACCCGGAGATTGAGGTGGAACCCGATGCGGAAAATGCCAACCTGACGCGGGTCATGATCAACGGTCAGGAAGTGGCGCAGGTATACGGGGCCGAAGGTATGTCGGTGGCCGACATTCAATTGATCACCGAAGCGCAACTGGCCCAGTACGGGCAGGTGATCTGATCCCGCAAATTCCCTTTGCCATTTGGTGAAAATGCGCCTATACGCGCCCATCCGCATCGGAATCGGTGCGGTTTTCTCCATGGGCCTGTGCTGGACGACATCCCGGCCTGCGCCATCAACTCTAACCTTTGAAGGAGACCCAGATGTCGATCACTGCTGAAGAAAAAGCACGCGTCATGAAAGAATTCGCAACCAAAGAGGGCGACACCGGTTCGCCTGAAGTACAGGTTGCCATCCTGACCTCGCGCATCACCACTTTGACCGAGCACTTCAAGACCCACAAGAAAGACAACCACGGTCGTCGCGGTCTGCTGAAGATGGTTGCCCAGCGCCGCAAACTGCTGGACTACCTGAAAGGCAAAGAAGAAGCACGTTACCAGGACCTGATCAAAAAGCTGGGCATCCGCCGCTAAGCGCTTTTTTGCAAATGACCTGAAACCGGGTTTTCCGGTTCAACGCCCGCCAACCGGCGGGCGTTTTCCGTTGGATCCGCCGCAAGCGATACATCCCTCTTAACTTGCCAGAGCAGCTGAGCATTCCGTGGCCGTCAGGGAATGTCCGTTGCGGCACTTGGTTCTAAGCTTTCTGCGTGTTTTCCCAGCGCGTGGCATAGTCACTTTGCGACACACTTGCACTTGTCTTGGTGCCGGCAACAGGTTTTCGAACCACATAATCCAGAAGAACAGGCAATCCCGGACCAAAAGTTCCCAGCGGTCGCGGACGTTTCTTTGTCTTGTTGGGATCCGTCATCTTCACCACGTCACGGGCGGCGTATGGCCTCAATGGCTGCCACACGCATTTCAGAGCCTCATAGTTCATGGCGTTGACCCAAAAGCCGTACACGATCTCTGGGCAGATCTGATAGAAGCCGTGATTGATCCAGTTGTTCGATGGCGAATGTGCGATAAACACACCCCCGGGCTTCAGCATCTTGTCGATGTTTCTGTAGGCCGTCGGCAAGTCGAACACGTGCTCGCATGTTCCACCGTCATAGATAACGTCAAACCGACCAACCAGATTTTCAGGCAAGTCCCCCGCGAGATCCTGAACGATGCTCGCACCTTCGAAATCCGAAAAATCCAGCGAATCCACTTCCAAGAACCCAAGTTTCCGAAAGAACGTTTCCGAATATCCATCATCCGGGTTGCAAAGGTCAGCTTCGGCCACTCCGGGCAAGTATTTCTGCAAGGTTTCCCTGAACAATGCGGCGGACGTAGACCGGCGCGCACCGATCCAATCCTGCCGCCCAAGCATCAGAAAGCTTCCTGAAAGGTCATTGGATTTGACATCTTCGATCAGGCGCGCAGCCAGGACATCAACAATTGACACTCATTCCTCCGAAGGGTGGTCCAAAGCGGTTTTCTTCGCGTGAACGTCCTATTCTGAGGATTCAATGTCAACGCAATAGCAATGTTCCGGAACATGCGGCAAAGCGGGCAAGTTTCCTGGCCAGCGTAAAGTTGGCAGCTTCCCTGCTTTGCTGACATCCTGCGCCCGGGTGTTCGGCATCCGGCATCAAGCGCAGAGCCCGACCTGTGCGGTTTTCTTCGCGCTGACGGGTATGAAATTCCGGTCAAGACACCGCGCAGATCTCTTCACTTTATGCAGGCTCCACAAAACCGAAGACGCCCACCAATCGGCGGGCGCCTCGTTCATGGGAAAAATCTTCGGCTCTACATTTTCGCCTTCTCTGATTTCAACGCCAGCCACAGGCAGTAGCACATTATCAGAACCACCAGCGTAAAGGGGATGCCGGTTGAAACCGCCGCGCCCTGCAATGCGGAAAGACCGCCTCCCAACAGCAATGCGATGGCAACCAGGCCTTCCAAAGTGCACCAGAACACGCGCTGAACCACGGGTGCGTCCATCTTGCCGCCTGCGGTGATCGTGTCGATCACCAAAGATCCGGAATCAGACGAGGTGACGAAGAAGATCACGATCAGGACAAGGGCGATCGGGGCTACGATGCCGTAAAGCGGCAGCTCCTTCAGGAAACCGAACAGCGCTCCCTCGGGGGCGTAGCTGTCGATCACGGTCGCGCGCACACCTTCTGCTCCGCCTGCGTTCAACATGTCGATGGCTGCGCCACCGAAGGTCGACATCCACAGGGCACAGACGGCTGTTGGCGCCAGCAGCGCACAGATTACGAACTCGCGCACCGTACGGCCCTTTGAAATGCGGGCAATGAACATGCCAACAAACGGTGACCATGCGATCCACCACGCCCAGTAGAAGGTCGTCCAACCGTGGAAATAGCTGGTGTCTTCCCGTCCGAACGGGTTCGACAGCGCGGGCAGGTGCAGCACGTAATCAGTCATCACGTTGAAATACCGCGCGATGGCGGTGCCAATGCCCGTTACAGCGATGACGAAAAGGAACAGCCCCACGGCCATGATCATATTGATCTCACTCAGCCGTTTGACGCCCGCATCCATGCCCAGCAAAACCGAGCCCAGCGCGATCAATGTAATACCAATGATCAGCAGAACCACGACGGTGGGGCTGGGTTCGATGCCGAAGACCTCGTATAGGCCAGCGGCAACCTGCTGAGCACCCAGACCGAGCGATGTGGTCAATCCGAACAACGTGGCAAAAACCGCCAACGTGTCGATGATATGGCCCCACCAGCCCCAGACCCGTTCACCCAGAATTGGATAGAAGGCCGAACGCAAAGTCAGGGGCAGGTTCAGATTGTAGCTGAAAATCGCCAGGCTCAGGCCGACTGCGGCGTAAACCGCCCAGCCTTCCAGCCCCCAATGGTGAATGGTTCCAACAACGCCGATATACTCATTGCCCGGAACAGCGATATCGATACCCAGTGGGCGCGCATTCCCGTCTTCGGCAAAGTTGTAGTAGACCGGCTCCATCACACCGAAAAACAAAAGACCGATACCAATACCGGCGGCGAACATCATCGCAATCCATCCGGCGTAGGAATAATCAGGCTTGGCGTCCTTGCCGCCGATCCGCACACTGCCGACGGGCAGGATGATCAGAACGAGGCAAAACAGGGTGATTGCATCTACCGAAAGGACCAGAAACCAATCGAACGTGCTGGTCAGCCAAGGCCGGAGCCAGCCGAAAAACGTAGCTGCGGCCTCTTGGTTGGCCAATGCGATCAGAACGAACGCAAAGATCATGATACTCGAGATCAGAAAGACCGGGTTGTGAATGTCCAAGCCAAACGGCCGGACGTTATCCTGCCCCAGTTCATATTCCGTTTCGAAGTCGTAAATCCGGGGGTCCGGATCCAGCATCTTCTTTGTTTGTGCCATTCGATTGCCCTTCTGTTCGCTGTCTGCAAACGCCAAGGTATTCGGTCGGCGGACGGGAATGAGTTAGTTAACCCCCTTGGCGCGCTTCCGTCATTTCGACCGCAGGCTTAGTGATAAGAGCTTATACTGCCTTCATATTTTTACAAAATGCATTCGATTGCGGATATGTTAGCGCTACATGCTGTTCCGGGTTCCCGTAACCCCGGACCTGAAGAACCAACAGCGACTTGATAAGTTGATCGTTGTTCGGGCTTGAATCTTTTGCGCCCGGTGGCAGCACAAGCCAGTCCCGGCATGAAACGGCCATCCGATGCAGTTTCGCTTTCCTTCCAACGCATTCTCATGTATGCGCGCGGTATCTGAGACGTTGTGCCCTGACCCCGGCACTCGAATGGAAGATAAATTGGGGTCGGCGGCAATGGGGCCGCCACGCAAAACGGGAGACCCGCAGGGGCGGGAGTGCTCCCATCTAGGATACGCATATGTTTGATGTAACGAAGAAATCGATGCAGTGGGGCGAGGAAACGCTTACACTGGAAACCGGCAAGGTTGCCCGTCAGGCTGACGGCAGCGTGATTGCCACCCTGGGCGAAACCAGCGTCATGGCCAACGTGACCTTCGCCAAGGAACAGAAGCCCGGTCAGGACTTTTTCCCGCTGACCGTGCATTACCAAGAGAAATACTATGCCGCCGGCAAGGTTCCGGGTGGCTTCTTCAAGCGCGAAGCGCGCCCGACCGAGAAAGAGACGCTGACCGCGCGTCTGATCGACCGTCCGATCCGTCCGTTGTTCGTTGACGGCTTCAAAAACGAAGTCCTGGTGATGTGTACCGTGCTGAGCCACGATCTGGTCAACGATCCCGACATCGTTGCGATGATTGCTGCTTCGGCTGCTCTGACCATCTCGGGCGCACCGTTCATGGGCCCGATCGCGGGCTGCCGCGTGGGATACACCGACGGTGAATATGTCCTGAACCCGACCGTGGACGACATGCAGGACCTGCGCCTGAACCCCGAACAGCGTCTGGACCTGGTTGTGGCCGGCACCAAAGACGCCGTGATGATGGTGGAATCGGAAGCGTACGAACTGTCCGAAGCGGAAATGCTGGGTGCGGTGAACTTTGCGCATGAGCAGATCCAACCGGTCATCGACCTGATCATCTCGCTGGCGGAAGAAGCCGCGAAAGAGCCGTTTGACTTCCAGGCGCCGGATTATTCCGAGCTTTATGCCGCCGTTAAGGCCGCCGGTGAAGAGCAGATGCGCGCCGCCTTCGCGATCACCGACAAGCAAGAGCGCACCGCCGCCGTTGCCGCCGCCCGCGAAGCGATCAAAGAGGCGCTGACCGAAGAGCAGCTGGAAGACGGCAACCTCGGTTCCGCGATGAAAAAGCTGGAAGCCGGCATTCTGCGCGGCGACGTCGTCAGGGGCGGCAAGCGGATCGACGGTCGTTCGACCACCGATGTCCGCTCGATCGTTGCGGAAACCTCGATTCTGCCCCGGACCCACGGTTCTGCCCTGTTCACCCGTGGTGAAACACAGGCGCTGGCTGTAACCACGCTGGGCACCGGTGACGATGAGCAGTTCATCGACGCGCTGCATGGCAACTTCAAATCGAACTTCCTGCTGCACTACAACTTCCCTCCGTATTCGGTGGGTGAAGTGGGCCGCGTGGGTTCGCCCGGCCGTCGTGAAATCGGTCACGGCAAGCTGGCATGGCGCGCGCTGCAGGCTGTTCTGCCTGCACCGACCGACTTCCCCTACACCATCCGCGTGGTGTCGGAGATCACTGAATCCAATGGCTCGTCCTCGATGGCGTCGGTCTGCGGCGGTTCGCTGTCGATGATGGATGCAGGTGTTCCGCTGAAAGCGCCAGTTGCCGGTGTGGCCATGGGTCTGATCCTGGAAGATGACGGTGAGTACGCTGTTCTGACCGACATCCTGGGTGACGAAGACCACCTGGGCGACATGGACTTCAAGGTTGCGGGCACCGAAAACGGCATCACCTCGCTCCAGATGGATATCAAGGTTGCCGGTATCACGCCGCAGATCATGGAAACCGCCCTGGCACAGGCCAAGGAAGGCCGGATGCACATTCTGGGCGAGATGGGCAAAGCCCTGTCCGAGACCAACGATTTCTCGGTCCACGCCCCGCGCATCGAGACCATGAACATCCCGACCGACAAGATCCGCGAAGTGATCGGCTCGGGCGGTAAGGTCATCCGCGAGATCGTCGAGGTTTCGGGTGCCAAGGTCGACATCAACGACGACGGTGTCATCAAGATCGCCTCGCCCGATGGTGAATCGATCCAGAAGGCCTATGACATGATCTATTCGATCGTGGCCGAGCCGGAAGAAGGTCAGATCTACACCGGTAAAGTGGTCAAGATCGTCGACTTCGGTGCCTTCGTGAACTTCTTTGGCAAGCGCGACGGTCTGGTCCACGTGTCCCAGATCGAAAACCGCCGCCTGAACCATCCGTCGGATGTTCTGAAAGAAGGTCAGGAAGTCAAAGTCAAACTTCTGGGCTTTGACGATCGCGGTAAGGTGCGCCTGTCGATGAAAGTCGTCGATCAGGAGACCGGCGAAGAGATCGTTCCGGAAAAGAAAGAAAAGAAAGAGGAAAACGCAGAGTAATCTGCCCCTCTGACCCACAGCGGAAGGCCCCGGTTTCATCCGGGGCCTTTTTGTTTGCGCGGCAGCAGGACGGTTAACTGCGCCGCAACTTTGGTAAATCAATTATTAACACTTATTGCGTGTATTAGCTCAACCTTAAGGGGGATATTGCCGTTTTCAAGGAAGCTGTTCGACCGTGGCATCGATTACTGTTTATGAAATCAGCGCAGACCCGTTCAGCAACCGCATTGTTGATATTACTGCTGCGTATTCGGTCGACGTCACGGATAATGACGCTCTGCTGCAAGATCCCGACCCGGATGGCAGCTCGCAACTTGACCTCGGGTCTCTTCCCGGCTTTTCCGGCTCGACCCAGAATTTCAGTACTTACGAAAACTACACAGGAACGGTCGATGGCGCGCCGGTCACGTTCATCCTGATCCAGTTTTCAAACCCGCGTTACATCATAGTCACTTCGGGTCAGGCCGAACTGAATGACACGATTTCAGATACCAGTTTTGCCGGCACCGCGCCGCCATCCGCGTATGACACTTTGCCTTCTTTCGTGTGTTTCACCTCAGGATCTCTGATCCAGACACCAACTGGGCTGCGCCGGGTCGAGGCGCTGGAGCCCGGCGACCCGGTCATCACCGCCGGCGGCCATGCCCGCCCGGTCCGCTGGATCGGCAAGCGCCGGTTGTCCGCGGCTGAGTTGCGGCGAAACACGCACCTGTCCCCTGTACGGATCAAGGCGGGCTGTTTCGGGTCGAACAGCCCAAGCCGCGATCTCGTCATTTCCCCACAGCACCGGATTGCCGTGACCTCGACCATGATGGAGCTTATGCTTTGCGAAGCGGCGATGCTGGCCCACGCAAAGGGGCTGATCAATGGGCATACCATCGTTCAGGAAACGCCCGCACATGGGGTGGAGTACATTCATATCCTCTTTGATCAGCATGAGTTGGTGAATGTCGAAGGAATCTGGTCCGAGTCCTTTTACCCCGGCGACACCAGCCTTGGGGCAATGGCACCCGCCACCCGAAGCGAGCTGTTCAAACTGTTCCCGGAACTCGCCAATGGTGAAGGCAGTTACGGTTCGACCGCATTGCCGGTCCTCAAACCTTTCGAAGTCCGGGTGCTGTCGGCGGATCTGGCGGTTCCGGGCTGGAAAGTCCGCCCCAATGAATCCGCGAAAGCCGCCTGACCGCAGGTCAGTGCGCGACACCACCGGGGCCATGTTTCAACAGGTGCCACTGGCCGTAGCTGTCTTTCAGATCCAGTTTGATCGCCGCATCGGCTCGGGTCGAGGCGCTGCCGATCTCGGCAATGGTGAATTCGATCCCACCGGGAATATCGATACGTACACGGTGTTCGCCGCCACCATGCGGGGCCTGAATCGGGCGCCCGGTCGACTTTAGAACGTCGCCAACAGTAACACTGGCCGTTCGTCCTTCGATATCCATCTCAAGCTCGATCGGCAGGTACAGCGTGTCGTGCACCGTCTCACACATGGCCCGGAACACGTACCAATGGGTTGCCATCTCTTCGGTTTCTTCGCCGTGAAAGACTTTTTCCAACGCATCGCGCTGCGCCGGTGAGGCCGCGGGGTCGACGATCACCTGCATTTCGCCGCCACCTTCGAATATTGGCCCGGGCCATGCATAGATCAACGCAGCCTTGGTTCCACTCAGATCCGTTTCGCCAAAATATCCGGAGGATATTTCAAGCACCTCGAAGCCGCGGCAATCGCCATGCGTCGGCAATTCCTCGAACTGGCAGGGGCAGGCATAGCCGCAGTTGCAGTTTCCGAAGCTTTCTCCCTCGACGTACCAATCTGTAAAAGCCATGGTTTTCTCCTGTTCAGGACAGTCAGAAAGCCCGACATCGTTGGTCACATGCCCGTATGTTTCCGCAAAACAAACTATCACAACTTGATTGCAATCTGAACCTGACGCGCGCAAACGGCCGCAAATGGCATAAACCTTGGTTCCATTCGCCCTGTTTCAACCAAAAACCAATCGCAGGTGTCCGCTGCCATCCCCAGTTCGACCGCATCGCCACAACGAAAAAAGGAGATGCGATATGGAAACCTTGAAACTGCTGACACTGACGGGATTGATCGCAACCGCACCGGTTCTTGCTTTGGCCAATGTCGGACTGGGCGACAAACTGGGCACAAGCGAAGCCGATATCCGCACGGCGCTTGAAGCCCAGGGGTACCAGATCGAAGAGATCGAATTCGAAGGTGGGAAGATCGAGGTTGAACTCACCAAGGATGGCGTGGAAACTGAACTGGTTCTGTCTGACACGGACGGGGTGGTGACAGCCATCGAGCTCGAAGAGGACGACGACTGAACCTGCAACGTCCAAGGGGCCGCATGAAAGTACCTCAAACGTCTTTGCTCTGGCTCCTTCTGGTGGTGCAGGCCCTCTGCGCCGCCTTTTTCATGACGGATGCGGTGCTGGATTGGACAGGCGGTGACGGCGCAGGGTTTCGTCACCTTCATTCGTTCGAACTGTTTCTGTCGCTGGCGCTTGTCGGCGGCCTGAGCGCCACGATCGCCCTGATCCGTTCCCAGTCCAGACGGGTGCGCGACATGCAGCGGCAACTGCAAGTGGCGCAAGGGGCCTTTGCCCAGGTCATCGAAACCCAGTTCAGCGAGTGGCAGCTCAGTGATGCTGAGCGTGACGTCGCCATGCTGACGATCAAGGGTCTTTCCATCGCGGAAATTGCCGGAATGCGACAGACGAAAGAAGGGACGATCAAGGCCCAAAGCGCTGCGGTCTATCGAAAGGCGGGCGTTTCCAGCAGGGTGCAGTTGCTCAGTTTCTTTGTCGACGAACTCCTGTCAGAACCGTTGGTCAGGGATGTGCCCTGAAACAGTGGCAGAGCCTCGTGTCTATTCACTCACACATTCCTAAAAACCTGTGAAACGAAGTGAAGGCCCGGCGCCTTTCTTTTTGGGCAAGCCTCGTCCACATCCATGGCATGCGGACTTTGGAACACTGGAGATGGTTATGTTCACGCGCCTCATTCTCGCCTCTTCGGCTCTGGCGATCAGCGCAACGGCGCTTGCCGCGCAGAGCCTGGGCGACGGCACCTATATTCACGGCTTCATCGGCTACAGCCAGCTACAGGACAGCGATTTCACCGGGACGATCGGTGGCGCGACGCAATCGGTCGATACCGAATTCGACGCAGGTTTCGGACTGGGCCTCGCGATAGGTAAGGAAATCCCGCAATGGTCCAACGATATCATCGGAACGCGGATCGAGCTGGAACTGTCTTACAGCGAAAGTGACGTGGATGGTGTGAACTTTACCGGCAATGGTCCGGGGCCCGAGGGCAATATCTCGGGCGACGTCACGCAAACCTCGTTATTTGCCAATCTGCTGTTCGATTTCAAACAGGCCGGCGCGCTGACACCGTTTGCCGGGTTTGGTCTGGGGGCCACCTATTCGGATCTGGATTTTTCTTACGGGCCGGGTGTGGCGCTGGACGATTCCGACACCACCTTGGCCGCCCAGCTGATCGCCGGCGTGGCATATGACATCAACGCGTCGACAGCGTTCACCGTTGATGCCCGTTACGCCCGTGCCTTTGATGTTTCGTCGCAGCGCCTGGCCCCCAACGGAGCTTTGACCGGCAACGTAGAGGACGATCTGGATACTTTCAGCATCAATTTCGGAATTCGCCATAATTTCTGATTGCTTCGGGTGTCAGGTTTCTCTCCGGTTTCCTGCCCCTCTTTGCCTTCGCGCCTCAGGCGCGGGGGCACCCGGAAAACCCCGAAAATACAGCACGGGTAGGACATTTCGGTGGTCGCCCGAACTGCAACAACCGCCTGCTTCATCTGGCGAAAAAATATCCTCGGGGGGAATCGTGCCAGCGGGCACGATGGGGGGCAGACAGCCCCCCTGACCCGGCAACCGGCTTACGACGGCGCTTTGGTCTTGCGCAGATAGGGGAAGATCGTTTCGAACTCGCCAAACTTGGCCTTGGCGTCTTCGTTCGACACGGTTGGCGGGATGATCACGTCTTCACCCGGCACCCAGTTGGCAGGTGTCGCAACGCCCTTGGCCGACATCTGCAAACCGTCAAGCGCACGCAGAATTTCGGCAAAGTTCCGGCCCACGGTCATCGGGTAGGTCATCGACAGCTTCAGCTGCTTGTCCGGGCCGATGATAAAGACGGAACGCACCGTGGCACTGTCAGCCGGTGTACGGCCGTCGGGCAGATATGCTTCGGCAGGCAGCATGTCGAAAGCCTTGGACACAGCCAGACCGTCATCGGCGATGATCGGAAAGCCGGGTTTGGCCTTGCCATATTCCTCGATGTCCTTCTTCCACTTTTTGTGGTCTTCGACACCATCGACCGATACGCCGATCACCTTGGTGTTGCGCGCGGCCCATTCGTCATTCAACTGCGCAACGGCCGAAAACTCGGTGGTGCAAACAGGTGTAAAATCCTTTGGGTGCGAGAACAGAATGGCCCAGCTGTCGCCAATCCAGTCGTGAAACTGAATGGTGCCCTGATCCGTTTCTGCCGTGAAATTCGGAACGGTGTCGTTGATACGCAAACCCATGGGGCATCTCCTTCTCTGTGAAAAACCTGAATCGGTTGTTTGGAACCTAATCACTTTGTGTGCAGGTTAAACCGTCCATCGCGCCTGGCGATACGGATTTCGTGGGCATTGCCCAAAAATAATTTGATCAAATTCACTATTGCTCAGCCTGTGCATGGGTGACAGAGTGGCCCCGAACAGCCGGTTTCAGGCAGACCTTCAGGAGGGCTCAGGATGATCGAAAAGCGGGATTTCTATATTAATGGTCAGTGGGTGGCCCCATCGCAGCCCAATGACTTCGAGGTCATCAACCCCTCGACCGAGGACCCCTGCGCCGTGATCTCGCTTGGCGCCGAAGCCGACACGAATGCGGCCGTTGCCGCAGCCAAGGCCGCCCTGCCGGGCTGGATGGCCACGCCAGTGGAAACCCGCATCGCGCTGGTGGAAAAACTGGTCGAACTCTATGCAGCCCGGGCAGAGGATCTGGCGCAGGCGATGTCGCTGGAAATGGGCGCCCCGATCGATCTGGCGCGCTCGGCGCAGGCGGGTGCCGGCATCTATCACCTGAAGAACTTCATCCGCGCCGCCAGGTCGTTTGAATTTGAACGCCCGCTGGGGGATCATGCGCCGAATGATCGCATCATTTACGAGGCGGTTGGCGTTGCCGCTTTGATCACGCCGTGGAACTGGCCGATGAACCAGATCACGCTCAAGGTTGGGGCTGCTGCGATTGCGGGCTGCACCATGGTGCTGAAACCGTCGGAACAAAGCCCGCTGAACGCGATGATCTTTGCCGAGATGATGGACGAGGCAGGCTTCCCGCCCGGTGTGTTCAATCTGGTCAACGGCGACGGCGCGGGTGTTGGTTCGCAACTTTCGGGCCATCCGGATGTGGACATGGTCAGCTTCACCGGCTCGACCCGCGCAGGCACCGCGATTTCCAAAAATGCGGCTGATACCCTCAAGAAAGTACATCTTGAGCTTGGAGGCAAAGGGGCCAACGTCATCTTTGAGGACGCGGACGATAAGGCGGTCAAGCGTGGGGTGCTGCACATGATGCAAAACACCGGCCAGAGCTGCAACGCCCCCAGCCGGATGCTGGTGCAACGCCCGATCTATGACAAGGCTGTGGAAACCGCGGCCGAGGTCGCAAACATGGTCAAGGTTGGCCCTGCCTCAGAGGAAGGCCGCCATATCGGCCCGGTGGTGAATGAAGTTCAGTGGACCAAGATTCAGGACCTGATCCAGAAAGGCATCGATGAAGGGGCGCGGCTGGTCGCAGGTGGCACCGGACGGCCAGAGGGGCTGAACAAGGGCTACTATGTCCGCCCCACGGTCTTTGCCGATGCAAACAACCAGATGACCATCGCCCGCGAAGAAATCTTTGGCCCGGTTCTGACCATGATCCCCTTCGACACCGAAGAAGAGGCTGTCGAAATCGCCAATGATACACCCTATGGCCTGACCAACTATGTTCAGACGCAGGACGGCGCGCGTGCCAATCGCATGGCGCGGGCGCTGCGGTCGGGCATGGTCGAAATGAACGGGCAATCGCGCAGCGCGGGCTCACCGTTCGGCGGCATGAAGCAATCCGGCAACGGGCGTGAAGGCGGCGTCTTTGGGCTTGAGGACTTCCTCGAGGTCAAAGCTGTCGGTGGTTGGGCGGCAGAGTAACTATACCTGCAAAGCAGACAGATCGGGCGGGGCAACGCGGTTGGCCCTGCCCACAACCCCCTATAGGGGCCGTACCACAAGCTGGGGTACGCCATCGGACGTGCGGCGCCGGGATTGACCGTCCCACCCAATCTCGCCGGTGACGCGCTGTCGAAATGCAGAAAAGCTTTCAAAGCGCACCACATCTACCGGCGTATCGAAATGCAGGGTCACTCGGCGACGCGCGCCATCGCCAAGCATGGTCAGACCGCGAATTTCGGCCGTGAACGCCTGACCCAGATAGCGCCCTTCAACCCGATCACCCACACGCAGATGCATCCGGTTTCCGGCCATTGCATGCAAGGTGTTCCAGTCTCGAACACCATGCTGATGGGCCAGCAGTTCCAATGCCGCGCTGTGCGACAGCGAAACGCCCTTCGTCTTCAATTCTTCCCGCAGGCGTTTCGCCTGCGCTTTCAGCTCTTCAACCGGAGCAACGGTTCGGGATCGTGTCATCATGTGCCTCGTTTCCTTGAACGGGCGCGAAGTCAGGACGGGGTTCGCATTTCCATCCGCGCGCCGGGAAAGGGCAGCAGATGCTTTTCAAACCGGGTTTCACCAAAGCCAATGGCCGCGAACGGCAGGGGACCCGAACCTGAGGTGCCTTTTGGCAGCGGCCGGGCCGTCTGTCAATCAGGCATCTGCCTGCGCCGCCTCATAGGCCAGCATGGCACGCTTGACAGGCAAGCCCCAGTGATAGCCCCCCAGACCACCTGATTTGCGCAATGCCCGATGGCAGGGGATCAACCAACTAACCGGGTTGCGGCCAACTGCCGTTCCAACGGCGCGAACGGCTTGCGGCGAGCCGACTCGCTGGGCGATCTCGGAATAGGTCGTGACCTGCCCGGACGGGATATGCATCAGCGCTTCCCACACCTTGATTTGCAAAGGTGATCCGATCAGGAAAAGCGGTGTCGGCTCCAACCGGTCGCTGGCAGCGCCAAAAGCACTCAGCGCCCAAGGACGCAGGCGCATCGGATCTTCGACAAACGTTGCCTTGGGCCAACGCGAGATCATGTTTTCCATCGCGGCCTCTTCGCCGGTCTCGGCACCGAAGGCGATGCCGCAAATGCCCTTGTCGGTACCCATGACCAGCGCAGGGCCAAAGGGGCATTCGAACCACCCCCAATAGATCGTCAGACCTTCGCCCTTGCGGGCATATTCGCCGGGGCTCATCGATTCCCACTTCAGGAACAGATCATGCAGACGCCCGCTGCCGGACAGGCCCACATTGTGGGCCGTTTCCAATGTCGTAAACCGTTCACGCAACAATGCCTTCGCATGGCCCAGCGTCAGGTATTGTTGATACCGTTTCGGTGACACTCCGGTCCAACGCGAGAACAAACGCTGGAAATGGGCCGGGCTCATATCCATCTGGCGGGCCAGTTCATCAAGGCTCAGGCTTTCACCACCCTGATCGATCAACTCGATTGCCCGGCGCATGACGTTGTAATGATAACCGCTTTCTGGGGTCTGGACGTTCATGGTTCCACCTCATCATCTGACAAAACCATAGCGCGACGGCCACGCTGCCGCGACCCGGAACTTGCGCATTGGCTTTGTGCTTGTGTCAGGGCGCGGTGGACGGCATTAAGGCCCGGATGGCAAAGCAACTCGACTATCATTCGATCCGCGAGATTTTCACGCGCTTTCAAGAGGCCGACCCGGAACCCAAGGGAGAGCTGGAGCATGTGAACGTCTATACTCTGGTCGTCGCCGTGGCCCTTTCGGCGCAGGCCACGGATGCGGGCGTCAACAAGGCGACGCGCGAGTTGTTCAAGATCGCCGACACGCCGCAAAAGATGCTGGATCTGGGCGAGGACGGCCTGATCGAGCACATCAAGACCATTGGCTTGTTCCGCCAGAAGGCCAAGAACGTCATCAAGCTCAGCCGTATCCTGGTTGACGAATATGGTGGCGAGGTTCCCAATTCCCGGGCTGCCCTGCAATCCCTTCCGGGTGTGGGCCGCAAGACGGCCAACGTGGTTCTGAACATGTGGTGGCGGCAACCGGCGCAGGCGGTGGACACCCATATCTTTCGCGTCGGCAACCGCACCGGTATTTGCCCCGGCAAGGATGTGGACACGGTCGAACGCGCCATCGAAGACAATATTCCCGCTGACTTTCAACTTCATGCGCATCACTGGCTGATCCTGCATGGCCGGTACCACTGCAAGGCGCGCAAGCCGCAATGCCCGACCTGCATCATCCGTGATCTCTGCCAATTCGAGGACAAAACCCTATGAAGACTTATCAACTGACCGGCATCGGAAATGCCGTTGTGGACGTGATTTCCCAGGCCGATGACAACTTTCTGGAGCTGATGGGCATCGAAAAAGGCATCATGCAGTTGATCGAACAGGAACGCGGCGAGGTGCTGTACGCCTCGATGGAAAGCCGAGTTCAAACGCCGGGCGGCTCAGTAGCTAATACAATTGCGGGCGCAGGCGCGCTTGGGCTGGATGCAGCGTTTATCGGCCGGGTACACGATGACGCTCTGGGCCGGTTCTATGCAGATGCGATGAACGAAGATGGCGTCGACTTCGTGAACCCGCCTGTTCCGGGTGGCGAATTGCCCACGTCACGCTCGATGATCTTTGTCTCGCCTGATGGCGAGCGGTCGATGAACACCTATCTGGGCATTTCCTCGGAACTGTCGTCTCAGGACGTTCCGGATGAGGTCGCAGGAAACAGCCAGATCATGTTCCTCGAGGGGTATCTGTTCGACAAGGAAAAAGGCAAGGCGGCATTCCTTGAGGCCGCACGTGCCTGTCACAAGGGTGGCGGCAAGGCCGGGATCGCCATTTCCGACCCGTTCTGTGTGGAACGGCATCGTGTGGATTTCCTGCTGCTGATTGAAAACGAGCTGGATTTCGTGATCGGCAACGAGGCCGAGATCAAATCCCTGTTCGAGACCGACGACCTGGAAGAGGCGCTGCGGCGCACGTCGGCGATCTGCCCGCTGGTGGTCTGCACCCGCTCGGGTGACGGGGTGACGGTTATGAACGGTGATGCTCGCATTGACGTACCGGTCGAGAAGGTCGTCCCCGTTGATGCAACGGGTGCCGGCGACCAGTTTGCCGCCGGGTTTCTGTTCGGCATGGCGACGGGACGCGATTACGAGACCTGCGCCCGCATCGGCAATGTCTGCGCCCGCGAGGTCATCAGCCATATCGGCCCCCGCCCCGAGGCGAACATGCTGGAGCTGCTGAGGGAAGAAGGGTTGGTTTGAGGACGCGGGTTTCCCGCGCCTTTCTTCGGGAAAAAATTCGGCTCGACCCTGCGAGCGCGGCCTGAACACCGGGCCGCGAAGCCCTTTTTTGCTGGCAGGGCTAGCTCTGACAGCGTTGTGCTTTTCGCATTAAAAAAGGGGGGCTGTCATGAGAGCACTGCTGTTCACGACGGGATCGCCATTTGCAAGGGCGGTCAGGATCGTTCTGGACGAACTTTCGCTGGATTACGAAAGGCGAGAGGAAATCACCACGCCCAGCGCCGAGCAACGCGCGCAGGCGACTCCGACATTGCAGGTGCCGACATTCTGGGACGGCGATCTTGTGCTGTGGGAAAACGGCACCATCGTCGAATACCTGCTGTCGACCTATCCGGACAGGCCGCAGGCCGCGCCGAAACTGGCACCCTTTGCCTTTCGGCCCGGGGACGCGCAGTGGCAGGACAAGCTGGTGTTCTCGACCATCCAGACCTTCGGCTACGCGGCCACGACCATCTCGCAAATGAAGTGGTCCGGCGTGAGCGTGGGCCAGAACGCGCATTTGCAGCGGTCGGCCGAGAAGCTGGCCCACATCCTGGGCTGGCTGGAGGACCGGCTGAGTGGCGAGGACGGTTTCGTGCCAAGCTACTTGTCGATGCAGGATATCTTTCTGGCTGCCCATGTGCGTTTCGTACAGGCAAGGCCGCTTGGGTTGGATCTGGAGCTGGACCGGTACGGCCAGGTTTCGGCGCTGCTCGACCGGCTGGATGCGCGCGACAGTTTCAAGGCGAACCCGATCTGGTGGTGGGAACCGTGGGTCATCGGCTATGAGCCCGACGGCACGCCTGTCTACGAAAAACAGAATGCCTGAGCCGGGATCCCCGCGGAATTACGACAGCGTTATTTAGCACAGGTACCCACGAAAGGCCTCCATGACGCGCTCGTAGACCTCGCGTTTGAAGGGCACGATCTCGGCGATCAGGCGCTCGGGGTCCTGCCATTTCCAGCGGGTAAACTCGGGGTGGTCTGTTTCGATGTCGATCTGGTCGTCGGTTCCTAGAAATCGCATCAGGAACCATTTCTGCTCCTGCCCGCGGAAGCGGCCCTTCCAGATCTTGGGCACGATGTCATGCGGCAGGTCATAGGGCAGCCAGCCCTCGGTCTCGGCCACGATTTCCACAAGATCACCGGTTACACCGGTTTCTTCCAACAGCTCTCGCAAGGCCGCATCACGAGGGTCTTCGCCCTTGTCCACGCCGCCTTGTGGCATCTGCCAGGCGTCCTCGAACCGGTCGTTGCGCTGGCCGACGAAGATCTGGCCCTGATCGTTCATCAGCATCAGCCCGACGCAGGGGCGAAAGGGCAGTTTGGCAATTTCTTCGGGGGTCATGCGCGGCCTCATCGTGTTGTTTCGCCCACCTCTAGCAATCACCGGCGCAACAGCAAAGAGGGTGACGTGGGGTTTCGCGTGACAAAGTTTACGCGAACGTCAATCTATCACGCAAATTCAGGAGGGAGAGTTTTGCCATGACTGTGTACCCAAACATGCTGGCACCACTGGATCTGGGCTTTACCACGTTGAAGAACCGGGTCCTGATGGGCTCGATGCATACCGGGCTGGAGGAAACCGGCGACTGGAACCGGGTGGCCGAGTTCTATGCCGCCCGCGCGCGCGGTGGCGTGGCGCTGATGGTCACGGGCGGCATCGGGCCGAACCTCGAAGGCTCGGTCCTGCCGGGGGCTGCAATGATGACCATCGACAAGGATGTGGCAAACCATTCCGTCGTCACCGACCGTGTGCATCAGGCGGGCGGCAAGATCGCGATGCAGATCCTGCATGCGGGCCGCTATGCCTATGGGCCGAAATGCGTGGCGCCCAGCCCGGTGAAATCGCCGATCTCGCCCTTCCCCCCCAACGAACTGGACGAGGACGGCATCGAGAAACAGATCAGCGACATCGTGAACGCCGCCGTGCTGGCCCAAAAGGCGGGCTATGACGGGGTCGAGATCATGGGGTCCGAGGGGTATTTCATCAACCAGTTTCTGGTGACCCACACCAACAAGCGCACCGACCGCTGGGGCGGGTCCTATGAGAACCGGATGCGCCTGCCGTTGGAAATCGTGCGCCGCACCCGCTCGGCGGTGGGAACCGATTTCATCATCATCTACCGGCTGTCGATGATCGACCTTGTACCAAATGGTTCGACCTTCGAAGAAGTGGTGCAGCTGGCGCAAGCGGTCGAAAAGGCCGGGGCCACGATCATCAACACTGGCATCGGCTGGCACGAGGCGCGGATTCCGACTATCGCCACATCGGTGCCCCGCCGGGCCTTTGCCTGGGTGACGAAGAAACTGATGGGCAAGGTGGGGATTCCGGTCATCACCTCGAACCGGATCAACACGCCCGAAGTGGCCGAGCAGGTGCTGGCCGAGGGCTGTGCCGACATGGTCTCTCTGGCGCGGCCGATGCTGGCGGATGCGGATTTCGTAGCCAAGGCGATGGTAGGTGACTCGGCCAGGATCGCGCCCTGCATCGCCTGCAACCAGGCCTGCCTGGATCACACCTTCAGCGGCAAGCTGACCTCCTGCCTGGTGAACCCGCGCGCCTGCCACGAGACCGAGCTGGTGATCGAAAAGGCCGCCACGCCCAAGCGCGTGGCCATCGTGGGCGCGGGGCCGGCGGGCCTGTCCACGGCGATGACGGCGGCGGAGCGCGGCCATGACGTGACCGTGTTTGACAAAGCCGACGAGATCGGCGGCCAGCTGAACATGGCCAAGCAGGTGCCGGGCAAGGAAGAGTTCTGGGGCTTGGTGGACTGGTACCGCACCATGCTGAACGATCTGGGCGTCAAGGTCGAACTGGGCCGCAAAGTCTGCGCCGACGATCTGGTCGGGTTCGACGAGGTGGTGATCGCCACGGGCGTCAACCCGCGCGACCCGCAGATCCCGGGCGAGGACAGCGACAATGTCGTGAACTACGTCGACGTGCTGCGCGACAAGGCCCCGGTGGGCAAATCGGTGGCCGTGATCGGCGCGGGCGGCATCGGCTTCGACGTGTCGGAATACCTGTTGGAGGAAGGCCATTCGCCCACCACCGACCTGCCCTTGTGGATGAAGGAATGGGGCGTCGCCGACCCCGAGCAGCACCGCGCAGGCCTGGCGCCCGAAGGCCCGCAGCCCGAGGCGCCCAAGCGGCAGGTCACGCTGTTGCAACGCAAGAAGCAGGCGCATGGCAAGGGGCTGGGCAAGACCACCGGCTGGATCCACCGCGCCACGCTGAAGATGAAGGATGTCAGCTTCGTGGGCGGCGTGAACTATGAACGCATCGACGACGAGGGGCTGCATGTCTCGTTCGGAGAAGAGCGCGCCGATCCGACCGTCATCAAGGCGGATACGATCGTTCTGTGTGCAGGACAGGTGCCCGAGCGGTCGCTGGCCGACGCGCTGATCGAACGCGGGATCACCCCGCATGTGATCGGCGGCGCGGATGTGGCCGCGGAACTGGACGCCAAACGCGCAATCAATCAGGGCACACGCCTTGCCGCGGAGTTCTGAAGCCACTCGTTCAGAGTGTCTTCAGTCCGACAGCGCGAGCTTTGCACCCAAGGCACCAAAAGCGGTTGCGAAACACCGCTTTATCCACGCCATCACAGCAGGGCGCCGGATCACATAGTCCCGCGCCAGTGCGGCGCATGCCCCATACCCGACAAAAACAACAAATGTCATGGCCATGAAGGCCAGCGCCAGTTTGGCCAGCTCTATTCCTGCATTTGCTGCATTCGCCGGCAGGAATTGAGGCAGAAAGGCCAGGAAGAATAGCGACAACTTTGGGTTCAAAACGTTGATCAGCGTTCCTGTCACGGCAATTCCAAAGTCGCTTTTTGCGGATTTCTCCGCCGCGACATCCATGGCACCGCCGTCCTTCAGGATACCCCATGCCATGTAGAACAAGTACAAGACGCCAAGATATTTGATGAGTTGAAACGCGACGGCACTGGTGTGCAGCAAGGCTGCAAGTCCGATGATGCTGGCCAAGGCCGCCGGAACGATCCCAAGTGTGCATCCGAAGGCTGCGGCGAGACTTGCGCGAAACCCGCGCCCAAGACCGACAGCCAAAGTATAGATGACGCCGGTACCCGGCAGCAAAACAACAATCAATGATGTGACGAAGAATTCCAGCGACATTATTACCCCCCTGCAAATGCAGGCAGATTCACTAAGTGCGCCGAAAATGTAAATGCCTTTCCATCACATGAACCGAACGGACGGTTTCAACGACCTGCGGCTATTCCACGGTGATCGTGATAACCTCGGATACAATCGGCGGGGAATGCGGCACATGCCCGGCGTCGCCCAGAACCAATTGCAGGGTGTGTTGGCCCGGCGCCAGATCCAGCGTTACTTCGGTCTGACCGCCTCCGAAGTGCATGTGATTATCGTCGGCGGGCAAACCATTTGCCAACTCATCCGCGCCATCCTCGCCTTCACCCAGCGGGGGACGGTCAAGCAACAGGTGGTGGTGCCCGGTGTTTTCTTTCTCGGTTCCGGCGGGCGCGACGCCCATGCCGCTTAGGCCAAAGACAACCGTGACCGGTGATTGCACGGTATCGCCATCCGACAGGTTGACGAAATAGACCTTTGCATCAGGATTCGATGGGGTCTCTCCTCCGGCATGCGCAAAGCCCACCGAAAGGCAAAGCGCAGCAATGGCGAAAAAGGTTCTCATGATCTCCTCCCTGGTCACAAAAATGCCATTCTCAATGTGAGATCTTAGCGCGATTGTCTGAAAAACACAGCATCACAATGCCTGAGGCGAGTTTGGAAACCACTGTTTCTACGTTTCCCATACGCAAACGATCCGATTCAAATCCCTGATATTATCCCATGTCTGCCCCGTTTCCGCCCAGATTCAGCGCCATAGTCAGGACGGAAATCAAGATCTGGGGAACGAGTATGGACCGACTGACCGAAATGGAAGCCTTCGCCAATGTGGTGGACCAGGGTGGCTTCACCGATGCGGCCAAAAAGATGGGCATCTCCAAATCAGCTGTGTCCAAACACGTATCAAGCCTTGAGGCGCGCCTGGGAGCGCGGCTGTTGAACCGAACCACGCGCCGGGTTTCACCAACGGAAATCGGGCTGGCCTATTATGACCGCGCGCGGCGCGTGTTGAATGATGCCGGAGAAGCGGATTCACTGGTCACGTCAATGCAATCGGCCCCGTCTGGTCTTTTGCGCATCAGCGTTGCCACGGATTTCGGCGTCAATCACCTGTCACCTGTTCTGTCCGAGTTCCTTGCAGCCTACCCCGACATCACTGTGAACATGGTTTTGAACAACCGCTATGTCGAGCTGATTTCCGAAGGATTTGACGTGGCCGTGCGTATTGGTGAGCTGGAAGACAGTACACTGCGCGCCCGCAAACTGACCGAGACGGTCAAACGCATGGTCGCCGCGCCCAGTTATGTCGAAAGGTTCGGCCGGCCGCAGAAGATCGATGATCTGAACGAACACAAGCTGCTGCATTATTCCAGCCAATCCTCGGGCAATGTCTGGAAACTGACCGCGCCATCCGGCGAAAAACGTCAGGTTCGTACCGCCGGGTGGTTGAGTGTCAATGATGGCCAATCCCTGTTGAACGCAGCGGTTTCCGGCCTGGGTATCGCATATCTGCCCAGCTATCTTTACGCTGAAGCCCTAAAGGCCGGGCTGGTTGTCGATGCAATGCCGTCCCTGCCTGACGAAGTTCAAGGCGTTTACGCTGTCTACCCGCCGGGCCGCTTTACGCAACCCAAAGTGCGGGCCTTCATCGATTTCCTCGTTGATTCCTTCCACGGGAAGGGTCCGATGGACTGGTAATTTCTCCCTGAAGACCAACCTTTGGCCCGCATGTAAAAGTGCGGGCCTTTTTTTACGGGTCGATTACTGACAGTCCCATGGACCGGGCGGAAGTGCGCAAGCTGTCCGTCAGCACATTCTGACCCGGCGGTGGGGTTTCGGAACTGCGTGCCAACAGGGCGATATCGCGATTTGCATTGGCGATGGACAGCGGTCGCAAGCGCACCTCGTCGCGGTAGATCCCCTGTCTGCGAGCATAAAGATCAGGCAGTACCGCAACACCAACACCCGAAGCCGCCATCAGAACAATGGAATCAAGCGTCGTGCCTTCATACTCATCCGAAACAACCCCACCGCATTCCGCCGCCAATGCATAGACGATGCGCGACAGGCGGTGGCTTTGATCCAGGGTGAGGAAGATCCGGTTCTGAAGATCGGTGGCACTGACACCCTGCAAATCCCGCGCCAGAACGTCATCAACGGCAACCGCGACCCAAAGAGGTTCGTTGAACAACCGGTGTTGCACGGTATTCGGATGGTCTTCGGGCGTGGACAATATCAGATCAAAGCGACCGGATTTCAGACCCTGTTCCAGATCCAGTGTGTTTTCCTCGCGCACCACAATGCGCAATCCGGGGCGAATCCGGTGCACCTGTTTGATGGCTTGCGGCAACAGATAAGGCCCGATCGAAGGCAAAACCCCCAGTCGCAATCGTCCTCCGACGGGCATATCGTTCGACATGGCGTGGCGCAGGTCCTTGACCTCTGCCAGGATCTTCTGTGCGCGCAAGATGAACTCTTCTCCCTTCGCCGTCACCTGGATACCACCACGGTTACGCTCAAAGATCCGAACGCCAAGCTCTTGTTCTACAGTCGCAATTTGCGTCGACAGGCTGGGCTGGCTGACATTCAGCACCTCGGCTGCCAAACTGAATCGCCCAAGGCGACTGACCGTAACGATGTATTCCAACTGTCGTAATGTCGGGCGCATTACATAGCCTAAAACTATTTATAACTTAGAAAGATAGTATTTGGCGAAATCAGTTTTGCAAGGCACCTAACCCGAAAACGAGGGATCAGGAGTCAATTATGCCCGGAGTGATCGAGACACTGTCCAGCAACCTGCTGGTGCCGACCATACTGTTTTTTGCCCTTGGGCTTCTGGCGGCCTTTGTACGCAGTGACCTGTCCATTCCGGCGGGCGCGGCCAAGTTCATGTCGCTTTACCTGCTGCTGGCCATCGGGTTCAAAGGCGGTGCCAGTCTTGCCGCGCATGGCATTCACCTGCAACTTTTCCTGACGCTGCTGGGCGGTGTCGCCTTGTCCTTTGCCATCCCCTTCGTGGCCTTTGGCCTGCTCAGGGTGATGACACGGCTGGATGCGCTGAACGCGGCGGCCGTGGCAGGGCACTATGGTTCGATCTCGATCGTAACCTTTGTTACAGCCACCAGCCTGCTGGATCTGGTGGGGCTTACCCATGACGGATTCATGGTGGCCGTTGCGGCTGCGATGGAGGTGCCTGCAATCCTGTCGGCGCTTTGGTTGGCGCACAAGACCGGAAGCAATGGCGTCAAGGATGACAAGCTGTGGCGCGATCTGCTGGCCAACGGCTCGATCGTTCTGCTTACGGGTGCCTTCCTGATCGGAGCCATCACCGGTGGTGAAGGCATGCAGATGATCGCGCCCTTCATCGTGACGCCATTCACCGGAATTCTGTGCCTGTTTCTGCTGGATATGGGCTTGTCGGCAGGGCGCAGCTTGATCAGCAACCGAGACAAGCTGTCGGTTGGCCTGTTCGCCTTTGGTGTTTTGATGCCCCTGATCGGCGCATTTATGGCCTGGGCGGTAGGTGCCTTGATCGGCCTGCCACAGGGCAGCTTGTTCCTGTTCATGGTGCTGTCAGCCTCGGCTTCGTATATCGCGGTTCCCGCCGCGATGAAGATCGCCCTTCCAAAGGCCGAGGCCGGGATCTATCTGACCTTGTCGCTGGGGGTGTCGTTTCCGTTCAACATCACCGTCGGATTGCCGCTGTACCTGTGGTGGGTCAGTTGACCAGCAATACGGCTTCGACCCGACGGTTGAGATCGCGCCCTTCCGGAGTTGCATTCGATGTGAGCGGAGACAGATAGCCAACACCCTGCGCTTCGATCCGGTCGGGTGCCACGCCATGCGCATCGATCAGGCGGGTTCGCACCGCCTCGGCCCGGCTTTTGCTGACCGCAATATTTGCCTGTAAGGCACCGGTATCGTCAGTGTGCCCCACCAACGCCAGGCGTGTGTTCGGGTTGGCGGTCAAGTATCCGGCCAGCAAGGTTAGCGAGTCAAACGGCCCTTCGCCCAGGGCAACCTCGCCCGTCGGAAAATGCAGGTCATCCAAGATCACGTGGCCCGTTGTCGCCAAGGCCTCCAACACCCCGACCGAGCCTTCCACGGCTTGCTCTACCACCACAGGGTCCGGGTCCGGCGCGTCCTGGGGTGTGACCCGGATCATCTGCACATAGCCATCCGGCGGGTTGCGGCTGACCAGCAGGCTAAGGGCAACCGGCCCCTTGGTGGCCGACAAAAACCGGTAATCCTGAATGGCGACATACATGTCCGGGGTTGGCACGACTTCGGTGCCAAAGCGAAAGTCGAAACCACCGCAAACCCGCGCGTCGCATTCGAACAGGATCTTGTAGCCCTGCGCCTCGATCTGATCCCGCAACGGTGCCAGCAGCTGCAATGTCGTGCTCGACCCCGCCTGAAGCCGCCACGTATAGCGCTCCACCCGCCCTTCGCGCGTTTCTGCGGGAACCGAGCCATTTGCATAAGACCCCGTCGGCAGGTCATAGCTGTCCAGTGGCGATGTTCGGTCGCTGATCTGTCGGGCACTGGCCGGCAGGGTCAGGTCCTGCGCGGCAACAGGTCCTGTCATTAGCAGGGCAACAAGGGCGGCGGCGCGGATCATCGAAACTGTGCGTGATATTCTTCGTTGGGCACCATCGCCGTCGCGCTGGCGACCCGGTTTGACATGTTGAAAAACCCGGCGACATTGGCGATGTCCCAGATGTCGCGGTCGGAAAAGCCTGCATCGCGCAGGCGCTGGCGGTCGGGCTCTTCAATCTCGGCGCTGGCGGTAGTCATCTTTGCGGCAAAGTCCAGCATCGCCCGTTGACGCGGCTCCAGCGGGGCGACGCGATAGTTCATCACCAGCATTTCGCCCAGTTGCGGATTGCCCGAAAGCTGACGCACAGCCGCCCCATGGGCGACCAGACAGTAGAAGCATTTGTTGATCGACGAGACGACGACCGCGATCATCTCGCGTTCCAGTTTGGTCAGCCCGCTGTCAGCCAGCATCAGGTCGTTATACATCGCGGTGAAGGCGTTCAGCTTGTCGATATCGAATGCGTTGGCTTTCAGCACATTCGGCACCATGCCCAGTTTTTCGACACAGATATCAAAGTATTTCTGCGTTTCCGGCGGCAGCGGATCGACCATGGGCAGGTTCAGCGCGGTAGGCATGTCTTTCTGTGTCACGGCGGCCTCTTCGGTTCAGACAAGATGACGGTAATGGTATTCGCCCGCGATCTCCATCCCGAGGGCACGATAAAGACCGTTGGCGCCCTCATTGGCCTTGGTGCAGATCACGCTGAGGTTCTGCGCACCGTGATCACGCGCCCAGAATGCCGCCGCGCGCATGGTCCAGTGGCCCAATCCCTGACGACGGTGTTCGGGCAACACTTCCAGCGCGTGGACCATCGCAGTGTCTGCATGCATCGCCACAAAAGCCACGCCGCTGGGTTTGTCGTTGTGACGCAGCAAAAATCCTGTCTTGGGGCCCTTGGCACGTTCCATCACCGCGATCCGCTCGGGTCCGATCCCGCCCGAGGCCCAGATTTCGCGCATGATCTCAAGCGGTTCCCAGATTGAAAACACCATGACCGGTGGGATCGGCTGATCGATCAGCCGAGAGACGGGGCAGACATATATGTTGACCGGGTCAAGAATGTCGTATCCCCGCTGGGCCAGCATTGCATCCAGGGCTTCATCCCCGGGCCGCAGGCAGAAGATGCGGTTTTGCCCCATGGCCAGCATCGCGGCCTCGGCGGCGTCGATATCGTCTTCATTGGCCGGGCCCAATGCACTGGCCGCAGACACGCGCGACCCTCCGCCCTGCCCCTCACGCAGCAGAAACGGGCCAAGCCGCTGATAGCGTGCGGCGGGCCATGTTCCGTCGACTATTTCCGCCCAGTTATCGCTCAAAGCTCAAGCTCTTTCGCCAGGCGAGTGGTGGCCGCGTCGATCCGGCCTCCGTCGGTGCCGCGCACAACCACATTGGCCCCGAAGGCACCGTTGATCTGAAACGGATAGCACCCGATGGACAGGTCGCTGAAATCTTCGGCCAAGGCCGCCAGGGTTGCGGCGATATCACCTTCTCCGCGGTCCACACGCAGAGTTTGCGACAGCAAAGGGCGGCCTCCGGTCAATGTTGGCAAAACGCTCGCCACCATCGCTTGGAAAACCGACGGCACACCTGCCATGACATGCACATTTGCAAGCGTGAACCCGGGCGCCGTCGAAACCGGATTTTCGATCAGCGTCGCACCGTCCGGAATACGCGCCATGCGCAGGCGGGCGGCATTCAGTTCCAGCCCGGATTTGTCGTAATGAGACTGCAACAGCGCGCGCGCATCATCGCGCACATCAATGGGTGTATCGAAAGCGCGGGCAATGCAATCGGCCGTGATATCATCATGGGTCGGGCCGATGCCGCCGCTGGTGAAGACATTGTCATAAGCGTCGGACAGCGCTTTGACGGCCGCTTCGATGGCAGGGGCGTCATCGCTGACAATGCGGACCTCTTTCAGGTCGATGCCGTGTTTGGTCAGTTCCTGCGCCAGAAAATGCATATTCGCATCGCGGGTGCGACCCGACAGGATTTCATCCCCGATCACCAGCATCGCTGCGGTTGGATTGGCCATGGCACTGTCCCCTCTTGATCGTCCTCAGGGGCAGGTATAGGCCCTGAACCATGCGATTTGAAACCCCTCTTGTCCCCGCCCGGCTGATCCGCCGCTACAAACGCTTTCTGGCCGATTGCAGGCTTGAGGACGGGAGTGAGGTAACGGCCCATTGCGCCAATCCGGGGTCGATGATGGGGCTGGCCGAGCCCGGCGAAAAGATCTGGCTGGAACCCAACGACGATCCGAAGAAAAAGCTGAAATTCGGATGGCGGCTGGTGGACCACGAGAACGGGCATTTTACCGGGGTCGATACCTCGGTCCCGAACCGGGCGCTGCGCACTGCTTTGGAAGCCGGTGAGATTCCCGAACTGGCCGCCTATGACACCGTCCGGCCCGAGGTGAAATACGGCGACAACAGCCGCATCGACTTCCTGCTGACGGGGCCGGGCCTGCCGGATGCCTATGTCGAGGTGAAAAGCGTGACACTGTCACGCCAGCCCGGACTGGCCGAGTTTCCCGACAGCGTCACAGCCCGTGGCACCAAGCATCTGGGCGAGTTGGCCGCGATGGCCGCGCAAGGGCACCGGGCGATCATGCTGTATCTGGTTCAGCGAACCGATTGCGACCGGTTTGCTTTGGCGGCCGATATTGATCCGGCCTATGCGGCGGCGTTTGAGGCGGCGCAGGCGCAAGGGGTGGAACGGATCGTTTGCGGGACGCGGATAACGCCGTCGGGGGTTTGGGTGCAGACTGAAATGAGGATTTTGGCCGGCTGAGTCAGTCCGCAACGACAGCATCAACCTCAATCTCGACCAGCCACTCGGGATTCACAAATCGTTCGATGGCCATGATAGTATCTACAGGGCGAGCATCGAGACAATACAGCTTTCGGGCTTCGATCGCCTGTTTCCAGTTTTCGATTTCGGTCAGGATGACACGCGTTCTGACAATATCGTGCAGCCCTGACCCGGCACGCTCAAGCGCATCTTTGATGATTTCGAAACATTGTCTGGTTTGCAGATAGACATCACCGACACCCACAGTGTTGCCCTCAGCATCGACTGGTGCGGTTCCCCCGACCGCGATGAAGTTCCCGACCCGAACCGCTCGGCTGAACCCAACGATGCTTTCCATGGGGTTTCCGTTAGAGATCAATTCTCGTTTCTGTGACATGCATCCGGTTCCCTGATTTTCTCAAGAAAAAGTGCAATCATTAGATACTGATCCGCCTGCCGTGAAAAGTGTCCAAGCCAGTAGCCGTACGGATTGCGGTCGAGGCGGTGGGGTCCGAGATGCTGCAATGCAGCCCCTGCTCTTGAATCCTGAGCCAACGGAACCAAGTTTCCCGCATGGTTTACGCAGTCTGAACGCGCACCCTCTGGTACTTTCTGCACAAGCAGCGTAAAAAGAATGCTGCGCGCAACATTTGGAGCTTAGCGTCGATGAAAGAGCATCGTGGCCGCCTGACCAAGGATGGCATTCGCATCTATGAACAAGGTGACTTTGCCGGGATGCACGCGGCAGGGGCGCTGGCTGCGCGGATTCTGGATGATATTGCAGAACATGTGTTTCCCGGTCAAACCACCGGCGCACTTGACGGATTGATCACGCAGATGGTCGAAGACGCCGGTGCGACCTCGGCCACCATCGGTTATAAAGGCTATCAGCACGCCAGCTGCATAAGCGTGAACCACGTGGTCTGCCACGGTATTCCCGGTGAGAAAAAGCTGAAGGACGGCGATATTCTGAATATCGACGTCACCGTCATCGTCGATGGCTGGTTTGGCGACACCTCACGCATGTATGTGGCGGGCAAGCTGCCGCGCAAGGCGGAACGGCTGATCCAGGTGACCCATGACGCACTGTTCAAGGGCATCGAGATGGTCAAGCCGGGCAATACCTTTGGCGACATCGGCCATGCCATCCAGTCCTTTGTCGAAGCACATCGGATGAGCGTCGTGCGTGATTTCTGCGGTCATGGTCTGGGTCGTGTGTTTCACGCGCCACCGAACGTGTTGCACTATGGTCGCCCGGGCACCGGTGCCGTGCTGGAAGAGGGTATGTTCTTTACCATCGAACCCATGGTCAATCTGGGTCGTCCCGAAACCAAGACTCTGGCCGATGACTGGACAGCCGTGACCCGCGACAAATCGCTGTCGGCACAGTTCGAACATTCGGTGGGCGTCACCTCGGATGGGGTCGATATCTTTACCCTGTCACCCGCTGGCAAATTTCACCCGACTTATTCGTCCTGATCAGCGGCCTGCTCACGTAGAAGTTTCAGCAGCATCGTTTCGTCCGCCCACGGCGTGACCGCGTCGTGGATGAAGACCGGCGCGCGCATGGGTTTGCGCTCGGGGCCAGTTGAGGCTTCGGTGTCACTGGAAAAGGTCCAGGCAAAAGGTGTCAGGGTGCGGTCCATGCGGGCACATTAACACAACCGCGAGTCAAAGTCCCAACACCCCATGCGCCTGTGACATGTCCGTGATCACCTCGGCCCCCAGATCCGCCAGCTTTTCGCCGCCGCCATGAGGCGCATAAGCAAGGCAACGCATGCCGGCGCGGATCGCCGCCGTGACACCGCTGTGACTGTCTTCGATCACCACCGGAGCCGTCGCGCCAAAATGCTCGGCGGCCAGGCGGAACATCTTTGGGTCCGGCTTTCCGGTGCCAAGCACATGGGCCGAGAACATCACGTCTTTGAAACGGTCCCAAAGCCCGTTCTGACCCAGAGTGATCTTCATCTTGTCCGGGCTGCCATTCGACGCGACGCAACAGGGGATACCCTTTTGATCCAGCCCCGCAAGCAGGTCTGCGATACCGGGGACCAATGGCACACCTGCGCGCAGGCGGTCATAGGTTTCGGCATAGATCTGATCTATCCAGTCTTCGGGCAGAACGGCACCCATCGCGCGGGCCTTGTCCCGCACCCCCACCATGGTTCCGCCCACGAACAAGGACATGCATTCACGCAGTGCCAGATGCAGGCCATGATGCGCCAGATTGTCCACCAGCACCTGGTTCGAGATCACCTCGCTGTCCACCAGAACGCCGTCGCAATCGAAAATGACAAGATCGTGCATATGGGATTCCTGCTGTGCCTCGCGCTCGGCCTATCCAAGCTGTCCCGTCATTGCAAACACAGGCCGCCGGCCAAACCGCGCGGATCGTCTCAGCCTGGCACACCTTTCCACATCAAGGAAATATGCGTGTCGCCATATTTGCGACTGTCTTGCAATGTGAACCCGGCCGGCGCCTGCATCGGGGCGTTTTCTTCCCAAACCAACAATGCATCATCCGCGATCCAGCCATTGGCCAAGGCGGCGACGGCCTTCTGCCCCATGGATTTCCCGTAAGGCGGGTCCAGAAAAACCAGATCGTATGGCGCGCCGGGGTTGTCGCCCAACCGGGTCGCATCGCGGCAGACCAAGTCGGTACGGTCGGCGCTGCGGGTCAGGTCGATATTCTTGCGTATCAACCCCTGAGCCACCCGCCCGTCATCGACGAAGGTGACATGCGACGCCCCCCGCGACAGCGCCTCGAGCCCCAGCGCACCGGTTCCCGCGAACAGATCCAGCACCCGCAAACCGTCAAAATCGATCTGGTGGTTGAGTACATTGAACAGGCTTTCCCGCACGCGGTCGGTGGTGGGGCGCAGATGCGCGCCCGCATCACCCTTGCCGACCGAGGCGAGGGCGCGGCCCCGGAATTCTCCGGCTATGATCCTCACGCCTTGAGCAGCGGTTTTAGGTCCGCGTTCGGGTCTGCCACGACTTCGGGATCAGCGGTTTTGCCCATTTCGATCAATCGCTTGCCGACCATGTATGCCCGCGGGTCATTCATCGCGTCCACAGCAATCAGCCTGTCGCCTTTGTAATACCAGAAGGAGACGGTCTGACCCTCGCCCTTGCGGGTCACCACGCGGTCATATCCGGTGTTCAGGCCCGCGATCTGAAGCTTGACGTCGTACTGGTCCGACCAGAACCATGGGGTCGCCACATAATCCTGGGCCGCACCCAGCATGTTCTGCGCCACGATTTCGGCCTGGTCGATGGCGTTGGGGACGCTTTCCAGACGGATACGCCCTTCGCCATGGGGGAAAGAGGCGCAATCGCCGGCCGCCCAGATCGACGGATCAGACGTGCGACCATGGGCATCGGTTTTGATGCCGTTATCCAGTTCGAGCCCTGCCATCTCGGCCAGTTGGGTAGAGGGGGTGATGCCCACACCGACCACGACGAAATCAACGTCCAGCGTCGTGCCGTCCGTCAACACGGCCCCCACAACCCTGCCATTTTCGCCGATCAGACGATCCAGCCCGACACCTTCGCGGACGTCGGCACCGTATTCGCTGTGCAGCGCGCGGAAATACGCGCTGGTTTCTGGCGCAGCGACCCGTTGCAGGATGCGGTCGGCCATCTCGACCAAGGTGACCTTGACGCCGCGTTTCGCGCAGACGGCGGCGGCCTCGAGCCCGATGTAACCGCCGCCCACGATCAACGCGCGGGCGCCTTCGGTCACTTTGGGTTCCATCTCATCAATATGGGCCAGGTCGCGCACCACGTGCACGCCGTCCAGATCGCCTCCGATGGCGGCAGGCAGGCGGCGCGGATCTGACCCGGTGGTCAACGCCAGTTCGTCATACGGGATGACTTCGTCCCCAACAGTGACCGTTTTGGCCTTGGGGTCGATGCCGGTCACGCGCTGGCCAAGCCGCAGAGTGATGTTGTTTTCGGCATAGAAGCTTTCGGGTCGCAGGAACAGGCGCTCCAGCTCCATCTCTCCAAGAAGATAGGCCTTGGACAAAGGCGGGCGCTGATACGGCAGATGCGGCTCGGCCCCGATCAGAGTAATCTCTCCGTCGAACCCGTCCTTGCGCAGCCGCGCCACCAAGGACGCTCCTGCCTGACCCGCGCCAATCACGACAATATGGCTCATGCTTTGCCCACCCTGCAGTTTTCCCGTGGTCTCTCTGATTTGACCACCTATATTGCGGCTTAGCCCAATTCTGCAAATCCAAACGACAGGAGCTGAAAAATGATTTCAACAGGAGACACTCTGCCCGAAGCCACACTGATCCAGATGGGGGCCGACGGGCCGGAGGAAGTTCGGATTTCAGACAAGACCAAAGGGCGCAAGGTTGTCATCTTCGCTGTGCCCGGCGCCTATACCGGCACATGCACCACCGCACATGTGCCAAGCTTCATTCGCACCAAAAAGCAGTTCGACGACAAGGGCGTGGACGAGATCATGTGCCTGTCGGTCAACGACCCGTTCGTCATGCAGGCCTGGGGTGAATCCACCGGCGCGACCGCGGCCGGACTGACCATGGTTTCAGACGCGGCCTCAGAATTCACCAAAGCCATCGGCATGGATTTCGACGCCCCGCCCGTTGGCCTGTTCGCGCGCTCGAAACGGTATGCGATGCTGGTCGAGGACGGCAAGATCACGGCCCTGAACCTGGAAGAAAACCCCGGTGCCTGCGGGATCTCGGCGGGTGAAGGCCTGCTGGAGGTGATCTGAATTTGGCCGGCCCCGGTCTGTCCGGGGCCGCGTGAACCCAATTTAACTTGAAGCACTGCCTCAATGCGCGAATACTCGTCGCACAAAATTGGGGAGATTTTTATGAAACTTAAGGTATTTTCATCCATCCTGACCGGCGCAGCGCTTTTGGCAGCCTGCGGTCCGGCCCCAACCCCGCAACAGCAAGCCGCACGACAGCACGAGATTGCCTGCCTCAGCGGCACATTGGGCGGCGCCTTGATCGGCGGTGCAATCGGCAACCAGTTCGGCGGCGGATCGGGCAAGACGATCCTGACCGCAGCCGGCGCTGCCGCCGGTGGCATTGAAGGCCAAAGATTTGCATGCTGAGGAGATTGGACATGAAACGGGCGATTTTTGTATTCACAGCTGCATTCCTGGCCTCGGCGACCAATGCCGAAACCTTGGCCGAGCTGCATGAAAAAGAATTGAATGCCATCGACGCAAACAATGACGGGTTCCTGTCCAAAGACGAGTTCGACGCTTTTTCGGACTATGCGTTTCAGGCCATGGACGAAGACAAGAACGGCACACTGGGTCAGGCCGAGGCCAAGCCGTTTCTGGACATAAAGCAGTTCCAGAATGTTGACCGCAACAAGGACAGCTTTATCTCAAGATCTGAATATGATGCACAGATGAATGAAGATTTCGGCGCGGCAGATCAGAATGGTAATGGTCAACTGGACTAAGCCCGCTTGAAGGAGCTTGCTATGAAGAAATGGATCGGAATGGGTGCTTTGGCACTGGCCGCGGCCTGTGACGTTCCGCAAGCTCCCGTGGTGACGGGGCCTGACGGACAGGCCCGCATCCAGATCAATCCGTCTGGCTTGACCTGCTATGAAAACCGGTGTCTGGATATCAACCCAGCGGCGCGCAGCGTGCGCCAGATCGGGAACAAGACCACTGGTATCCCAAGGTCCATCGATGTCAGCGATGGCACCGTCACACCTGCGGAATTCAAGCAGATGGGCACGGCTGCGTCGCTTGCCGGTGGCCAGGGGTCAGGCAACGACCGCTAGCACAGACTGTCCATCTTTCGGGCCAGTTTGGCGTCCAGTGACGACAGGCCGCCTACGTCATGGGTGGACAGGACCACCTCGACCGTGCGGTAGACGTTGGACCATTCTGGATGATGGTTCCATTTCTCGGCCCAGATCGCCACTTGCGTCATCCAGCCAAATGCGTGCACGAAGTTGTCGAAAATGAAGGTCTTGGTGATCGCGTCGCGGCCTTCGACCATGGTCCAGCCGTTTTTGAACAGCGGATCCAGCAGCGGGCCACGGGTCTCGGCGGACAAAAGTTCAGTCATTGCTGTTCCTCCGGGTTCGATTTCCTGAACGGGCCGTAATCCGTCAGAATCTCGATCTCTTCTCCCACTGCGCGGCCTTCGGCGTCCAGATATTTTTTGACGGCATCGGCAAAACCCGGATCGCCGACCCAGTGCAAGCTATGCGTGCGCGTCGGCAAATAGCCCCGCGCCAGCTTGTGTTCGCCCTGAGCGCCCGCTTCCACCCGGGCCAGACCGTGGGCAATGGCAAAGTCTATCGCCCTATAGTAGCACAGTTCGAAATGCAGGCAGGCATGATGTTCGATGCAGCCCCAATACCGCCCAAAAAGCGTTTCGCGGCCTATGAAGTTCAGCGCACCCGCAATGGCATGACCATCCCGTTCAGCCAAAAACAGGGCCATGTCATTCGCCATCGTCTCTTGTGCGATGTCAAAAAACCGGCGCGTCAGATAGGGTGAGCCCCATTTTCGCGCCCCGGTGTCCTGATAGAACCGCCAAAACGCATCCCAATGTTCCGGGCGCAGGTCATCGCCCGTCAATGTGCGGATTTCACCGCCAAAGCCATTGGCCTGCGCCCGTTCCTTGCGGATGTTCTTGCGCTTGCGTGAGGACAAGGCCGCAAGGAAGTCATCGAATTCGGCGTAGCCATCATTCAGCCAGTGAAACTGTTGCGAGCTGCGAAGCATTAGCCCCATCTGCTCACCGGCCAATGCCTCGGCTTCTGTACAGAAGGTCACGTGAACCGAAGAAACCTGATTGTCGGCCGCCAGTTGAACGGCACCCTGCACCAAAGCCGACATTCCGATCCTGTCATAGCCCGGGCGCACCAGAAACCGCCGCCCGGTGGCGGGTGTGAACGGCACCGCAATTTGCAGCTTGGGATAATACCGCCCGCCTGCGCTTTCATAGGCATGGGCCCAGCTGTGGTCAAAGATGTATTCGCCCTGGCTGTGCGATTTGGCATACATCGGGGCCGCTGCGATCAGGATCCCGTCAAGAAAGGCCGTCAGGTATTGCGGCTGCCAACCCGTACCGCGCCCGACCGAGCCGCTTTCTTCAAGCGCCAGCAAAAAGCGATGCGTGGTGAAGGGATCAAGGGGCCGCCCACCATCGGCGGCCTCGGGGCAGGCGCAGGCATCCCACTCGGCCGCTGAAATCCGCGACAGAGACCCAATGACCTGAACTTCGATTTGGGCCTGATCCATGTTTCCTCCGCACCAGCCCTTTATCTGTGACCGAAGCGGCAAGGTTCAAGCTGAATGCGCAGCCAGATACCCTTCGAAGGTCACATTGTCGGCAACCATGCGGGCCTCTGCCTCTTGTTCGGGCGTTCGGACGGTCCAGCACAGGATCGGCACGCCCTGCGCCTTCAGTTCGGCCACACGCGGGCGGGAAAGATCTTCCGCCTCGTGGCTGATGAAACCGGCCCCGACACGTTCAAAATCAGGAATGTCGCGCAGGGTGTCGCAGACGTCTTGCGGCAGAAGCTCGACACTGGGCTCATAGGCGCAAGTCGTGATGCCGCGCGGCAGGTGCGGGGCCAGCCGCGCCAGTTCCGCAACCGAGTTTGGATTGAAGGACATCAGGGCCACCGGGCCGTCATAGCCCTGCAATGCGCGCACGGTGTCGTGCTCGAGGGCACCGATATTCATACCCATAATGCCGTCCTGATCCTTCAGCTCGATTAGAAGCGGCACCCGGCCTGCGACCATATCCAGCACTTCATCCAGCGTTGGAATGCCGTCATCACCATACAGAAGGGTCAATTCGGACGCCGCCGCCGCCGACACCTGCCGGATCGGCCCGGGCTGGCCGGTCAGACGCCCCATGTCGTAATCATGGAATACGACGGCACGATCATCAGATGTCAGCTGAAGGTCGATCTCGATCCCGTATCCGGCATCAATGGCGGCACGAATGGCCGCCCGGCTGTTTTCCGGGCGGTTGTTCGAGACGTCATGCAGCGCCCGATGAGCAATCGGGGCCTGCAAAAACGCAACTGGCAGGGGCGGTATCATTCGATCTCGAAAATGCCTTCGATCTCGACCGCCACGCCCAAAGGCAGCGACGCAGCACTTACGGCAGAACGCGAGTGGCGACCGGCGTCGCCCAGCGCTTCGACCAGGAAGTCGGATGCACCGTTGATCACTTGCGGCTGCGCAGTGAAATCTGCGGTCGAGTTCACGAAACCGGTCAGCTTGATGACACGCACCAGTTTGTCGATATCTCCGCCACAGGCCGCCTTGACCTGTGCCAGCAGATTGATCGCGCAGACCCGCGCCGCTGCGGCTCCGGCTTCGACATCCATGTCATCGCCCAGCTTGCCGGTGATCAACTCATCCGTTTTCGATATCTGGCCGGAGACGTACACGATATTGCCCACACGTACATACGGCACATAATTTGCCGCTGGAGCGGGTGCGTCGCCCAGCGTGACACCGAGGCTTTCCAATTTTGCAGCGATGCTCATTGAAAGGGTCCTTCCCTGATTGACTCTGCCGGACGCTAACCGGGAAGCACAGCCGTGGAAAGACGGAATGCGGCAAATTCCGGCTTGCATGCGATCTGAGCATATCTTTACTTATTATGACTTGCAGATGCTCAATTGCTTTACCCGGACCTGACGGACAGGTTACACGCTAGGTGTTTCATTTGAGACCTGAAACGACTATGTGACAAGAACTTGTGCCATACCGGCGAGTAAGTATTGGTGAATTGTGATTGTTTGCCCGACAGAACGTATGCCGGGCATTTGGGAGAAGCAAAGATCGTGTCGAGCAGATTTCGCCTGAAACACCTGGTTGTCCTGTCGCTCATGGCCATTCTGTCCGCCTGTGCAACGACACCGCCCGAGGGCGCCTCACGCAGCGACGTGTTTGACCCTTACGAAAACACGAACCGGGGAATTCACAAGTTCAATCTGGGCGTTGACCGGTTTCTGTTTCGACCTGCGTCGAAAGGGTACGTGAAGATCGTTCCTGATCCCATGGTCACCAGTTTCAGCACATTCGCCGAAAACATCTCGCTGCCCGGACAAGCGGTCGACTACCTGCTTCAGGGCAACCCGAAACAGATGGGCAATGCGCTGCTGCGCTTTGTGATCAACATGACCGTGGGCGGCTTTGGCCTGTCCGCGCCCGCAGATGAGCTGAACCTGCCGCCCGTCGATACTGATTTCGGTGAGACCCTGCATGTCTGGGGGGTCGGTGAAGGGGCTTATGTTGAACTGCCTTTCTATGGCCCGTCGACCCAAAGGGATGCCATCGGGGTCGTGATCAACCTGTTCTCGAATCCGATCAATTTTACCCCGGTCCGGCCCGCTGACAATCTGGGCGTCTATGCCGAAGTCGTTCGCCGCATGGGCGATCGTGGGCGGTTCTCGGATACCGTGGACTCGATTCTGTATGAAAGCGCAGACAGTTACGCGCAGGCCCGCCTGATCTATCTGCAAAACCGCCGCTTCGAACTGGCAAGAGATGACGAAGACGCTTATCTGGATTTGTATTCCGACCCCTATGCCGAAACCGGTACAGACCCGGTCAGGGACCCCTATTTAGACCCATACGAGGACCCCTATGCTGAATAACGAGTTGAACCGCCGTAGCTTTGTCGCAGCTGGTCTGGCCTTGGCGGTCCTGCCCAAATCCGCATTTGCCCAGACCGAGGCATCAGCCAAGGCACTGGTCAACAGTGTGGTCAACGACATCAACAGGGTTATCGCATCGGGCAAGTCAGAGAATGCGATGCTGCGTGATTTCGAGAAGATCTTTGTGCAATATGCCGACGTCCCGATCATGGCGCGTTATGCCCTCGGTGCCGATGCCCGCACGGCCACCCCATCCCAGTTGAAGCAATTCACCAAGGCGTTTCAGGGCTATATTTCCCGCAAATATGGTCGCCGCTTCCGCGAGTTCATTGGCGGTGAGGTCAACGTGCGCAATGCCCGCAAGATCAAGGCCGGATATGAAGTACGCACAATGGTCAAGCTGCGCGGCTCGGCGCCGTTTGATGTAACGTTCCTCGTTTCGGACAAGTCTGGGCGTGAAAAATTCTACAACATGTTCATCGAAGGCGTTAATTTGTTGCTGACCGAACGCACCGAAATCGGCGCGATGCTGGATGCCCGCAAAGGCAACCTGGACCAGTTGATCAAGGACCTGAAAAATACGGGTTGATCCGTTTCACTTGCGGCCACGCATTGAATTACGCCTTTGACAACAGTGGGGCAGAGGCGCCTGACCGCCTGTTTTTTCAGCGCGCCGCGGCTACATGTCGAGCTCACGGCATGTAACTGCGCACCAATGCGCCCGCAATCAGAGCCCACCCGTCGGCAATCACAAAAAACGCCAGCTTGAATGGCAAGGATACGATGGCCGGAGGCACCATCATCATGCCCATCGACATCAATACAGCAGCCACGACAAGATCGATGATCAGAAATGGCAGGAAAATCAGAAACCCGATCTGAAACGCCCGTGCGATTTCCGACAGCATGAAGGACGGCATCAAGACCGACAATGGCGCTTGTGCGGACAACTCCATAGCCTCACCACCGGGGCGCAAAGCCGCCATGGCATAGAACGTGTCCGCATCCAGTCGGGCCGCCATGAAGGCCCGGAACGGCTCCAACGCGCGCTCCAGCGCTGGTTCCACTTCCATCGTCTCTTCCATCATCGGTCGTATCCCTGTCGCCCACGCTTCTGAAAACACCGGGTCCATGATGAAATAGGTCAGGAACAACGCCAGGCTGACCAACAGCATATTGGGCGGAGATTGTTGCAGGCCAATCCCTTGCCGCAGGATCGACAGAACGGTGATCAGGAAGGGAAAGCAGGTGATCATGATCGCCAGCCCCGGAGCGATGCTCAGTACTGTGATCAGCAGAATCAGCTGGATCGTCCGGGCGGAAATCGACCCGCCCTCGCCCAAGGACAAGGTCAAATCCTGGGCAGCGGCCAGTGAGGGCGTCAACACGGCCACCAAAGCCAGGCAGATTACATAGCGCATCAACCGATTCCGTTGTGCAAATCCGCAATCTCGGTCAAGCGCACTGCAAGCTGCCCTGCCTGATCGCCTTCCATTTCTTCCAACAGCCCGCGCGCCACCAACTGATCCCCAACATAGAGGTCAACCGGGTCTTCGATCCGTTTGTCCAGAGTCAGCACGGCATTCTCTCCCATGTTCAACAGGTCCTTGATCAATGGGCGCGCACGACCAACGGAAACGGTCACTTCAATCGGGACCGAGTCGAAGGGGTTGGGTTTTTCAGATTTCGGGATCTGGGTGTCATTCATTGGACAAAGCCTCTCTTGTCTCAAAGACATAAGCGTCAAAGGTCTGTTCGATGGCGGCGAGCAAAGCGGTGCAATCAACCTCACGTCGGCTCGTGCCGACCTGAAGGCGGGCCTGACCCGGCTCCAGTTCAGAGTGTTCGATCACCTGAGGAGTGGAATGCAGATCTTGCGGCAACAGCGCTGCGACACTCTCGGCACAACCCGGCGGCACCAAAATCTGCATCGGCTGCTCTATCCGCGAACGCGCCATTTTACAGAGTTGCTCCACGATGCGGGCTGCAAGGCCGCGCTCGGCCATCTCAGGCAGTACGGTCTGAACCAGGCTGGTGAACATGGGCTCCAACGACAGGGTCATGCGGGCGATGGCTTCGTGATAGGTGAAAGACATATCCTCAAGCGACCTTGCCAATTCAGCCGAAATCTGGCCGCGGCTTTGCTCCTGCGCCCGCGAGGCATCTTCCCAACCAGCCCCATACCCGTCTTCGAAGGCAGCGAGTCGTTGTTCTTCCAGCGTGTCCTCATTCAAGATCAGAACAGGCCCCGTACCGGTCTGGGTGGTGAAATCCTCAAGAAGATGGGCAATCGACATCACACCCGCTCCTCACCTTCTTCAAGCCAACTGCGCAGGATCTCGACAGTTTCTTCCTGCTTTTCACCGATCATGGCGCGCAGCCGGTCGACAGGATCCTCCGTGGCGTTCGAGCCGAGAGCCGGAACACCACGCTCTGCCGGCAGGGTCGAGAGCTCTGCCGGTTCCTCCGGAGCGATTTCACCTGTCAGTGCCAGGGTATCCGAATCCGCCCCTCCTGCCGCCGCCAGCAGCGCCGGTGTCGGTGTTGCATTCGTCAGGATCGGGCGGATCACGAACAGGGCCAGCACGAGCGAAACCAAAGCCAGCACAGCCATCTGTATCAAGGACATGACGTCCAGATGAATGTTCTGCCAGAGCGACGACGAAACCAGGGTGCCCTGTGGTTCGACCGACGGCAGATCCATGGATTTCAGTGTGATAACGTCCCCGCGCGCCGCATCGTACCCGACTGCCGACGCCACGAGCTCTTCCAGAGCGGCCAGCTCTTCCTGGGGCAAGGGCGTGAAGACTTCGGCACCAGAGGCGTCCACTGATCTTTTCCCATTGACCAGAACTGCAACCGTCAGGCGCTTGATCGCGCCGGGAGCCTTATGAACTTCCAACTCAGTCTCGGAGACTTCGTAGTTCACCCGCTCACGAGTCTGGGTAGCCGTCGAGTTCGATTCGTCCCCGCCCGCCGCATCGCCATCCGGCAGGTTCGACGCCACGGTGACATCCGATGACTGGTTTCGGGCGCTGTCCGAACGTTCTTCGACATCCGTGCTGATCGCCACGCGGCCTTTGGGGTCAAAGCGCCGCTCGCGAATGGATTCCGTCTTGGTTTCGGTGTCCACACTGACCTCGACCACGGCATTGCCTGTACCGACACGCGCCTCGACCAGACGCAGAACACGTTCCCGCAACTGGCGCGACTTGTCGTCCGCAGTGTCCGCAGGCGCTGCGGTATCCTGCCCGCCAATCACGGCCCCGTGCGAATCAACCACCGTAACGTTCTCGGGCGTCAGGCCGCTGACGGCCGAGGCAACAAGGAACCGGATGGCCTTGGCCTGATCCCCGGTAATTTCGGTCCCGGATGGCACGAGGTAAACCGAAGCCGTTGGCGACACGCTGCGCTGAAACGGGTTTGCCGTCCCGTTGGCAATATGGACGCGCGCCTGACTTATATGCGGGCTTCCGACAATCGTCCGCGCCAGTTCACCCTCTTTCGCGCGCCAATAGGCAGCATCGAACATCTGAGAGGTGGTGCCAAACCCGCTTAGCGAATCAAGCAGTTCGTACCCTTTGTTGCCGTTTGCGGGCAGGCCTTCGCTGGCCAGGGTCATTCGCAGCTCGTCGCGCTGCGCGCCGGATACGTAGATCGATCCGCCCCGGATTTCATATGTGACGCCGCGCTGGTCCAGCGCGCGTACTATTTCCCCGGCGGCACCGCTTTCCAGACCCGCATAAAGCAGCGTCATGGACGGAGCCGTCACGAGGCGCGACATGCCAAGGATTCCCAGAAACACCAGCGCAACCGCACCGGCGACGATGATTTGTTTACGCCTGTCCAAATTAGCCCAGACAGTTCCAATCTGCTGCACGCTCACCTCCGACTCGCCGGCATTCTGCCCGACGCACCCTCTGTTTGGACGATTGCTCTTAACAATCGGTTAGTCCCTGCGCGGTTATGACGGGGTCGGAACTGATGAATGAGGACGTCATGACCGACGCAACCGACGAACTGGCGGAACCCACCGGGAAAAAAGGGAAAAAGGGAATGCTGATCGGGATGCTTCTTGCCATCGCCGGCGCTGCGGGCGGGTATTTCCTGACGTCATCCGGATTGATTCCGCTGGGTGGCAAGGCCGCGGTTGAGGCCAGCAAGGACGAGGCGAAAGAGGAACCTGCCAAAGCGCTGGCGGATGTGGGGTTCATTGATCTGCCGCCGGTTGTTGTATCGGTGAATTCCGGCAATTCGCGACATTTGAAGTTCCACGCTCAGCTCGAAGTTAACGCGCCGTACATAGCTGATGTGAAAAAAATGCAGCCACGAATCATGGATGTCCTGAACGGATACCTGCGAGCCGTTGAATTGAAGGACCTGGAGGATTCGCTGGCATTGACGCGCATCCGAGGTCACCTGCTGCGACGCATTGGAATTGTTGTTGGCGAAGGGCGCGTTCGCGATGTGCTGGTGATGGAATTTGTACTGAATTAGGAGGCGGAATTGGAGCTGATTGCGGATATTTTGCTGGTCGCCGGTGCGTTGGGCGCGGGTCTTTATTGTTTTGTGCTGTCGCGCCGCCTCAGGCGGTTCACCGATCTTGAAAAAGGCGTCGGTGGCGCGGTGGCCGTGTTGTCGACCCAGGCAGAAGAGCTGAAGAAATCCCTGGACAGCGCGCGAAATGCCTCGGATCAATCGGGGGATCAGCTGAAGGCGCTGACGCAAAGGGCTGAGACCGTGGCTCAGCACCTGGAGCTGATGATGGCATCTCTGCATGATGTCATCCCCGAAGAAGAAACTGCCGCCCCGGAAACGGCAAAGCCTGTCCAAGACGAGCCCCAGCCTGAAGAGGAACAGGGCACCAAGCACGAGAAAGCAGCGGAACCGGCCGAAACTGGTGCGCGTGAAGAGCAACCCAAGGCGCCAGAGGGCCTGATGTTCTTCCGCCATGACCGCAAACAGAACGGGGCGCAGGCATGAGCCTTGCGCGCAACGCCAAACACGATACACGTCCGCGCGGCGGTGTGCTTGCTGTCATCTCATTGCTGATGATCGGCTCGGCAGCCATTCGCGTTGGCTTGGAGGCAGGACCCGCGCTCGCCAAACCGGCGACACCCGAAGCCGTGGAAAACAAGCCCGCCGCGTCCGAAACACGCGATGTTCAGGTTGTGCTAGCAGAACTTTTGCGCCGGGAGGAACGCGTCAAACAGCGAGAGGCTGAATTGCGCGATCAGGAAAAAGCACTGGAGATCGCAACCCAGGCCGTTGAAACGCGTCTGACGGCCCTGAAGGAAGCAGAAGATGCCCTGCGTGCCACGTTGGCGGTTGCGGACAAGGCGGCAGAGAACGATCTGGCGCGCCTGACGGATGTTTACCAGAACATGAAACCCAAGGACGCAGCCGCGTTGTTTGAAACTATGGACCCGACCTTTGCCGCAGGGTTCCTGTCCCGCATGCCGGCAGACGCAGCGGCTGGCGTACTGGCGGGCCTGAGCCCCGAAGCGGCCTATACGATCAGCGTTGTCATGGCCGGACGCAACGCCTCGGCCCCACAGGAGTAGTCGCCCGTGTTGCCCGGTATCGCACAGAACTCATCTGGAGATCTCAAATGATTGGAATTGTTGGAATTGTTGTCATCTTCGTAATGGTCTTCGGCGGCTATCTCGCGGCAGGTGGCAAGATGACCATCATCATGAAATCTCTTCCCTTCGAAATGATGATGATCGGTGGTGCCGCCGTAGGAGCCTTTCTGATCAGCAATGACATGGGCGGCGTGAAACATACGATCAAAGACATGGCCAAGGTTTTCAAGGGCCCGAAATGGAAGCCCGAAGACTATCGTGACCTTCTGTGCCTTCTGTTTTCGTTGATCCGCATTGCCCGCGCCAACCCTGTTGAGGTCGAGCAGCATATAGAAGACCCCGAAAACTCCAGCTTGTTTTCCGCATACCCCAAGATCCAATCAGACAAGGAGGCCGTCGACCTGATTTGTGACACCATGCGGTCGGCGGCGATGAATTATGACGATCCGCATCAGGTTGAAGAGGTTCTGGAGAAGCGCATGGAGGCGAATTTTCATCACGCCATGCACTCAAGCCATGCGCTTCAAACAGTAGCAGACGGCCTGCCCGCGCTGGGGATCGTTGCTGCGGTTCTGGGCGTGATCAAGACGATGGGATCAATCGATCAGCCGCCCGAAGTGCTGGGGAAGCTGATTGGGGGTGCCCTGGTAGGCACGTTCCTGGGCGTTTTTCTGGCCTATGGTCTGGTCGGCCCCTTCGCAGGCAAACTGAAAGCCGTGGTTGAAGAAGACAACCACTTTTATCAGCTGATCAAAGAAGTACTGGTGGCCAACCTGCACAACCACAATGCCGCCATGTGCATTGAAGTCGGACGCCAGAACACCCCAACCCATAACCGCCCGGGCTTTTCCGAGCTGGAAGACGCATTGAAAGAGCTCAAGCAGGCTGCGGCATGAAGCGCATCGGGTTTCTGATTGCGGTTTTGGTCATGGCTGCATCTGCCGTGACTGCACAGGACGTGGTGGTGCGATCCGGTGAGCATGACGGATTCACACGTCTGGTTTTCGACGTGCCACCGGACACCCGCTGGGTGCTGGCGCAACGGAAGAACGGCGCCAGCCTTACCATTGCCCTGGACGATGTCACATTCAAAACCAGCTCGGTTTTTGGGCGTTTGACCACGAACCGCCTGGCCTCATTGTCGCAGGAAAACCCCGGCAGCGCTTTGGAGCTGGAGTTCGGGTGCGACTGCGTGGCGTCGGCGTTTCTGTACAGAAACTCGATGATCGTACTGGACATCGCGCCAGGGGAATTGTTGCCGCCGCTTCTTGAGAATGTACCGCCACCCTTGATCGGAAAAACGGCCGAAGGCAAACCGCCATCGGTTGGGACAGGGTTGCATCTTCCGCTCCTCACCATGACTGAGCAGGGGATAAAAGACCAGCTGTCCACTCGTCTTCTGCAAGGGACCGATCGCAAGTTGCTGGATTTGAAGCTTGCTCCTGTCGGGCCACGCAATACCGCCCCGTCCGGTACAAGCGTTGTGCCGCCCCGATTGCGTTCGAACGTACGTCTGACCACGGTTCTGGACGATTTGCAGAATGTATTGAACGCAGAACTGCAACCAATTGACCACAGACCGGCCTGCATCTCGACTGCTGAGATGAATTTTGCGTCCTGGTCAGGGGACACGCCTTTTCTGGACCAGGTATCAGCTCTCCGCTCTGGGCTGTACAAAGAGTTTGACAAACTTGACGGCGAAAAGGCCATGAACCTGGCCAGGCTCTACGCCTCTTTCGGTTTCGGAGCCGAAGCGTTGAGTGTCTTTAGGCTTTTGGAGACGCCGCCAGAGGGCTTCGAACCCGTTGCGGCAATTGCGCGGGTTGTAGATAACCGGCCGCCGCTGCCCAGGAATCCATTCAACGACCTGCAACGATGTGACAGCGATGCCGCGCTTTGGGCTGTGTTGTCCGAAGGGGAACTGGCACCTGACGCAAACGTGGAAGCAATCGAAAACGCGTATTCAAGACTGCCAGATCATCTTCGCCGCCAGCTGGGGCCGCGGTTATCAGAATTACTGGTGAGCGCACAACAACTGGAGGCTGCCCGCAGAATCCTTCGTTCGGTTGACCGGATTGAACCGGAAACGATATCCAGTGTCGCTCAGGCCAAAGCCAGCGTTGCCAAGGCGGAAGGGGACAGTGACCGTGAAGAAGAGTTGTTGACCGAGGTTATAACCTCTACCGACGCCGCCACTGAATCTCCGCTGGCTTTGGCGCGCCTGGTGGAAAAACGTTGGTCTGAACGCAAAGCTGTTTCTTCTCAAGAGCTTGATCTGGCGGCATCTTATGCGGTCGAGTTCAGGCGATCGGAGCTGGGCCCGATGATGAACCGCACCTATGCGATCGCTCTGAGCCTGAGCCAGGAATTCGACCGTGCATTTGACGTGATCAAAGCGCAGCCACCCGGACCCGATAGTGACGGCGCGATCAATCGGCATCTGCAATTGCTTGCTGAAAGATCGGATGACGCAACCTTTCTACGCCAGACGATGGAGGTAATGCAGCCAGACATGACGGCAGTGCTGACAACCGATACTGCAATTGCATTGGCAAGCCGTCTTGCTGATCTGGGCTTTGCTCAGCAGACATTCGCGCTGGCGAACAAACCGGAAGATCAGTCTCGGCGCTCGGATCGGGCTCGGTTGCGGGCTCGGGCCGCTTTGCTGTCGGGGCGCCCTCATCAAGCCCTGCTGGAGCTGGCTGATGACAATTCCGCGGAGGCGATTGCCTTGCGCGCGCAGGCGATGGTTTCAACAGAAGATTTTGCAGCCGCCGGCGAAATGCTCCGAGATCTCGAACAAAACGAAGCGGCAAACCGGTACTTCTGGCTGGCCGGAGTATCGGATAAAAGGTTGGAACCTGCGGGCGGGAAATACGCGGCATTGAATCAAATGACCCAAGCCTTGTCTGACCTGCCGGAACGGTCGGCAGAAAAACCGCTGGCGGATGCGGAAAACCTGTTGAAGGACAGCCAGTCGGCCCGCCAGCGGATCGACGAGATGTTGAACGCAGTTGGGGTAAAATGACGTATATCGCGACTGTTCCGGCCGCACCCGGCAAAGTGAACGCCGGTCCCGGTATACCCTGCGATGCGTTTCAACCGCTGGCAGCGTTGGGAGCCCGGCGCCGTTGCTTCAAAGCGGGTCCAATCAGAACGCCCGATCAGGCGGGGATGCAAACATGGCTCCAACTTCTTTCAAGGATGTTGTGTTCCAGACATGACACAGAAAAACAGGCCGCCGAATTTCAGGCCACGTTCCCCAACCAAAAAGGTCACGACGGCTGACCGCCCGTGAAGCAACCGGTGCTGTGGCATTGACGGCAGATGCGTGAAAACGAGACGCCACATCCGAAGGACGGCGGTAAAAGTTCCACGCCTTCAATGAGTTCCGTGGTCAGAGAAATCGCGGACGTGTCTCCTCATCAAACCTGGCCAACCGGTTTGGGATGGCAACGTCTTTGGACACAAATTCTGCAAGCCCGCCTTTTCCGACACGCTGACAGGCATCGGTATTGCCAGTGCAGTACTGCACGCCACTGGCTGGCGCTTCCTCAGCTCCCGGTGCCGGACACCGGGAGCTGAGACGTCAAAAACAGCGGACAACCGTCCTTGATTCAGTACGGAGCCTCAACATCATTCATCGAGACATAGACGGTTTTCATTTCCGAGAAGTGATTGATCGCGAGTTTCGAGTTCTCGCGCCCGACACCGGACATCTTCGATCCACCAAACGGCGCTTCGACCGGGGCAAGGTTGTAGGTGTTGATATAGCAAGTGCCAGCTTCGAATCCGGCCACGATTCGATGCGCCCTGGTCAGATCATTCGTGAAGACACCTGCGGCCAGACCGAACTCGGTGTCATTGGCGCGGGCCATCACCTCTTCCTCGGTCTCGAAATCCAGCACCGACATGACGGGGCCAAAGATTTCCTCGCGCGCGATGGTCATGTTGTCCGTGACGTCAGCAAAAACCGTGGGTTGCACAAAATAGCCGTCTCTTTCGATCCGTTCACCGCCATAAACCAGTCTTGCGCCTTCGGCTTTGCCCTTTTCGATATAGCCCAGGGCGATGTTCATCTGGTTCTCGCTGACCATCGGGCCAAAGCTGACGTCCTCGTCCATTGGATCGCCGATTTTCGCGTGCGCCAGACGTTCCGACAGACGTTTCAGGAATGCCTCTTTGATACCTTTCTGAACGAAGACGCGGGTGCCGTTGGAACAAACCTGGCCCGAAGAGTAGAAATTGCCCAGGATCGCACCTGAAACAGCGTTTTCGATGTCGGCATCGTCAAAGACGATCATCGGGGATTTGCCGCCAAGTTCCATGGTCACATGCTTCATGCCATCCGCCGCAGCAGCATAGACCTTGCGGCCCGTCGGCACAGAACCTGTCAAAGAGACCTTGGCCACGCGCGGATCAGAGACCAGCGAAGCACCGACATCACCGTAACCCTGGATCACGTTGTAGACACCCTTGGGTGCGCCGGCCTCGACAAGAATTTCGGCCACTTTCAATGCCGAAAGGGGCGTGGTTTCCGAAGGTTTGAATACCATCGTGTTGCCGCAAGCCAGTGCAGGTGCACCTTTCCAGCAGGCGATCTGCGTGGGGTAATTCCAGGCGCCGATCCCGACGCACACGCCCAGCGCCTCGCGGATGGTATAGACGAAATCCCCCCCGCCCAGCGGAATATGCTCGCCAGTCAGAGAGGCTGCCAATCCACCAAAATACTCCAGCGCATCGGCCCCCGAGGTGGCATCGGCCACTGTGGTTTCCTGAATCGGCTTGCCGGTATCATGGGTTTCCAGAACGGACAGGTCGTAATTGCGTTCGCGCATGATATCAGAGGCGCGGCGCAGGATGCGGCCACGTTCCGTCCCGGACAGGGCCGCCCATGCTGCCTGAGCGTTTTTTGCACTGTTTAGAGCCTGTTCCACGATCGCCGGCGTCGCTGAATGCAACCGTGCAATCACTTCGCCTGTAGCGGGATAGATCACTTCGATGGCCGCGCCGTTTGTATCTTCGACATATTCGCCGTCAATGAAATGGCTGGCCCGGGGCTGAAACTTCATACCGTGTCCTTTTCTTTCGCACCCGTCAGGACGGGACAAATGGTCAGTCGAAAATCGGCCTATCGGTTATTGATTGACCAGTCAATAAAATCATCAAAGGGGCGGTTTCACGCCTGTCAAACCCCGCAAACCTTGAAATTTTTGGTTAATGTTCTATTTATGTTCTACATAGTCAGAGGACAAACCGATGACCCAGCAAACACGTCCCACAGCCCTGAACGGGCCGAACAACGACTATCACCTGCTTCCGGTCACCGATCGGCAGATGCGGTATGCGCGTGCGATTGCCGAGAAGTCAGCCCTTGAGATTCCGGTTGAGGCACAGCGTGACCGGCGGCTTTTGTCTGACTGGATTTCAGCCCACAAACCACACGGGACCTCACAGTTCGACAATTACCCGACGGGAAAACAAGTCGCGTTTGCCGAGCGGATTTCACGCAGCAAGCGCCGCCCGATCCCATCCGAGTGTTTCCGCGACAAGAAAATGATGTCGCGATGGATCGATCACAACAAATAGCCCCTAATTAGGGTCTATCCGGATCGTGGTTGCGGGCATAAAGCGAAACTGCTGCGGCAACAAACATCCCCAGCAGGATATAGCCCGTTACGGCCTCGGACACAGCGAGCCCACGGCACAGACCGGTCGGGGACATGTCGCCATATCCGACTGTGGTGAAGGTGACATAGGAAAAATACAGGATATCCCCCGGACCCTGCGCACCGATGACACAGTGGTCGTTATACCCAAAGGCCCCGTAAACTGCGGCGAACAGGAATGGAACAACCTGTATGAACGAAACACCCATCAGAAACAAAAGCCTGCGGGGCGATTTCACCTGTGTCATGTAATACCAGGACTGTGACACCAGCCAGATCAACAGCCCGATTGAGGCGACTGTGCCAATCGTATCGCCCGCAGCCGCCTCGCTCAGGCGGGACAGGCCATACCAAGCCAGGAAGCTAGCAAGGACCAGCCCCAGTGCCGCAATCAGGGTCGATTTCCATTCGTCCAATGTCGTGGGTTTGCGATGCATGAACGCCCCCTCAATCCGGATTTCGGGCAATCATCCGACCTAAAGGCATCGCCCGCAACCCGAATTCAATCCTGCCGCAAATGCGCCTCATCCCGTTCCCGCGCCAGCAGGATCTGCTTTTGCCGCTCGCGAAAGCGCATTTTGTCAGCATCGGACGTCTCATTGATGCATTGATGGCATGAAACGCCATGCTCGTATTCCGGGCGCTTCATATCCTCGGGCAGGATTGGACGCCGGCAGCCATGACAAAGCTTGTGCGGCCCTTCAACAAGACCGTGGCCAACCGAAACGCGATTGTCGAAAACAAAGCATTCACCCTGCCAGGAACTGTCTTCGGCGGGGATTTCCTCCAGATACCGCAGGATACCGCCTTTGAGGTGATAGACATCTTCGACCCCCTGCCCCAACAAGTAGTTGGTGGATTTCTCGCAACGGATACCGCCCGTGCAGAACATGGCGACCCGCTTGTTGTGAAAGCGGTCCTTGTTCTGTTCCCACCATGCCGGGAAATCGCGGAAACTGGCCGTTTCAGGGTCTATTGCGCCTTCAAACGTCCCGATTGCCACTTCGTAATCGTTTCGCGTGTCGATCAAAACCACATCGTCAGAGCGGATCAGGTCATTCCACTCCTGCGGGTCGACATAGTTGCCGACACGGGCGCGCGGGTCCACGTCGGGCTGGCCCATGGTCACGATCTCTTTCTTCAACCGCACCTTCATCTTGCCGAAAGGCGGGTGGTCCGAGGTCGCTTCTTTCCACTCCAGATCAGCGCAACCGGGCAAGGATCGGACATGTGACAGCACGGCGTCAATTCCGGCCCGCGGGCCGGCGATCGTGCCGTTGATCCCTTCCTGGGCAAGCAGCAGCGTACCTGTGACAGACTGCGCGCGGCACAGGTCCAGCAAGGGGTCGCGCAACGCGGCCGGGTCCGCGAAACGTGTAAAGTGATAGAGGGCAGCGATTGTGTACATACGCGCGATCTACCTTTGCAGACCCAGAGTCGCAAGGGATTGCATTGACACCCCGCGCGCCGCCGCCTACCGATAGAGCGGTAAAAGGAGGCCGCCATGACCCATGCGCTGCTCGTGATTGATGTCCAGAACGACTTCTGCCCAGGTGGGGCACTGGCCGTGGCAGAAGGGGACGAGATCGTCGCACCGATAAACGCCATGATGGATGAATTCGATGCCGTGATCCTGACTCAGGATTGGCATCCGGCGGGGCATTCTTCGTTTGCCAGTTCCCACGATGGCAAAAACCCGTTCGACCTGGTCGAAATGCCCTATGGCCCACAGGTTCTGTGGCCCGACCACTGCGTGCAGGGCACGCGCGGCGCCGGGTTTCATCCCGAATTGCGCACGGATGGCGACCTGATCCTTCGCAAGGGGTTCCGCAGTGCCATCGACAGCTATTCCGCATTCTTCGAGAATGACCACCAGACACCGACAGGCCTTAAAGGCTATTTGGATACACGCGGTATCAACCGTTTGACCCTTGTGGGATTGGCCACCGATTACTGCGTGCGTTATTCTGCGGTAGATGCCGCCAGGTTGGGTTTCGATGTCACGGTCCGCATGGGCGCGTGCCGCGCGATTGATATGGACGGTTCGCTGGCAGCCGCCGAGCAGGCGATGCGGGACGCCGGAGTCGCTTTGACCTAAGGTGTGGCCCCTGCGGCAGCCAAAAGCTTGATCATCACGAACAGAACAACCGCCAGACCCAGCGCGAACCCAATGCGCCCTGGTATCGTGCGACGTTCCGGGTTGGTTTGGTTTGACGGAGGTGGCGGAACGCGCATCGGTCGGCTGCGTACGATCCCAGCCATGGGTTGCGCGGTTCGCACATAATGCAGGAAATCCCAAAGGTTGAAATCGCCGCAATATTCACCCCGAATTCCACGCGTCCTGATGTTGTCAAACAGCGACCGCAGAATTCGCACCCGATCCGCATGATCCTCGGCCGGAAAAACACCTGGCACGATGCCGCTGTTGCGCGACTCGAGGCTGAATCCGGCATCCATGAAAATCTTGCGGATTTTCGGCGATGTTCCACGCAACGCGTCCGCGGCTCTGATATCGCGGAACACCGCACATACCTGGCGTTCCCTATCAGAGGCAGACCCCAGCTTTTCGGGGTCCAGATCTTCCAGCGCTACGTTAACAATATCAAAATCGTACTCGATACCCATTCACAAACTCAGTTTCGACTTTCCATCCCCTCTTCTCACTAACCGGTAAAAACAATGCACAATATGCCGGTATTGTGACGTCAAACTGGCATTGTCACCAAATCAGTGACTCTTGCTATTTCCAGAGTCGATTGATCTAACTACGGAAATCGCAGGAGTTCCCCATGGTCGACATCGCGACCCGCGTCTACAATCACAAATGGAAGATTGACCCGATTGTACGGTCTTTGATCGATACTGATTTCTACAAACTGCTGATGTGCCAGTCAGTGTTTCGAAACAAGCCTCAAACAGATGTCGTTTTTTCGTTGATCAACCGGTCGAATCACGTACCTCTGGCGCGTTTGATCGATGAAGGCGAGCTGCGGGAACAGCTAGATCACATCCGCTCTCTCAGCCTCAGCCGTGGGGAAAGCACCTGGCTGCGCGGCAACATGTTCTATGGAAAACGGCAGATGTTCCGCTCTGACTTCATGGAGTGGTTCGAGAATTTGCGACTGCCGCCCTATCACCTTGAACGCAAAGGTGACCAATTTGAACTGACCTTTGAAGGCAAGTGGCACGAGGTCATGTTGTGGGAAATCCCCGCGCTGGCGGTGTTGATGGAGCTGCGCTCGCGCGCGGTGCTGAACGACATGCGCCGGTTCGAATTGCAGGTGCTTTACGCCCGCGCGATGACCCGGGTTTGGGAAAAGATCGAAAAGTTGAGCTCGATAAACGGGCTTGGGATCGCGGATTTCGGCACCAGACGGCGGCATTCCTTTCTGTGGCAGGATTGGTGCGTGCAGGCGATGATCGAAGGGCTGGGCGCATCCTTTACCGGAACTTCAAACTGCCTGATCGCCATGCGACGCGAGGTCGAGGCCATCGGCACCAATGCGCATGAACTGCCCATGGTCTATTCCGCGCTGGCCGATACGGATGAAGCGTTGGCGCAGGCGCCTTATGACGTGCTCAGCGACTGGCATGACGAGCATGACGGCAACCTCCGCATCATCCTGCCCGACACCTATGGCACCAAGGGGTTTCTGGACAATGCTCCTGACTGGCTGGCGGGATGGACCGGCATTCGCATCGACAGCGGAGACCCGGCAGCAGCGGCCGAGGTCGCAATAGACTGGTGGAACGCACGCGGCGAAGACCCGACAGGGAAACGGATCATCTTCTCTGATGGTCTGGATGTCGAGAAAATTCAGGAATTGCATGCCCAGTTCGCGGGCCGCGCCAATATTTCCTTCGGTTGGGGAACCTTGCTGACCAACGATTTTCGCGGACTCGTCCCCAATGACGCGCTGGCGCCGTTCTCATTGGTCTGCAAAGCGGTATCCGCCAATGGCCGCCCGACGGTCAAACTGTCGGACAACCCGGAAAAGGCTATGGGTCCGGAGGACCAGATCGAACGCTACAAGCGGGTGTTTGGAGTCGGAGCGCAAAAGGCGATCGAGGTGATCGTCTGAACCACGGCGGTGCATTCATCATTTATCGGCACCTCACCTGATGCTATTTTGGAAGGCATTCCCATTGAGCATTAAGGTTGAGATAAAATGATTTTTGAACCAAAGAACTTCTACGATACCGGCGGATCCCGGGATGAGCTTTCACTTTTTTCCTACGCCGCATACCTGATATCCCGCGCGCAGTTTCTGCAAGCCGAAGGCGATGACAGCGACCTTTTACTGTTGGGCCGCGATTGGGAAGAAACCGACGATGCCGTTCTGTCCAAACAGCTTGTTATGCTCGGATTCCGGCCAATTGACGACCGCCAAACATCCGCCCACGAATACATGCGTTTCTTTGATGACCCCGGTGATCTAAGGCCCGTTGACCTGCTTACTTCGCCAGAGCCTGAGGGGTATTACCAACGTTTGTTCGAGGCGATCAGAGCAGCAGAAGAACAGCCGAGCGTCGAACATATTGACGCTGCTTTGAAGCTTGGGCTGGCGGCCCCTGATTCAATTGTTGCTCTTGCCGCACTGAGTTCGTGCCTCAAACTGTATTCGCCGGAATCTTTTCCGCCACGTCTTTGGCTTGGTGTGTTTATGGCACGTTGGGCGCAGTTGGAGCCGCTCTCGCAAGATTTGCTTACAGTGCTGTCGTCCGCTCTGATTTCAGACCCGCCGGGTTCGAAGGTTCCACCGGCGCCCGCGCAACAGAAAGCCGGTGCGCCGGGGTTGCTTCTGGTTCATGGCACTCACTTCGAAGTCAATCCCGACCCTACATGGTACTATCCCCATGTCGGAGATCTGCACAATTACATCAGGCCGCATCGCAACGACATCTATTCAGGGCAAAACTACTATGAATGGGAGGGCCGGTGGTCCGACCGCGGCCGACATATTGCTGCCAAACACTTGAAAAACTGGATAGATCTTGAGGCTTATCACGGCTGCGATGTGGTTGCCCACAGCCACGGCTGCAATGTCGTCATGAAAGCCGCCGAGATGGGGGCACATTTCAACAAGGTCGTTTTCTTGAGCTGCCCGGTACACTGGCACAAATACAACCTGAATTCAGGCCGGATCAATGTGCCGTATTCTGTTCGGGTCTGGTTTGACCTGGTGATCCTGGCAGATGGCGGAAGACAAAAGTTCCCCGCCAGTGCCAACGTTGCCGACGAGGTCGTCGGAGGTTGGTTCAGTGGGCATTCTGCCACGCGGACATCACAGATTTGGGACAATCATACATTGGAAGCAAAGCTGATCTGAATTGCCTGGGAAATGTTATCCGTGAAACGCGGCAACTGTCTTCAACTGTGAAAAGCCGTACAAAGCTTCGAACCCTTTTTCGCGGCCATGGCCGGATTTTCCCACCCCGCCAAACGGCAGTTCAACACCACCGCCTGCGCCGTAGTTGTTGATGAAAACCTGACCCGAGTGCAGCGCTTTCGCCAACCGCATCTGCCGCGCGCCATCCCGCGTCCAGACGCTGGCGACCAGGCCGTACTCTGTACTATTCGCTATGGTCAGAGCCTGTTCTTCGGTGTCGAAAGGGATCAGAACCTGAACCGGGCCGAAAATTTCGTCCTGTGCCAACTGATGATCTGGCGGCACGTCTGCGAACAAAGTGGGCCGGACATAGGCTCCGGTCTCTGGCGCGTCTTCGACAATCTGTCCCTGCGCAGCGATCGTCAGGTCCGTGGCGGTTTTCAGGAAGCCCCTGACAATCTGTCTCTGCCGCTCCGAGATCAACGGCCCAACCCGCAGATCCCGCATCGCCGGGCCGACGGTCAGTTCTTCATAGGCCTGAGACATGCGCGATCTGACCTGCTCATAAACGCCCCGCTGCACCAGGATCCGGGACGAGGCCGAACAGGTCTGGCCCGCATTTTGGATACCCGCATTCACCAGAAACGGCAGCGCCGCATCCAGATCGGCATCGTCGAAAACCAATTGCGGGGATTTCCCGCCCAGTTCCAGCGTCACGGGCACCACGTTGCGCCCCGCCGCCTGCTGCACAAGGGCCCCTGTGGCAACAGAACCGGTGAACGAGATGTGGTTTACACCCGAATGTCCGGACAACGCCGCACCCGCCTCGGCCCCCAGACCGGGCACGACATTCAAAGCACCGGCCGGCAGCCCGGCCTGTTGCGCAAGATGGGCAAAGGCCAACGCGGTCAGACAGGCCTCTTCCGCCGGTTTCAGAACACAGGCGTTGCCCATGGCCAACGCCGCCCCGACCGAACGCCCGATAATCTGCATCGGATAGTTCCACGGCACGATATGGCCCGTCACCCCATGTGGTTCGCGCAGGGTATAGACGGTGTAGCCATCGAGATAGGGAATGGTCTCACCCATCACCTTATCCGCCGCGCCGCCGTAGAACTCGCAATAGCGCGCCAGGGCGACCGCGTCTGCCCGGGCCTGTGTCAGCGGTTTGCCGACATCCATCGCCTCAAGCCGCGCCAGGTCGTCCACCCGTTCCAGCACCAGCTGGCCCAGCCGGGTCAGGATGCGGCCGCGTTCCAACGCCGTCTTTCGCCCCCAATCACCATTCAACGCAGAACGGGCGGCTTGTACCGCCGCGTCGATATCCGCCTCGGACCCTCGGGCGATCCGGCAGATCTCGGTCCCGTCCGAAGGGTTGATCAAGGGCAGACTTCCGCCCGCAGCCGCCTGGCTCCAGCGCCCGCCGATCAGGCACAAGGTGGGATCAAACCAAATCTTCTGGGTCATTTTGGGGCCTCCAATCAGGCTCTAACAGGGAACTTTATGCCATCAGTGGCCTTATCTCGGGCAACCGGGGCGCAGCGGCAATCAGGGTTTGCGTATAGGGATGTTGCGGATCTTCGAACACCTGCTTGGTCTGACCCTGTTCGACGATCCGCCCGGACTGCATCACAAGCACACGGTCCGTGATCGTGCGGACAACGCTCAGGTCATGGCTGATGAACAGATAGGTCAGGTCATAGGCGTCGCACAGTTCAGCGAGCAGATCGAGGATCTGAGCACGGACCGAAACGTCAAGCGCCGAAACCGCCTCGTCGAACAGGATCAGTTCGGGCCGTATGATCAGGGCGCGTGCAATAGCGATCCGTTGTCGTTGCCCACCCGAGAATTCGTGGATGTACTTGCCCGCGTCGCCGGGGCTGAGGCCGACGGCCGTCAGTATTTCCGAGATCCGATCCCGCCGGTCTGATCCGGTGGGCGGGTCGTCCAGCAAATGGAAAGGCTCGGTGATCAGGCGCGCGACACGATGACGGGGGTTGAAGCTGCCATATGGGTCCTGAAACACCACCTGCATCTTCCGGCGCACGGCAAGGTTGGGTTTGTGCCCAGTGAAAACCGGCTGACCACCCAGACGGATTTGACCGGACTGAACCTCCTCCAAGCCCAAAATTGCCCGTGTCAGGGTCGATTTTCCACATCCGGATTCCCCGACCAGCCCCAACCGCTCGCCTCGGTTGAGGCAGAAGCTGACACCATCCACCGCCCGGTGATGGCGCGGCGCGTCCAACAGGCCTTTTCGGGGCAATCGGTAGTCCCGGACAACCTGGGTTACCTCCAGCAACGTGTGCGGTTGCGCGGGTTCCGGCAAAGTGACCTGATGACCAGACGCCTCGAACAGCATTCGGGTATAAGGGTGTTGCATGTGACGCAGCAGGTGCTGTGTGGCCCCGCTTTCAACCACTTCTCCGTGGCGCATCACGATGATCTGGTCGGCCATATCAGAGACAACAGCCAGATCATGGGTGATCATCAGCAGCCCCATGTCGTATTCGCGCACCAGCCCCTGGAGCAGGTCGAGAATCTGCGCCTGTGTCGTGACGTCCAGCGCTGTCGTCGGCTCGTCCGCGATCAGCAGCCTGGGGCGCAGAGCGATGGCCATGGCAATGACCACGCGTTGCCGTTGCCCACCGGACAGTTCGTGCGGATAGCGGGAAAGGGGGAACCGATCAGGCGGCAGGCCGACGCGGGTCAGCACCTCTTTGGCGCGTGTTCGGGCCTGAGTCGGGGGCATCGCCTTGTGGATCAGGATCGTCTCCATCACCTGGTCACCGATGGTTTTCACCGGATTGAGCGCTGTCATCGGTTCCTGAAACACCATCCCCAAAGACGCGCCGCGCAAGGCGCATAAATCGAGCTCTGACCGTGTCAACAGATCCTGACCGTCCAGCCAGATCGCACCTTCCGTACTGGTCCCATGCGGCAGCAGTTGCATCACCGCCAATGCGGTCATCGATTTGCCCGAGCCGCTTTCACCCGTCACCGCCACGATCTGGCCGGGGTCGATCGACAAGCTGACCTGTTTCAGAATCGGTATCCCGTGGATCGTCAGCGACAGGTTTTCAATCTGCAACAAACTCATGCCCGCGCCACCCTGATCCGGGGATCCAGCCAGTCCCGCATTCCGTCGCCCAACAGGTTCAGACCCAGCACCGTGACGATGATCGACAGACCCGGAATCAGAGCCAAATGCGGGGCAAAACTGACCATCGTCTGTGCGTCTGCCAGCATCCGGCCCCAGCTGGGCGTCGGAGGTTGAGCGCCCAAACCTACATATGACAGGCCCGCTTCGGCCAGAATGCCAAGGCTGAACTGGATGGTCCCCTGCACGATCAGCAGATTGGCCACGTTGGGCAGAATATGTTCAGCCGATATCCGCGCGGCCCCTTTGCCCGACACACGGGCGGCGAGGATGAACTCTCTCTCCCAAAGCGACAAAGCAGCCCCGCGGGTGATACGGGCAAAGACGGGGATGTTGAAAATGCCGATCGCAACAATGGCGTTGATCGCTCCGGCGCCATAGACGGCCGTGATCAGGATGGCGATCACCAGCGAAGGGAAAGCGAAGACCAGATCGTTGCCACGCATGATGACCTCATCCAGCCATGAGCCTTTGCGCGCGGCCGCCGCCAGTCCAAGAGGAACGCCGATTGCCATGCCGATGCCGACGGCCACCAGCGCCACCGCAATTGACGTACGCGCACCGACCATGATCATCGAGAACATGTCGCGGCCGAAATGATCGGTCCCAAACCAATGCTGCCCGTTTGGTGGCTGCAATTTATTGGGAATGTCCAGCGCGGCATGGTCGTAGGGGGTCCAGATGAACGAGACCAACGCGGCCAGAACCACCAGCGACGACAACAAGGCCCCAAGGATCAGGTTCCGGTTCATGTCCTGCTCCTCAGTCGTGGGTCCACGGCCGCATAAGCAAGATCGACAAGGAAATTGACCGTTATCACAGCAAAGACCAGCAGCATCACGACCGATTCCACGACGATGAGGTCTCGGGCAGAAATGGCCTGAAACACCAGCCGCCCGAGGCCCGGCAGATAGAACACCTGTTCGATGATGATCGATCCCGCCAGCAGAAAGGAAAACTGCAAGCCGATGATGGTCAGCACCGGAATCAGCGCATTTCGCACCCCATGCCGCCAAAGGGCCTGACGACGGGACAGACCCTTGGCCCGAGCCGTACGCATGAAATCCTCACCCAGAATGTCCAGCAAGGCCGACCGCATGACGCGCGCCAGAATCGCCGCTTGTGGCAAGGCAAGAGCCACGGCAGGCAGGGTCAGGGAATGCAGGCCGACCCACAGACCGTCGTTCCAACCGGCAAACCCGCCCGCATTGAACCAGCGCAGATTGATGGCAAAGATCAGCACAAGCATCATCGCGAACCAGAAGTTCGGGACTGCGATGCCAAGCTGCGTCGCCCCCATCACTGCAAGGTCCCCCGGTTTGCCCCGACGCGCAGCGGCATAGATTCCGGCGGGAAAGGCGATCAACGTGGACAGCGTCAGCGCGTAAAGCGCCAGGGGCAACGACACCCACAGCCGCTCAGCGATCATCTGCGACACCGGTGTGCGATAGGTGTATGACGTGCCGAAATCGCCCACCAGCATGCCGCCAACCCAGTGGAAATAGCGCTGTATCCTGGACCCATCCAAGCCCAACTCGGCCCGCAGCGCCGCCAGCGTGTCCTCCTGCGCATTGACGCCCAGCATGAACGAAGCCGGATCACCCGGGGCAACCTCGATCACGGCGAAGATGACCACCGAGGCGACGGCCAGGCTGACAAGCAAGGAAATCAGTCGTTTGAGGACGTAGCGGAGCATTGGCACCACGTTAGGGTCACATCAGGCACGGGTCCAGCGTCTAAGGCACCAGAAGGAAAGCGGAAACCGCATAGGCAACGATCGCGGCATAGCCCAGTGGATAGATCCACTTGATCGCATAATTGTCCAAAGTGCGCGCCGCCCCCTCCTTGCCGGACACTTTCAATCGTCGCAGCGCGACGTTGAACACGATCAGCGCCCCGGTCATCAGGAACATGCACTGAAGGACAAAATCCAGAAAAGTCAGATAACCCAGCTTGGGCAGATCTGCGGATATTGCCCAGTTGAACGCGACGAAGACCAACAGGTTGCCGCCCGCAATCTCGATCCTCCGGCGGTATTCATCCAGAAAAAACAGCGCCCAGCCGACCGATATCAAGACAAGCATCGGCAGGAAAACCCGAATGACGTAATAGGTCAGGTGTCGATTGCCCTCAAAAACAAGCGCGACCTGATCGCTTTCTTTGCCGGATAGACCCAAGACCCTGGATGTTTCCAACCGTGCATTGTTCAGAATCCATTCTTCTTCGCCCAACTGATCTCCGAGGCCAGAGAATTCGTTCAACGGATGGTAATTTACGTATTCAGAGGGAAAGACCGAAACGACCTCGAAATGAAACTCCTGCGTGTCGAACGGGTATTTTCGGAAATCGAAATGAGGCGCCTGGAGTGTAAGAGACGATTTTTCGACATACAGCACCCGTCCGTCGTAACGCAGGGATGCGGCGGATTCGTGGATCCACTTGTTGGACTGCTGATTGTGAATGACAAAAGCCGGCAGAACGGACCCGATACTTGCCGCGTGATTGGCAAGGTCGGGCGGGTTGAAGACCCGGACATCCCTCCCCAGTTCCTCGGGATCAAACGCCAGCGCCGGATCGGTCCATTCCACCCGCAAGACCACAACCGCGCCATAGTTTTCGGCCTTTTGATCAACACCGGTGATCTGGTCGATGCGAATGCCGATCCCAACGTTCAACGGGTTCTCGGGCGTTCCGGGCGGGGCATCCATCCGACCCCCCAACACATTCTGCGCCGTGGCCGCGACAGAGGAACCGAGCACCAGAAAAAAACCTAAAACCAAGACGGGAATGGCACGGAGCAAGAACATACGTGAGAACACCCTGACACAATGGAAGGCCCGGGCCGCCCGGCGCGGCCCGGGCTGTAACATTACTCGGACCAGCTGATCTGAGTCAGATCGATTGCGGCGGTGGGCGCGTTCTCCCAAAGGCCCTGAACGCCGACTTTCGCAACGCCCAGTTTGGCCAACTGGAACAGGTAGCCATTGACATAGTCGCTTGCGATCAGGCGCTGCGCCTCACCCAGCAAACGGGTGCGTTCTTCGGGGTCGGTGGTGGTGTTCAGAGTGTCCATCAGCGCCTGAAAATCCGTGCTGTCATACTGAAAGTAATAATCAGGCCGCGCATAAATACCGATATCCATAGGCTCGGTATGGCTGACGATGGTCAGACCGAATTCCTTGCCCTTGAACACGGATTCCAGCCATTGGGCCCATTCCACATTGATGATCTCGGCCGTGATGCCGACCTCGGCCAGCTGCGCCGCTATGATTTCGCCCCCACGACGGGCGTAAGACGGCGGAGGCAAATGCAATGTCGTCTCGAACCCATTTTCGAATCCCGCCTCTGCCAGCAACTCTCTGGCTTTTTCGGGGTCGTAAGCGGATTGCGCGGTCAGATCGACGTAAGCCGGATTGTGCGGCGCAAAGTGGGTTCCGATCGGCGTGCCATAACCAAACATTGCGCCGTCGATGATCGCCTGCCGGTCAATGGCATGGGCCAATGCCTGACGAACAAGGATATCATCAAACGGAGGCTGCTTGTTGTTGGTGGACAGGATCGTCTCACCTTCGGTCGACCCCACAAGGACCTGAAAGCGCGGGTCGGCCTCGAACTGGGGCAGGTTTTCCGGCGCCGGGAAGTTGTCAAACACGTCGACATCCTCGGCCATCATGGCGGCAAAAGCGGCGGTCGGGTCCGAGATGAACTTGAACGTTGCAGTCTCTAATGCGGGCTGTTCGCCCCAGTAATCGGGGTTTCGGTTCAGCGTGATACTGTCGCCCTGCACCCAGTTTCCAAAGGTATAGGCACCGGTACCAACCGGGTTGGTCTTGATGTTGTCTATGCTTTCCGGCGCGACGATGACCGCATCCCCCCAGGCCAAGTTGAACAGGAAATTTCCGTTCGGCTCTGACAGGGTGACTTTCACGGTCAACGGGTCGACGACCTCGACGGTTTCGATACCGGCAAACAGGGCCTTCTGCGCGTTGGCGCTGTCTTCCGCGGTTGCGCGGTCAAGGCTGAATTTGACATCCTCGGCGTCCATGGTGGTGCCATCATGGAAGGTCACCCCGTCATGCAGGTTAAAGGTATAGACCGTCCCGTCTTCGGAAATCTCCCAGCTTTCCGCCAATCCGGGCACGACCGAGCCGTCGCCCATGAAACGTGTCAGGCCTTCGAAGATATTGGTGTAAACCACCGAGTCGATGGCTTGCGCCGCGGCGCTTGTCGGGTCCAGATGCGGAGGCTCAAGCTGCATCGCAATGGTGATGTCCGACTTGGCCAAAGCCTGCGTGGCAAGCAGGCTGGCCCCTACGGCCAGGGTCGATGCAAATGTCCGGAACAGGAATTTTGTCATGTGAATTCTCCCTACTGAAATGGGTTGTGCCCTTGTTTTCAGGGCCATTTTACTGACAGTCTTCCTGTAAACCTCAGGTCAATCAAGGGAATGTTCGCGCAACCGGGGTTTCTTCGGCCCCTCCCGATCTGCTATGCCGCACTGCAACATAATACTGCAGGAGCGATCCATGAGCGCCACCGCCCGCAAGAAAGCCCCGAACGCCGAGGACATTCGCGCCCGAAAAGGCGGCGAACCTCTGGTCTCTTTGACCGCCTATACCACGCCAATGGCGCGCCTGATGGACGCCCATTGCGATTTCGTGCTGGTCGGTGACAGCGTCGGCATGGTGCTGCACGGGCTGGAATCCACGCTGGGGGTCACGATGGAGATGATGATCCTGCATGGTCAGGCCGTATCACGCGGCCTGAAAAGTGCGATGATGGTCATCGACATGCCTTTCGGAAGTTATGAAGAAAGCCCGGCGCAAGCCTTTCGTAACGCCGCACGCCTGATGGCGTACACAAATGCAGGCGCGGTCAAACTGGAAGGCGGGGTGGAAATGGCTGAAACCATCCGCTTTCTGGTGAAACGAGGCATTCCGGTGATGGCTCATATCGGACTGACGCCGCAGTCGATCAATACGCTGGGCGGCTACAAGGTGCAGGGCCGGGACGAGCAGGCTGAAGCCGTCATGGCGGATGCCCGCGCCGTGACCGAGGCTGGCGCGTTCTCGGTCGTTCTGGAGAAAGTGCCCCAAGGTCTGGCGAACCAGATCACCGAAGAGATTGCAATCCCGACCATCGGCATCGGTGCATCTGCGGGCTGTGACGGGCAGATTTTGGTCGTGGACGACATGGTGGGCTTTTTCACCGCCTTCAAACCCAAATTCGTCAAACGCTATGCCGAGCTTGGTCCGTTGGCCGAAGCGGCCATCGCGGAATACGCGGCCGAAGTCCGCGCGCGGACCTTCCCGGCGGATGAACATGTCTTTGCCGATCAGGCTCCGGCCAAAGGACAAAAGACATGACCGCACCGATTCTGCGCTCTCTGGCCGAGCTGCGTGCCAAAACCACCACTTGGCATCGAAACGGTGAGACCATCGGCGTGGTTCCGACCATGGGTGCGCTGCACGAGGGGCATTTGTCACTGGCACAGGCGGCGAAACAGGGCTGCGACCGGGTGATCGTGACGATTTTTGTGAACCCCAAGCAGTTCAACAATCCCGAAGACCTGGCAAATTACCCCCGCACCGAGCATGAAGACGCCCAAAAGCTGGCCCCTTATGGTGTGGATGCGATCTATGTGCCAGACCCGCAGGAAATCTATCCGGAAGGGTTTTCGACGACGGTATCGGTTGCCGGTCTGACCGACGTGATGGAAGGCCCCTTCCGCCCCGGACATTTCGAAGGTGTCGCCACGGTGGTCGCCAAGCTGTTCCTGCAAACACAGGCGGATCGAGCCTATTTCGGGGAAAAAGACTATCAACAGCTGCTGGTTGTCCGCCGGATGGCGCGTGATCTGAACATCCCAATCGAGGTGATCGGCTGCCCGACTGTCCGAGAACCTTCGGGCCTGGCGATGTCGTCGCGCAATCTTCTTCTTGCCCCCCAAGGGTTGAAGGTTGCAGAACAAATGAACGGCGTCATGCAACAGGTGGCCGACGATCTGGCTAAGGGAGCAGGCTTTGCCAAACTGGCGCAGGATGCCAAGAAAACCCTGCTGAAGGTCGGGTTCACCGAAGTCGAGTATGTCGACCTGCGCTGTGCCGAGACGCTGGAAAGCCTGTCCAGCGCAAGTCGACCCGCCCGCCTGTTCGTCACAGCCTGGGCCGACGGTGTCCGCCTGATCGACAATATCCCTGTCAATCCGGCCTGATTTCTGCACTGGCCCCTTCGCCATTGTTTGCGCTAAAGTCCGGCAAAACGATACCGGGGGAGAGCGGAAATGACCCATATTCTGGCAATCGATCAAGGCACTACGTCTTCGCGCGCCATTCTGTTTGACGCGCAGATGCGGCCTGTCGGCACTGCCCAGCAGGAATTTCCCCAGCACTTCCCGCAGGAAGGCTGGGTTGAACACGACCCCGAGGATATCTGGTCCAGCGTTCTGCACGTGTGCCGTGAGGTGATGGAAACCACCGGCGTTTCAGCGGATCAGATTGCCGGTATCGGCATCACCAACCAGCGCGAAACGACGGTTGTCTGGGACAAACAGACCGGCAAGGCCATCCACAATGCCATCGTCTGGCAGGACCGCCGCACCGCCGATATCTGCGCGCGCTACAAACAGGCCGGGTGCGAGGATGACGTTACCGCTCAGACCGGTCTGCTGCTGGATCCTTATTTCTCGGGCACCAAGGTCAAATGGCTGCTGGATACCGTTTCGGGTGCCCGCGCGCGGGCAGAAGCCAGAGACCTGCTGTTCGGCACGATCGACAGTTTCTTGATCTGGCGGCTGACCGAAGGCCGTGTTCATGCAACCGATGCCACCAACGCCGCCCGTACCCTGCTGTTCGATATTCACTCGGGCACGTGGAGCGCCGAGATTTGCGACCTGCTGGATGTGCCCCTGAACCTTTTGCCCGAAGTGAAGGATTGCGCCGCGGATTTCGGAACCACCACTTTGCTCGGGGGCGACATTCCCATTCTGGGCGTTGCTGGCGACCAGCAAGCCGCCACCATCGGGCAGGCCTGTTTCCAGCCCGGTATGATGAAATCAACCTATGGCACGGGTTGCTTTGCGCTGCTGAACACCGGCGCGCAGCCGGTTCAGTCGAATAACCGCCTGCTGACGACGATCGCGTATCAACTGGACGGCCGACGAACTTATGCGCTGGAGGGTTCGATCTTTATCGCGGGGGCCGCAGTGCAATGGCTGCGCGACGCGTTGCAGATCATTGATGCGGCGCCACAAAGCGGCGAACTGGCGGCTCAGGCCGATCCGAACCAGCATGTGGTGCTTGTGCCCGCCTTCACCGGCCTCGGGGCGCCTTATTGGAAACCTGACTGTCGCGGAGCGCTGTTCGGGCTGACGCGCAATTCCGGCCGGGCCGAGATTGCCCGCGCCACGCTGGAAAGCATCGCCTTCCAGACCCGCGACCTGTGGCATGCCATGCAGGGCGACTGGGGCGCCGATGCCGATGTCATCCTGCGCGTCGATGGCGGGATGGCCGCGTCTGACTGGACCATGCAAGGCCTGTCGAACTGTCTTGGCGCGCCTGTGGACCGCCCTGTCATGCAAGAGACGACAGCCCTGGGCGCCGCATGGCTGGCAGGCATGAAAGCCGGAATTTATCCGGATCAGGCCGGGTTTGCGGAAACATGGGCGCTGGATCGCCGGTTCGAACCAACGCAGGAACAAGCCGAACGCGATGCGGCTTATGAGCGTTGGCAACGTGCGGTACAGGCAGCGATGGCGTTCTAGCTGTGGTCTTTCAACAAACGCTGTTTCTGCCGTGACCAATCCCGCTTGGCCTGGGTTTCGCGCTTGTCATGGGTTTTCTTACCCTTGGCGATGCCGATCTTGATCTTGGCCAACCCCTTGTGGTTGAAATACAAAACCAGCGGCACCAGCGTCATGCCCTTGCGCTGGGTTGCATTCCACAAATCGGACATCTGTTTGCGGGACACCAGCAGCTTGCGACGGCGGCGTTCTTCGTGCTTGAACACTTTGGCCTGCTCGTATGGCGCGATATAGCTGTTGACCAGCCACAGCTCGCCATCATCGACGGTGGCATAGCTTTCCGCGATGTTGGAGCCACCCGCGCGCAGGGATTTGACCTCGGATCCTTGCAGAACGATACCGCATTCGATGTCGTCCTCGATGGCATAATCGAAGCGGGCGCGCCGGTTTTCGGCGATCACTTTGTAATTCGGGTCTGTCTTCTGCTTGGCCATGACGCGTTGATTTAGGCGGCTTGCGCCGCCCTTGCAAGGCACGGATTTCCAGCCGAGGTCATGATTTGGCAGAAATGATCAGATCCGGGCCAAAAATCGTGTCCGCGTGGTTGTGAAGATATATCTTCAACCAGGGCGTAAACCGGTCCGGGTGGCGTTTCACCTCGGCCAACAGATCGTGATAGTCGATCCAACGGATATCCATGACTTCATCCGGGTTGGGCGCGATTTTCAGCGGGCCGCGGACATGGGCCAGAAAGACGTCGACAACCTCGTTTTCCACCATGCTGTTGCCGACATCGGCGTGATATTCCAGCCGGTGTCGGTATTCGGGATACAGACCTGTGATCCCAAGCTCTTCACGCAGGCGGCGCACGGCACAGGTGGACGAGCTTTCGTCCCAATCGGGATGCGTGCAGCAGGTGTTCGCCCAAAGGCCGGGCGTGTGGTACTTGCCCAATGCGCGACGCTGTAACAGGATCTCGGTCCCCCGTACGACAAAAACCGACACAGCCTTGTGCTTGAGCCCCTTCTCGTGAACTTCAAGCTTGTCTACAGGGGTCAACTCACCATCGACCCAAGCTGGGATCATGATACCCATCTGTCCTCTCCTGCTGCCAATCCGCCTGACGAGCCCTGATTTTGATTATTGCTGTTGCCGGATCGGCTTGGCTTTGCGGCGTTGCTTGGCAATCCGCCGTCTGACTTCAAAGTGCGGCTGTTCCACATTGTTATCAATCGCACCAAAGGCCGCAGGGGCTGCGGCCTTTGGTCCTTGTGCAGTGGTGCACAGTATCAGGTGTTATTCACCCGACACGCTTGCGATATAGGCATAGACGTCTTCGGCGCCCTTTTTCAGCTTGAAGGTCATTTTCGATTTGGCGGATGTGTCATCCAGATAGGTTTTCAAAAATGCCTTGGGGTCCTGAGCATACTCGACAAAAGTAGTTTCGTCCCAGACCAGACCCTTCTCACCGGCGGCAACGATGCTGTCTCCGTATTTGAAACCCTCAACGGTGCCAGCGGTGCGGCCCGCGATTCCATAGAGGTTGGGGCCGGTCTTGCCACCTTTGACGATCACTTCGCCTGCCGGGTCGGCGATCATGTGGCAGGACTTGCATTTGTTGAAGGTTTTCTTGCCCGCCTCAGCGTCGCCTTCAGCATAAGCAGGAAGGGCCAGAAGGCCGACGATTGCGGTAGCGAGGATGCGATTCATAGCTTTTGCTCCGATAGAAATTGGCTGCACCGAATGGACCGTCGGCGCAAAAAAGAGTCAACGCGCAGATTGCCGCGCGCGCTTAATGTGCCACTGCGACAAATAGGATGTCCTTAACTTTTGTCATGTACCTCGGACCAGCAAGGCAACAGATCGCCCGCGGCCGGAGTCGCAAGATACACGGCGCGCGCAATAGCTCGCGCCAGGCACAGCGAGGCCGCATGCCCGATGACACCTGGTTCGGTGTCGGTGGCGACACCCCGCGCGCCCGTGCTGACCCCGAATACCAGATCACCATCCCCCGGCGTGTGGGCGGGTACAATGGCGCGGGCAATACCGTCATGGGCGGCAACGGCCAGTCTCTGACATTGCGGTTTGGTCAGGGCCGCATCCGTCGCAACGATGGCAATCGTGGTATTGGCCTTGTCCGGGTTCGCGGACTGCATCACCTGCGCCTTGCGACTGACCGTTGGTTGGCCAAGTCCGGCATTGGAATCAGGCCCAAACCCGCCAAATTCGCCGCCCACTTCAAAGGGGGCTGCCCAGAAATGCCTGTCACCCGGCGTGGTGACACTGCCCAGCGGATTGACCGCGACCAATGCGCCAACGGTAACACCACTGTCCAAAACAACCGAGGCCGAACCCAACCCGCCTTTGTGCATCGCGGTCAAAGCCCCGGTTCCTGCACCTGCAGTTCCGAGTTCGAACCGGTCCGACGCGGATTCGAACGCCGCGCGGCCCAATGCGCGATAGGGATTCTCGTGCCACGCCTTGTCGCCGCCATTCAGCAGGTCGAACAGGATCGCCCCGGGCACGATCGGCACCACGGCGGAACCCACCTGAAACCCGCGGCCTTGGGCATGCAGCGCGTCCATGACACCCGAACAGGCATCCAGCCCGAAGGCCGACCCGCCCGAAAGCACGATCGCATCCACCTTTTCAACGGTCTTGTCGGCGGCCAGCAAATCTGTCTCGCGCGTGCCGGGAGCGCCACCCATCACATGCACCGAGGCTCGGAGTGGTTGCGCGCCGGTCAGGACGGTGACGCCTGATTTCAAAGTTGCGTTCTGTGCGTTGCCGACCTTCAGGCCGGGGACATCCGTGATCAGGTTTCTGGGTCCGGGGATCATGCAAGGCTCGGCGGTTGAGCGGGAAAGCGCGCTGGCGCGCGCTGCCTCCGGCGGGGATATTTTTGGCCAGATGAAGAGCGGGTCAGATGCATCGGCCTCCGTCCACCTCGAGCGCGGCGCCGGTGATCATGCTGGCCTCGTCCGAACACAGGAAACAGGCGGCATTGGCCATATCTTCGGGGGTTGAGAAGCGGCCCAACGGGATGGTCGACAGGAATTTGGCACGGATTTCGGGCGTATCCTCGCCCATGAAGGATTTCAATAGCGGCGTTTCCCCGGCAACCGGGCAGATCGCGTTCACCCGCACGCCGGACGGGGCGAGCTCGACCGCCATCGTTTTGGTTGCGGTGATCATCCAGCCCTTGGAAGCGTTGTACCAGTTCAGGTTCGGGCGCGGTGACAGGCCCGCGGTTGAAGCAACATTCAGTATTGAACCCGCCCCGCGCGCCTTCATGGGTGGAACCAATGCGCGGGCGGTCAGATAGACGGATTTCATGTTCACGTTGAAAACGCGGTCGAAATCCGCTTCGCTGACCTCCTCCAGCGGCGTTGGCAGGTGGGTCACACCGGCGTTGTTCACAAGGATGTCCAGATGGCCGAAGGTTGAGAAAGCCGCATCCGCCATCTTTTGAACCGAAGCGCCCTCGCCTACATCGACCTGCTGGGCAACCGCCTCGGACCCAAGCCGGGTTGCGAGTTCATGCGCAGCATCGCCATTGATGTCAGCGATCATGACACGCGCGCCTTCGGCCAGGAACTTCCTTACGATCCCAGCACCAAACCCGGATGCACCGCCAGTGACGATTGCGGTTTTTCCCTCCAGCCTCATGGTGTTACTCTCCTGCACCTTTTGCAGGCCAGACTATCAACGCCCGGACGAGATGCCAGATCAATCTTCGGACACCTTGCCGCGCAGCGCCTTGACGTCGCCCCGCGCCTTTTTCGCCGCAAGCCTGCGTTTGACCGAACCATAGGTGGGTTTCGTCGCGATGCGCCGCTTGGGTTTGACCAGCGCCTTGCCGATCAGCTCGGCCAGCCTTGTTCGCGCAATTTCCCTGTTGCGGGCTTGGGAACGTGTTTCTTCGCATTGAATGATGATCGCGCCATCCTTGGTCCATCGGCGCCCGGCCAGCCGTTTCAGCCGCGCCTTGACCGGATCGGGCAGCGAGGGTGAGCGCGCGGCTTCGAAGCGCAGTTCAACGGCGGTCGAGACCTTGTTCACATTCTGCCCACCTGGACCGGAGGAACGCATGAAGCTCTCGGTCATTTCCCAGTCTTGCAGAGTGATTTCGTCAGAGATGCGCAACATGGGCAAGACCATAGCTGGAGCGGTTAAAAACAGAAAGGGCCGCCCCGGTGGGACGGCCCTTCGAAAGTTCAGGAGGTCGGGTCGGTTAGATCAATCGACCAGCCGGAGCATACGCTCGGCCAAGGGCTGCCCTAGCAGGCGGTCCCCCCGGTTGTTCCGACACCTCTCTCCAATCTCTTTCTCGACACTGGATCACCTCCTTTTCTATCTGTTGCGGTTGAAAAGGATGGTGACACAACTTGTGCCACTCTCAAAGCGTTTTTTTACGCGGGCCGTGCGGTCAGGCGCGCGACGATCACCTTGAAGGGGATCAGCGCGACCAGGGCCAGCGACAGCTTCACCAGCCAGTCGGCAAAGGCCAGCGTCACCCACAGGGGCGCCTCGGGGCCTGACAGCATGAAGGGCACGGGCTCCCACGCCCAGTTGATGGCCGCATCCGCATCGGCGCCGAAGACGGTCACCGAAGCCGAGAACGCGATTGTGAAGAAGATCGCTGTATCCAGCGCCGACCCGACCAGTGTGGACACCAGCGGCGCGCGCCACCAGCGGCCTTCACGCATGGCGTTGAACACGGTGACGTCGGTCAGCTGCGCGATCAGGAACGCGGTTCCCGAAGCCACGGCGATGCGCAACGGCACGGCGGCGTAGGTGAAGCCGTCGCCCTGCAGCATGATCTGGCTGCCGATCAGCGAGCAGATCACGCCGGTTACGAAGCCGGCGAACACGACCTTGCGGGCCGGGCCCACGCCATAGACGCGGTTCATGATGTCGGTGACCAGAAAGGCCAGCGGATAGGTGAAGGCACCCCAGGTCAACAGCCCGTCAAAGATCAGGAACTGGACCAGGATGTTCGAGGCCACGACGATGGCGGCCATGGCAAGAATGCCGGGAATAAAGTTGCGTTGCATTTTTTGATGCCCGTTTTGACAAGGTAGCGGCGACTTGGCCAAGGGACCGTCCCAAGGCAGGCTGTGCGTTTAGACCTTCATCTGCCGCGTGTCAATCGGGCAGCAGATACTCGACCAACTCGGTCCGTTGCAGTGCCAGAAAGTTGTCATCCGAGATCATCGTGGCCCGCAAACGTCCCCGATCATCCCGCCAGATCGACAAGCCTTCGAGGTTGTCATGCGCGCCGGTTCCGGTTTCGAACAGGGTTTCCTCGGCGTTTGGCACGTCGCCTGTCAGATCCCATCGCCGCAGGCGCGAGCGAAATCCGATTGCCGTGAGGTTTCGCTCCAACACGTAGAACCGCCCATCAGGACCGAAATCAGCGGCAACCGGTTTGAACCAACCACGCTGGGGCAGAACAAATGGGGTCGACCAGGTTTGGCCATTCCAGCGATAGACGGGAATATCTCCGTCCGAGGTGCGGTTCGTTTCCGGCAGCGTATACAGCCGCCCGCGCCTGTCGATGGCCAGACCTTCAAAGGACCCGTTGTCGGCGAGATGCTGAAATGCCTGCGGGCGTGGCAATACACGCGCCTTCGTGCCCGGTGCGGGGTAATGGGCGACGCGGTGCACCCCTTCGAATGAGATATAGAATCCACCGTCAGGAGCCGCCGCAATCCCCTCGGAATCGCCAACGCCGCCGGACATAAGATGCCCGTTGCTGGACAGAACCGGCCATTGCCCCAGAATGCGAATGCCGGTGATCTCGCCATCAAGACGGTCAATGCGCGCCGTCACCAACCGTGCCCGGTCGCTCAGCGCCATCATCTGCTGCCCATTGTCCGAAATGAGCAGCGCCGAGAATCCACCGAACCAATCCGCCTTGTCACGCCATGCAAAACTGCTTTGATGTGTGGCGGTTTTTACATCCACTCCAGGGGCCGCCGTGGCCAGAAACAGTGCCGCACCTACTTGGATTGCAAGACTGAGGCGCATTGTTTCGGCAAATCGGCCAGCACATATTCCCGGCGTTTCTTGGGCGGCGGCGCGTTCGGATCGGGCGGCGGCGGGTTCAGGATGTTACGCACCCATTGTTGCGCCTCGGCACAGCCATCGCCCTTGGGTGGTGCATCCTGGTTGACGCATCCCTTTGATCCTCTTGGGCATTTCAGGCGTACGTGAAAGTGGTAGTGATGCCCCCACCAGGGCCTGATCTTGCGCAGGTAGGCCCGGTTGCCTTTTTCATCGTTGCACATCTGAACCTTAGCCCCGGGGAAAACGAAGATACGTGCCACGCGCTTGTCCTTGGCGGCTTCGCGCAGTACCGCGTGGTGCTGTTTGGTCCAGTTGCTGTTGACATAGGCACCGTTCGAGCGGCGCAGCGATATGGACGAAATATTCTCGCGCGCCTTGCGCGACAGGCGCATGTTGTCACCCGGAAGCATCCAGATATCGATATCCAACCCCAGCTGGTGCGAGCGGTGGCCCGAAGTCATTGGCCCGCCCCGCGGCTGGCTGATATCCCCGATATAGAGACCGTTCCAACCCGGCTGTTTCGCTGCAAACCGGCTGAGGTCCTGCACGTAATCGATCGCTTCGGGGTGCCCCCAGTTGCGATTGCGCGACAGCCGCATTGCCTGCCACGTGGGCCCGGTCTCGGGCAATTGAACCGATCCGGCCGCACATCCGCGCGAATAACTGCCGAACGCCGCTGCTTTTTGTTGCGAGCTTACCTTCTGTGCCCCGAACAACTGCTTTGCCAAGGGCTGCGCTGATGCCGTATTCGCCAGCGCGGTTATTACCAATAGTGCCAAAAAACGTAGTAAAATCATCTGCTCTGATCCCCTTCAGGTCTGACCCAGCGCATCAGGAATAGACCCAGAATAAACAACAGAATGATTGGTGACACCCCTAGACGCGCACTGCCGGTTGCGGTTGTTGCAATCCCGATCAACAACGGGGCCGCAAAAGCGGTCGCGCGCCCCGACAGACCATAAAGACCAAAGCTTTCGACCGGGGTTTCGGGGTCGGTGTGGCGCACCATCATCGAACGGCTGGCCGATTGCAGAATGCCTCCCATGCCACCGATCAGCACACCACAGCCAAAGAAGACCAGGTCAGGCAGGTTGGATCCGTCAGGCAGGCCGATGCCGTAGATCTGCGTCCGGTCCATCGACACCACTGTGACGCAGACAAAAATCAATACCCAGATCGCCACCAATATCACTGGTTTCGGGCCGTATTTCTTGTCTGCCTTCCCCCCGATCCACGCAAAAACGGCCGAAGCGAGAACGCTGACGATCCCGAATACTCCGATCTTGATCAGATCCCATTCCAACACCAGCCGCGCATAGACACCACCAAAACTGTACAGCCCGTTAAGTGCGTCGCGATAGAACATGGACGAACCGAGGTAACTGGCCAGACTGACGCGATAGCGCAAGTTAGACACTGATTTCGACAACAGGCGCAGCGCCTCACCCACGCTTCCTTTCCTGTCTGTCGCCGCATCTTCGCGGACCCAAAGGAAGTACGGCACCATGAACAGAATGAACCAGATTGCCGTAAATGGGCCGACAAAACGCGTGCCTTCCCGGGTGGCGGCATCCAGACCAAAGGCGGGCACCATCCCGATCAGGGTTTTGCCGTTTGGCTGTTCCACAAACAGCGCCAGCATGATCGCCAGCGAAATCAGCCCTCCAAAATAGCCAAAGGCAAAGCCAGAGCCCGAGATCTCGCCCACTTCGCTGTCATCGCCCAGATCGGGTAGCTGCGAGTTGATGAAGATCAGCGCATATTCCGCACCTACGAAGCCGAAACCAAAAGCCGACAGCATTAACCACATGTTCGAGCCATCGGGCATCGTATACCAAAGCGCCGCAGACCCGACCGCATACATGACCGAAAAGGCAAATATCCACGGGATACGCCGCCCCGAAACATCCGCCATCGCCCCCAGCAGCGGCGCGCCAAAAGCGATGATCAACCCGGTGATCGTCAGACAGTTCGCCCAAACAGTCTGCGCGCGCGCCGCAGCCGCCTGCGCATCCAGCCCTTCATTAGTGAAATACCCGGCGGCGACGCCTGCGAAGTAGGGGCCAAAGACAAAGGTGACCAGAAGGGTATGATAGGGCTGGCTGGCCCAGTCAAAGAACCACCAGCCCCAGATGCGCCTGCGCTTGGATATTTCTGCCATCTCTGCCCCTGTTTATCGTTGCGATTATATGACTGGGCTTTAATTCAAATCGCAAGCGTTGAGTGCCAGACACTTGCTCTTTGTCGCTATGGTGCTTAGGTCTCGGCCAACTAGAATACGGAGAACCCATGCTGTCGCTGATCCAAATCCTGCTGCTGATCCTGGACATTGTCTGGTTCATCATCCTGGCCCATGTGATCATGAGCTGGCTGATCAACTTTCAGGTGCTCAACCTGCACCAACAGCTGGTCGCGCAAATCTGGTACGGGCTGAACCGCCTGTTAGAGCCTATTTATGGCCCGATCCGGCGTATCCTGCCCAACATGGGCGGTCTGGACCTGACGCCGCTGGTGGTGCTGATCGGGGTCTATGCGCTGCGGATCATCCTGATCAACAACGCGGTCTATTTCTACTGACCTCTTGTTCCCCGATTCCGACTGTGTGATTGTCCGTTCAAGAGCAGTCAAATCTTGAAACAGGGCACCCCCGCACATGTTCGACGCCGCGCCTCTGCTGCGAGATGTCTTTGGATTCGATGAATTCCGCCCCGGGCAGGAAGAGATCGTCGATGCCGTAACCGCCGGCCAGAACGTGCTGGCCATCATGCCCACGGGCGGCGGCAAATCCCTGTGTTATCAACTGCCTGCCCTGCTGCGCGACGGGGTGACAGTGGTGATCTCGCCGCTGATCGCCCTGATGCGCGATCAGGTGCGGGGGCTGCAAGAAGCCGGGGTCGAGGCCGGTGCGCTGACCTCGGGCAACACCCCCGAGGAAACAGATGCCGTGTGGGAGGCTCTCGAGGACGGGCGGCTGAAACTGCTTTACATGGCGCCTGAACGGCTGGCCGCCGGGTCGGCGCTGGGCATGTTGCGGCGGATCAATGTCAGCCTGATCGCGGTGGACGAGGCCCATTGCGTCAGCCAGTGGGGCCATGATTTCCGCCCTGATTATTTACGGATCGGAGAGCTGCGGCGCGCGCTGAACCTGCCCTTGGCCGCCTTCACTGCCACGGCGGATGCGGAAACCCAGGACGAAATCGTCGAGAAACTGTTCGACGGCACGCCGCCGCGCAAGTTCCTGCGTGGCTTCGACCGGCCGAACATCCACCTGGCCTTTGCCGCCAAGGACGGCCCGCGCAGGCAGATCCTGGATTTCGCCGACGCCCGCCGGGGCCAGTCGGGCATCATCTATTGCGGCACCCGCAACAAGACCGAAATTCTGGCGCAGGCGCTGCGCGAACAGGGCCACAGCGCCTGCCACTATCACGGCGGGATGGAGGCCGAGGACCGCCGCATCGTCGAAACCCGCTTCGCGCGCGAGGACGGGCTGATCGTGGTGGCCACCGTGGCCTTCGGCATGGGCATCGACAAGCCCGACATTCGCTGGGTCGCCCATGCGGACCTGCCGAAATCCATCGAGGCCTATTACCAGGAAATCGGCCGCGCCGGGCGCGACGGCGGGCCGGCTGAGACCCTGACTCTGTTCGGCCCCGACGATATACGTTTGCGGCGATCCCAGATTGACGAGGGGCTGGCGCCACCCGAACGCCGCATGGCGGATCATGCGCGGTTGAACGCGCTGCTGGGGTTGGCCGAGGCGCTGCACTGCCGCCGCCAGACCCTGCTGGGCTATTTCGGGGAACAGGCCGCACCCTGCGGCAAATGCGACCTGTGCGATACACCGCCCGAAGTATTTGATGGCACAACACCCGTCCGAATGGCCTTGTCCGCGATTCTTCGCACCGAGGAATGGTTTGGCAGCGGTCATCTGATCGACATCCTTCTGGGGAACGAGACCGACAAGATCCGCGCCCGTCGTCATGATGGCCTGTCCACCTGGGGCATCGGCAAGGACTGGTCGCGCGTGCAATGGCAGGCGATATTCCGCCAGATGATGGGGCACGATCTGGTGCGCCCCGACCCCGAACGCCACGGGGCCTTGCGTATGACCGAGGCCGCCAAACCTATTCTCAAGGGCGAGGCAAAGATCAACCTGCGCAAGGACGCCCTGCGCAAGGCAACCCGTCGCCCCGCCGTGAAAGCCATGGTGTCCGATGAAGATGCGCCTTTGCTGTCGGCTCTCAAGGCCAAAAGACGCGCTTTGGCAGAATCCGCCCGGGTCCCTGCCTATGTCATTTTTCCGGATCGCACCCTGATCGAAATGGCGGAAAAACGCCCCATGACGCTGGACGAGATGGCCCGGATCGGCGGCGTCGGCGCCAAGAAGCTGGAACGGTATGGCGACACCTTCCTTGAAGTGATCGCGGGCGAGGCCCGGGCGTTGCACCCGGCGCGGCGCAAGCTGGCCGGTCGCGATCAGGGCGACATCTATGACCGCTTGCTGGAAGTACAGTCCCAATTGTCCCGCGGTCCCGACGGGATAGACAAGCCTCTGACCTGCTCGGCCTCGCAACTGGCAAAGGTGGCACAGATGCGCCCGGATGACCTGCGCGGGCTTGAACAGGTGCTGGGCGACCGGCGTCACGAAAGGTTTGGCACCGCCTTTCTGGACGTGCTGCGTGAGGCGGGCTAGATACACCGGGACAGGTAAGGAAAGAGGGCAGGTATGCTGGTGGTGATTTCCCCGGCCAAACGGCTGGACTGGACAGAGCGGGATGTTGAAGTCACACAACCCGATTTTCAGGATGATGCGATCAGACTATCCAAAACCGCACGCAATCTGACCCTTGGCGATCTGAAAAAGCTGATGGGTCTGAGCGATGATCTGGCGCGCCTGAACCGCGATCGCTATCGTGCTTTTTCCGACATGCCAGACGCTGATGCAACGCGCCCTGCCGCGCTGGCCTTTGCGGGGGACACCTATCAGGGTCTGGAAGCAGCTTCGCTCGATCCTGACGAACTGGCATGGGCACAGGATCATCTGCGCATCCTCTCAGGTCTCTATGGTGTCTTGCGGCCACTCGATGCGATACAGCCCTACAGGCTGGAGATGGGCAGCAAGCTGAAAACACGGCGCGGCAAAAACCTTTATGAGTTTTGGCGCGACCAGCTGAGCAAAGCTCTGAACGCACAAGGCAACATGATCGGCAGCGACGTTCTGATCAACTGCGCCAGTCAGGAGTATTTCGGCGCCGTGGACCCGAACGCGCTGAAATTGCGCGTCATCTCGCCAGTGTTCATGGAAGACAAAAACGGCACTCCGAAAATCGTGAGTTTCTTTGCCAAAAAGGCGCGTGGTGCAATGGCGCGATATGTCATTCACCACCGCCTGACCGACCCCGATGCCTTGCTGGATTTCGATACGGGCGGTTACGCGTATCGTGCTGACCTGTCGGAAAAGGATAAACCTGTCTTTGTTCGACCTTATTCGGCCTGAGACCCTGACAGCCTGATCGATACTTCCTTCCACGGTTTTGGGCCGTGGGTCCGGGCGAGGGGCCAGCCCCTCGCGCTCCCCGGGATATTTTCAGCCAGATGAAGTGGGATCCTGTTTGCGGTCACACATGGGTGCATGCTTCTGGGCGAGGTGATTGTCCATGACTTCGCTTACGCCATCCGGTTGGTGTTGCAGGATCATTTGATGAATGTGGTTTTTGCGCAGCGGTTTCGTCATGTAGTGATCCAACCCCGCGGACAGGATGCCCTGATCGTCACCGGCCATTGCATGAGCCGTCAAGGCGACGATCGGGACATGACGCCCTGTTTCGACCTCAAGCCTGCGGATTTCAGCAGTGGCCTGTTTGCCGTCCATTTTTGGCATCGATATGTCCATGAAGATCAAGTCCGGGTCAAATTCCTGAAAGATCTCGACGGCTTCTATTCCATTGGGCGCAAATCGCAGATCTATATGCAGGTCTTTGACCATCTTTTTAAGGATCAGCTGGTTGGTAAGATTGTCCTCGGCCGCAAGTACCTTCATGCGCCTTGTTTCCAAGACCTTGGTTTCTCGGCCGTCAGAGACGGGTTTTCGCTGCGTCGAACGACGTTCTGGCGGCGGGATGTCCTTGAGAGCCAAGAGCCTGGAATACAACTCGGCCCTGGGGATCGGTTTTTGCAACACACCGTCGATCAGTTCACGGGCTGGGTGCGTGTGGATCAGAGATGGATTTGCAGACATCACGATGACCGAGGCGTCGCCCCACCCACGGTCTTTGAGGGTGACGGCAAGATCCAAGCCATCCATATCCGGCAGATCATGATCGCACAGGACAAGTTCAATCGCGTCATGCATTTCTGCCAGCGCCTCGGCCCCTGATGCGCAAACCGTCACTTCGGCCCCCAAACGGCCAAGTTGTTTCGCCAGAATGGCCCGGTTTACGGCCAGATCCTCGACCACCATGACGTGTTTCACGCAATCCGCCAGTTTCGGAGGCTCGGGCTGTGGGCCTTCTGCCGTGGGCAGCGACACCCTGAACCCGAAACAGGATCCCCGACCCGGTTCGCTTTCGACCCAGACTGAACCGCCCATCATGGTGATCAGGCGCCTGGTGATCGCAAGACCCAACCCGGTACCTTCAAATTGACGATTGCGTTCATCTTCGACCTGATTGAACTCACCAAAAACGTGGTTGATCTTGTCCGCATCGATACCGATGCCGGTATCTTCGATGGCAACATGGATGTCGCATGTCTGAGCCTGAGCATGCGGAACGCCTGTCACACGGACCAGGACATGCCCTTCCGTGGTGAATTTGACTGCGTTGCCGACCAGATTGGTCAGAACCTGCCGTATTCGGCCCGGATCGCCCACGAAAAGGGTGGGCAGGAACAGGTCGTAATCCACAAGCAACGTGAGCCCCTTGTCGCGCACGCTTGGCTGCAACAGCATTGCGACTTCAAGAATGCAGCGCTCCAGATCGAAGGGTTCAGGGTGCAAAACCAATTTGTCCGCCTCGATCTTGGAGTAATCAAGCACGTCGTTGATGATAACCAACAATGCCTCACCCGAATTGCGGATGGTGTTGACATAGAGCCGCTGTTCTTCGTCCAGCGGAGATTCATCAAGCAGTTCGGCCATACCCACGATACCATTCATCGGCGTGCGGATTTCGTGGCTCATATTGGCGAGAAATGCTGATTTGGCCCTGTTGGCTGCTTCCGCCCGTTCGCGGGCAGCCTTCAGTTCTGTTTCGTGCCGGACCGACGCGGTGATGTTGAGCGCCAGGCTGACCACGTCACCGCCGCTGCCACGCTGATCGATCAGGCGGATGTAGTGACCGTTCCACAATTGCATGACGATCGGAGGTGGATTGGCCCGATTCCAGCGTGCCTGCATTCTGGCCTGCCATTCCTCGGCAGTTTCGTCACCGGTATCGACAATTCCTTCGGTGGTCAGCAATTGCAGAATGCGCTGGTAGGAAATCCCTGGCGCCACCTCATCCAGCCCTTCAAACACGCTGAGATACGCAGCGTTTGCGCTGATGAGCCTGCTGTCGCCGTCAAAGAATGCAAACCCGTCCTGAATCGTCTGGATCGAATGCCAAAGGCGGCGTTCGGCAATCTCGATCTTGGCATGAGCGACGGTGAGATCGGATTTGACCTTTTCGTTTTCGCCACGAACGGTTTCGACTTCGGCCTGAGTTTCACCAATGCGCCTGGTCAACGCCATGGCGTGTTGGCCCAGTTTGCGATTGGCGGCCGAAAGTTCGGCCTGTTTCAAGGCAAGCATTCGTTCGGCTGCCAGACGCGCACGCCGTTCCTGTGCCAGTTTGTTTGCAAGACTCATTTTGATCGATTCCGGGACGTTCGGATCTCAGCATCGCGACAGGGAATGAAAAACTCTTTAAGCCGTTGCGCTACAGGCGCGCGCCATGCAAGGTTGAGCGCAAAGAGGAGAGCACGATGCACCGCTTTGTTTTTATTTCAATAACTTACTTAGTTTTCCTTCTGATCCTTCCCGCTGCCGTTCTGGCGCAGAGTGCGGTGCCCGAGTTCCGCTATGTCACCTCTCGGGATACGGATTTTTACGGGTCGGATCTGGATCCGTTGTTCGACACCGATCTGAAGTCCTGTATTCAGGCCTGCTCGGCCAACGCGCAATGTACGGCGTTCACCTACAACACCCGATCCGATGCCTGCTTTCCCAAAAGTGGCGTGAACCGACAAGAGGCGTATCAAGGCGCATTGTCCGCGCAAAAGGTGCCAAGCAGCGAACAGACCCTAACCTTGGGAAAAACGCGCGCAAAAGCACTGAGCGTCCTGAGTTCTGACGATCTGGTGCACGCAAGAAAACAAGCCCGCGATCTGGGATTCCTGCACCCGGCAGGGGGGTATGACCTTCAGGCCGTTCTGGATGCGGCGCGCGACACGGGCAGTGTCGCACAAGCGATGCAGTGGACCGGTGTGGCCGTATCGCTCAGCGACAGCGCGGATCTTTGGGTGGAATATGCGCGCCTGCTGCTGGCCATGAACCCTTCGGGTTGGAACGAGCGGCGCGACCTGCGCAACCGCGCGCTGAATGCGGCGATCAATGGCTATCTGCGCGCCGAAACCCCCGGCACCCAGATCGCTGCCCTGATGACCCTTGCGGACGCCCTGGAAGAGGTTGAGCGCGGGCGCGACATGATTCCCGTTCTTCAACTGGCCGAGCAGGTGCAGCCGCGTGAAGACGTGCTGACCGCATTGGACAAAGCCATCGGCAAATACGGTTTCCGCGTGGTCGACAGCTCGGTCGAAAGCGATGCGGCAGCCCCCAGGATCTGTTTCGAATTCTCGGAATCGCTGGTCAAGGCCGGGGTCGACTATGATCCCTTCGTTCAACGTGACGCCGACGGGCTGGTCGTGCAGGCCGAGGACAGCCAGCTTTGCATCGATGGGGTCGCGCATGGCCAGCGTTATCGCCTGACATTGCGCGAAGGCTTGCCTGCCGCCTCGGGCGAAGCACTGAATCGCAGCATCGAACTGATCCATTATGTACGCGACCGGACGCCTTCGGTTCGGTTTCCCGGGCGCAGCTATGTCCTTCCGAAATCTGCCGACGCGGCCTTGCCCGTCGAAACTGTCAATGTCACCGAACTTGACCTGACACTGCGGCGGGTCAGCGACCGGAACCTGTTGCGGGCCGTGCAACAGGACTTTTTCGGCCGCCCGCTCAGCGAATGGCAGGAGGAAGAATTCTCGGACCAGATTGCCCAGGACATCTGGACGGGTACTGCCGAGGTTTCAAACCAGTTGAACCAGACCATGACGGCACGTCTTCCCATGGCCGAAGCGATCTCGGATCAACCTGCGGGTATCTATGCATTGACCGCCCGCGTTCCGGGGGCCGATCCCTATGACGATCCCGGCGCAACGCAATGGTTTGTGCTTTCTGATCTGGGGATCAGCACCGCCCTGGGCACTGACGGGCTGCACGTGACCGTGCGCGGGCTAAGCGACGCGACACCGCGCGAAGGTGTCGAAGTTTCGCTGGTCACTGGGGCGAATGCTGTCATCGCATCGGCACAGACCGATGAAACCGGCTATGTTAGGTTCGATCCGGGCCTGACACGCGGCAAAGGGGCCAACGCGCCTGCTCTGGTGACGGCGGCAATCGATGATAGGGATTTCAGCTTTCTCTCGCTGACCGATCCTGCCTTTGACCTGTCGGATCGCAGCGTTGAAGGGCGCGCACCGGCGGGGCCGGTCGATGTCTTCCTGACCACCGACCGAGGTGCCTATAGGGCCGGCGAAGTGATCCATGTCACCGCCCTGTCCCGCGATGGCAAGGCGCAGGCCATCGAGGGCCTGCCTCTGACGGCGATCCTGTATCGCCCGGACGGGGTGGAATACCGCCGGTCTGTCTCGGATGGCGGTGTTGCCGGGGGCCATGTCTTTGCCCTGCCCGTGGCCGCAGACGTACCGCGCGGCGCATGGAAGATTGAAATCATATCCGATCCCAAGGGCGATGCGCTGGCGCGTCAGACCGTTCTTGTCGAGGATTTCCTGCCCGAGCGTATCGATTTCGAACTGACCCTGCCCGACGCACCCTTGCGCCCCGGCGACAGTCCACCGCTCGCGATCGACGCGCGCTATCTGTTTGGAGCGCCGGGGTCGGACCTGAGCATTGACGGGCAGGTCATCGCCCGCCCGGCGGACACGGTCCCGGGCTACGACGGGTATCGCTTTGGCCGCTATGATGCAGAAACCTCGATCAAGAGCACATATTTCGGAGACACGCGCACAGACGCAACCGGGCACGCGACCATGGCGGTCAAAATCCCCGTGTTAGAGACTGAAGGAAAGCCAATCGAGGCCGAAATCGTCGCCCGGCTGGCGGATGGCTCGGGCCGCCCGGTCGAGCGTCGCCTGACCGCGCCCGTCCTGCCGCCGCACCCTGTTATTGGTGTCAAACCCCTGTTCGACGAAGTCATCCCGGAAGGCACCGAGGCTGCGTTCGAGATCGTTGGCCTGTCTCCTGAGCTGACGCCCATTCCTATGCGTCTCCGCTGGACGCTGAACAAGATAGAAACGCGCTATCAGTGGTACCAGCTTCACGGCGACTGGAACTGGGAACCGACAACGCGCCGCAGCCGTGTCGCCACCGGCGAGGTAGACGTCTCCTCTGACCCTCTGATGCTGACCCAACCGGTGGAATGGGGGCGCTATGAACTGGTGGTGCAGCGAGTTGACGGAACATATTCCGAAACCGCCGTCGATTTCTATGCGGGCTGGTATCAGGCCGCCGATGCATCGACCACGCCGGACCGGCTTGAAATGTCGTTGGATCGCGGCAGCTATCACATCGGGGATACGGCGCAGTTGCGGATCGTGCCCCGCATGGCCGGTGTCGCTCAGATCGAAGTCCTTTCGAACCGTCTGATCCACCGCCAGATCGTGGGGGTGCCCGAAGGGGAAACTCTGATCCCGATTGAGGTGACCCAGGATTGGGGCGCCGGGGCTTATGTCACCGCAACCGTGATCCGCCCAATGGATGTTGCAGCCGGTCAGAACCCGGCGCGGGCAATGGGTGTGGCCCATGCCAGCATCGATCCAGAGGAACACAAACTCTCCGTAACTGTCGATGTGCCCGAGGTCACCGCACCACGTCAGACGCAAAAAGCCCGTATCAGGGTCGAAAACACCGTGGACGACGAACCGGTCTGGCTGACGCTGGCCGCTGTCGACGTGGGCATTCTGAACCTCACAGGGTTCGAAAGCCCGGACCCGCAAGGATACTATTTCGGGCAGCGCCGTCTGGGCGTTGATCTGCGGGATGTCTACGGGCGACTGATCGACGGCATGACCGGAGCCATGGGCACCGTGCGCTCGGGCGGCGACAATGACAGCGGGATGCGTCGCCAGTCTCCGCCGCCGACGCAAGACCTGATGGCCGTGTTCAGTGGCCCGGTCGAGATCGGCGCGGATGGTGAGGTTGAGATCGACATTCCCCTTCCCGCTTTCAACGGAACCGTCCGCCTGATGGCCGTCGCGTGGTCGCACAAAGCCGTCGGCCAGGCCGAAGCTGAAATCATCGTCCGCGACCCGGTTGTCGTCACCGCCAGCCTTCCGCGCTTCCTTGCCCCGGGCGATCAAAGCCGGATGCGTCTTGAGATCGTCCATGCGGATGGCACATCCGGAGAAATGGCACTTGGCCTGACCGCCTCCGATGGTTTGGAACTGAGCGCGGCACCGGCCAGCTTTGTGCTGGAGGACGGTGGCAAGGCAGTTTTCGAGATCCCGATCACGGCCAGCGCCATCGGCGATCCTGAAATCAGCGTATCGATCACCACACCTGATGGACGGGACCTGTCGCAAACCCTGCGAATGCCGGTGCGGGCCAATGATCCGGTGATTGCACAGACGCGGCGTTTTGCCTTGGGCGCAGGCGATAGCTTCCTGTTTTCGCAGGATGTGTTTGACGGGTTCCAGCCGGGTTCAGCCAAGGCCATCCTGTCCACCGGAGCGTTGGCCAAATTCGACACGCCCGGTCTGCTGGATCAGCTGAACCATTACCCCTATGGCTGCACCGAACAGATCACCAGCAAAGCGCTGCCGTTGCTGTACCTGTCATCCGTTGCGCAAGCCACGGGGCTGGGGGATGGCCCGGTTGTGGATCAACGCATCGCCGATTCGATCCGCAGTATCCTGACCCGTCAGGCCGCAAACGGCGCCTTTGGCCTGTGGCGCGCAGACAGCGGGGATTTCTGGCTGGACGCCTATGTGACCGATTTCCTGTCCCGTGCCCGCATTCAGGGGCATCCCGTGCCGGACCGGGCGTTTGCTCAGGCGATGGATAATCTTCGGAACAGGGTCAATTACGCGCCTGATTTCGACGAAGGCGGTCAGGACATCGCCTATGCCCTGATGGTTCTTGCGCGGGAAGGCGCGGCCTCGATGGGCGATCTGCGCTATTACGCGGATGTCAAAGGGGATGCCTTCGACACCCCTCTGGCGGCGGCGCAACTGGGCGCAGCTCTGGCCTCTTACGGCGACCAGACCCGCGCGGATGCGATGTTCAACCGTGCCGCGCGGATGCTGGATCGGCAACAGAACCAGCAACAGAACGTCTGGCGCGCTGACTACGGCACCCACCTGCGGGATGCAGCGGGCTTGTTGAGCCTTGCAGTGGACGCGGGCAGCGAGGCGATTGACCGCGATGCTTTGATCCAATGGGTGAGCACGGGCCGCACGCCGCTGTCCACTCAGGAGGCCACGTGGTCATTGCTGGCGGCGCACGCGCTTGTGTCTGACCCAACGGGATCGGGCTTGATGGTCAACGGGGCGCCGGTTTCCGGTCCGTTCGTGAAAGTTCTGCAATCCGGACAGGCGGACGAGATCAACGTCACGGCCGCCGACGATCAGGCGACGGATATCACCTTGACGGTCACAGGCATCCCTGAGGTTCCTCCCGAGGCAGGCGGCACCGGCTATGCAATCGAACGGCGGTATTACTCGATGGATGGTGATCTGATCGATTCAGACAGCTTTGCCGTGGGTGATCGGTTCGTCACCGTATTGCAAATAACACCGTTCGAAAACGGCGGCGCGCGGCTGATGGTGAACGATCCACTGGCCGCCGGGATCGAGATTGATAACCCAAGCCTGCTGCGCTCGGGCGATGTCCGATCGCTGGACTGGCTGGATCTGTCCGACGCCACCCATACCGAGTTCCGCTCGGACCGATTCCTGGCCGCCGTTGATTTATCCGGTCGTGAAACCGTGACGCTGGCCTACGTGGCGCGCGCCGTGAAACCTGGCGTCTTCCATCATCCGGCGGCCTCGGTCGAGGACATGTACCGCCCGCGGAACCGGGCGCGGACATCTACCGGACAGGTCGAGATCCAGTGACCGGCCTTGCGCCATACCCTTGTTTGGGCGGTCGACATGCCTAGGCGGACGAAGCTCTTGTTTGCGCTGGCCGGAGCACTCTATCTGACGGCACTGGCACGGGATGGTGTTGACCGCTGGGTCGATGCCACGACGCTGCCTTCCGTTCTGGCTGAAACTTCGGTCGAGATGCGGGGCCGGAATGGCGAGCTTTTGCGGGCGTTTCCAGTCGAGGATGGCATCTGGAGGCTGCGGCCCGGCGCAGTTGACCCGGATTTCATCGCGATGCTGATCCGGTACGAGGATAAACGGTTCTGGACCCACGCCGGAGTGGACCTCATCGCGATGCTGCGGGCTGCCGGGCAAAGCCTGTGGAACGGGCGTAACGTGTCGGGCGGGTCCACCCTGACCATGCAGGTGGCGCGGTTGATCGAAGATGGCCCAACCGGGCGCTGGAGCGGAAAATTTCGCCAGATCAGAGTCGCATTGGCGTTGGAGCGGCGTCTGAGCAAACAGCAAATCCTGAACCTTTATCTGACCCATGCCCCCTATGGTGGCAATCTGGAAGGGCTCCGTGCCGGCGCCCGCGCGTGGTTTGGAAAGGACGCCACGCGGCTGACCCCCGCGCAAAGCGCCCTGTTGGTTGCGTTGCCGCAATCCCCCGAGGCCCGGCGCCCGGATCGCAAGCCCGAGGCTGCCCGACAGGCCCGCGACCGGGTTCTGAACAGGCTGGTGCGCCACACCGTCCTGACCGATGCCCAAGCGCGTGCGGCCATGACCGACCCCCTTCCGGATCGGATGAATCCGTTTCCGCGCTTTGCACCCCATCTGACTGACCGCGTGAGGCGGCAAGCACCCGCAATCCAGGCCTTCGATCTGACACTGGATGCCGGATTGCAGGCCCGGTTGGAAACCTTGGTGGCACAGACCGCCAACCGCGTCGGACCACGCGTTTCCGGGGCTCTGATCGTGGCCGACCATCGCAGCGGCGAGGTTCTGGCATCGGTTGGATCTGCCGGGTACCAAGATGCCCGTCAGGGGTTCGTGGATATGACCCGAGCCGTAAGGTCGCCCGGATCGACCCTGAAACCTCTGGTCTACGGGCTGGCCTTCGATCAGGGGCTGGCCCATCCCGAGACCCTGATCAGCGACAGCCCCGTGATGTTTAGCCGATACGCACCGCGCAATTTCGACGGCGCCTTCCGTGGCGATGTCCGGGTGCGGGACGCCCTACAGCTGTCGCTGAACATCCCCGTAGTGCGCCTGACGAATGAGCTGGGGCCCGCTCGGTTGATGACGGCTTTGCGGTTGGCCGGGTCAGAGCCACGTCTGAATGGCGCAACACCCGGATTGGCGATTTCTTTGGGTGGCGTGGGGTTGAGCCTGCACGATCTGGTACAGGTTTACACCACTCTGGCAGCTGGCGGTACAGGCCCGATCCTGCATCATGACGTTCTGGCAGACGCCCAGCGCACCCGGCGCGTTCTGTCGGAAACCTCGGCATGGCAGGTTTCGGACATTCTGGCCGGGCTTGCGCCACCGGCAGGCGGTGCAACAGGGTCGCTGGCCTACAAGACTGGCACGTCTTATGGCCACCGCGATGCCTGGGCCATCGGCTTTGACGGGCAGCACGTCATAGGGGTCTGGCTGGGCCGCGCCGATGGAACGCCTGTTCCCGGTGCATTCGGGGGCGACCTTGCCGCACCCCTGTTGGCCGAGGCTTTCAACCTGTTTAAACCCGACCTCACGCCCCTGCGCCCACCGCCGCCTTCGACCTTGCTTGTCGGCGCGGCCCAATTGCCTCAACCGTTGCAGCGATTTCGCCCCCGCACGACAGCTTTCAAGGATGATCCTTCCGCGCCGGACCTGCTGTTCCCGCCCGATAACGCCGTGTTAGAGACGTCAGGAGCACCTCTGACGGTCAAACTGCGTGGCGGCGTCGGGCCGTTTTCCGTACTGGCGGATGGCGTGCCGGTGCTGACCGGGCAGCGGCGACGAGAGTTCGAAATCCCCAATCCGGGGACCGGCTTCACCTCACTTGTCGTGGTGGATGCGCAAGGTCAATCCGACAGGGCGTCAATCAGGATCGATTAGCGCCGACCCTCGCGCAGCCAACCGCCCAACAGGAAACCTCCTGCCAACAGCAATACCAGCCAAGGTGGCAGCAGACCCGCCTGGGTAACATCCCGAGTCTCGTAGGCATCGCGCGGGGTCAGACCGATCCAGCCCCGACCAGCCGCCGGGCGCCCGGCGCGCACGTTGCGGATCGACGGCAACCCATCTTCCACCCGGATCACGCCGCCCCGCATGCCGGCCAGAACCGGTTCAAGAACATCCCCCGTTGCGATGGTGCGTTCAAACTCCTTCGGCGCGGCGGGACCAAGCCCGATCACGGCCATGTGGTCACCTTCCTGCAAACGGTAAAGACCAATTTCGGGCCCATAGTATTGCGCTTCGAACCGCCCCGGAGAGACCTCTTGCAAGGTGATTTCCAGCGTTTCGCCGTTCGGGCGCGTCACAGTCACCGGACCCACATCATCCCCAAGCGTCTGTCGAATGATGCGCATGGATTGGCCGTTGGCTTCGGCCCACAGCGCCTCTTCCTCGAGTTCGGGTTCCTTCATCATCCAATGGGCCAACCTGCGCAAAAGCTCCAGTTGCGGGCCGCCGCCTTCAAAGCCACGGCTCCACAGCCAGGCGTGGTCCGAAGCCAGCATTGCAACACGCCCTTCTCCAACTCGGTCCAGAACCAGCAGGGGGCGTTCGTCAATGCCTGTCATCAGAACCTCGCCCGAGCGATGGTTCACATCGATCTGGCGCAACCAGGCCCCCCAATCCTCGGAATCGCCAAGATTTGTTGTCACCGGATGGCGCTGACCCAAGTCGCTGACCTTCGGAACATAGCGTTCCTCGAAGACACGCGCAGAGGGTTGAGCCGGCAGGATCGGTGCCAGCGGCGACCGGAAAATGCTGTCAGCTCCGGCGAAATCGGGACCGGCCGCAATCAGAACCGCGCCGCCGTCATTGATATAACTGGTGACGTTGTCCAGATAGATCGCAGGCAGGATGCCGCGCCGCTTGTAGCGGTCGAATATGATCAGATCGAAATCGTTGATCTTTTCCAGAAACAACTCGCGGGTCGGGAAGGCGATCAAAGACAATTCGTCCACCGGCACGCCGTCTTGCTTCTCGGGCGGGCGCAGGATGGTGAAATGCACCAGATCGACCGAGCTGTCGGATTTCAGCAGGTTGCGCCATGTGCGCCCACCCGGATGAGGTTCACCCGAGACCAGCAGAACGCGCAGGCGATCCCGAACGCCGTTCATCTGGATCAGCGCGGTGTTGTTGCGGTCGGTCAACTCGCCTTCGGCCAGGGGCACGGAAAACTGGATCACGTTGCGCCCGCCATGAGGCAGGGTGACAGGCAGTTCGACATCCCGACCGATTGGAATACTCAGTTGCTGAGGCTCACCACCATCCACGGAAATCTCCAACGGCGCTGTCGCGGCACCCGCAGGGGCTGCTCCGCTGTCTTCAACGCGCAGGGTCAAAGTCACCGATTCACCGATGATGGCAAAAGCAGGCGCATTTCGGACGATAAGCCGGCGATCCCAGTCGTCCGCACGCCCGGTTTGCAGCAGATGCATCGGCGCCGGCAATTCCGGGGCCTGATCGGCATCGTGCACGATCCCGTCCGATACCACCAGAATGCCTGCGATGCGCGCACGCGGTTCTTCGGCCAGGGCCTCATTCAGGGCGGCCATGACCTGCGTGCCCTCATCCCCGTCACCGTCGCCGACCCGAATGCGGCGCAGTTCCGTATTGTCCCGCGCCTCGATCTCGGCGGCCAGATCTTCGGCGGCCTGCACCGTTTGTTCGGCCCGGTCCGAAAGTGACTGGCTGGCGCTTTCATCCTCGATCATCAAAACGATATCCGTCAGCGGCGCGCGGTCCTCGACTTGATAGACCGGACCGGACAGTGCCGCGATGACAACCAGGGCCGCCAATCCCCGCAAGGCCCAGCCCGACAAACCGCGCCACAAGGCCAGAGCTACTCCGACAGTGGCAATCGCCCCCACAGCAGCCAAAAGCGGCCACGGGATCAGAGGGTCGAATATGACGGTTCCGGTCATTGTCCCAACCTGTCCAAAAGGGCGGGCACGTGGACCTGATCGGATTTGTAATTCCCGGTCAGCACGTGCATCACCAGATTGACGCCAAAACGATTGGCCAGTTCGCGTTGCCGTTCCCCGGCATACCCACGACCGACAGGCAAAAGGGCCTGGCCGTTGCGATCCACGGCCCAGGCCCCGGCCCAGTCATTGCCGCCGATTACCACCGGTGTCACGTTGTCATTGAGGTTTCGGAAAGGCATCCCTTCGATCTGTTCTGCATCCCCGGGTGCAGCTTCGACCCAGACTTCTGCGCCGGAATAGCGGCCCGGGAAATCCTGGAGCAAATAGAATGTTCTGGTCAGGACGTGATCGCGGGGAATCGGCTCTAATGCAGGGATATTCAGCGGTCCGGCCAGTTGCTGCAACTTGCGGCCATTCGGACTGGATGCGCCGAAACCGGCAATATCCGCATCGCGCGTATCAAACAGGATCATCCCACCCGAACGCAAATAAGCGTTCAGTTTGATATACGCCTCGGCCGAAGGTTGCGGCTGGTTCGGCGTAATGGGCCAATAGAGAAGCGGAAAGAATGCCAGTTCGTCTCGTTCCAGATCAACGCCGATTGGGTCCGCCGGTTCGACAGAGGTGCGAAAGAACAGGGTTTGCGCCAAGCCCCGCAATCCGGCCTCGGCAATATCGTCCACCTGCGCCTCACCGGTCAGCACATGCGCCAGCACAAGCTCGTGCGTTGCGGCAAGGGCAAATTCGGTATCTTCGGGCGTCTGCGCCTGTACGTCCGGCACCAGCAGAAAAGCGGCCATCGCGGCAGCCGCCGTTCGCGCCAGACCCAGCCTGCCCGACAAGGCCAGCGAGGCAATCACGTCAACCGTCAGCAAGATCAGTGCGAGGCTGAGCAACAGGCCACCAAGCGGGGTTTCCGTGCTGACCTCCTGCCCTTTGATCGGCACATTGGCGGGCCAGGTCACCGGGCGCAGCTCGGTTTCTTCCGAGACCACGTTCAATGCCAGCTTCTGCTTTCCGCTTTCATAGAGACCCGGACGCAAATCTGGCCCGATCCGGCCCGAGATCAGCTGAACGCCATCCACACCGGCCAGGGTTCCGGCATCTGACAGGGCGCCAAACCCGTCCATAATCTGAACCGGCTCCCACGTGGTGCCTTGCAGTTGCGATTCTTGCCGCGACTTGGCTGCCGAAGCCACGGCCAAACGATCTAGCATCTCGACGAACAGGCCCGACAACGGCAGGCTGGACCATTCGGCATCCGCAGTGACGTGAAACAGCACCACCTGCCCAAGCCCCAAAGCCTTGCGTGTCACCAACGGAGTTCCGTCGGACAGCGAAGCAATCACGCGATCCGCCAAGTTAGGGTCTGGTTGCGCCATGACTTGGGTCGAAACAACCACGTCCTTTGGGATATCCAGGCCAAAAAACGGAGAGCTCTCGGGGAATGGAGCCAGCGTCTTGGCTTCGCCCCAGCTCATCGCACCGCCGACGGATCGTCCACCGCTGCGCAGCCGCGCCGGCAACAGGGTGTCTTCGGTGTCCCTGCCCAGATCGCTGGCCGCCATGCGCGGACCGGCAAAACGCAGCAGAAGCCCGCCCTGTTCGACCCATTCGATCAAAGCGGCCTCTTCCGGCTCCGACATCTGCGCCACGTCCGACAGGACGATCACATCCGGGTTGGCGGGCAGAACCTCAAGCAGGCCGCCATCGACAAAATCCGCGGTCGGGACCAGGACCTGCGTCAGGTAATGCAGGGGTGACAACAGCTCCAGCCCTTCACGGTTGCGGGTTCCGGCAATCAGCGCAACCTCGCGCCGGCGCAGACTGTCATCGGTCAAAGTCACGGCCCCGGCGGACCTTTGGCCCTGTATTTCAAACCGCGTGATCCGGGCGCGCAATTCCGACGGCAGTGCCAGATCGGCCTGCGCCGTGGTTTCGCCGGCTTCAAGGGTCAGCTCAACGGAATGCAGCACCCGGGCCGTGCCCGCCGGATCACGGCCTTGCGCCAATACCGTCACGCGGTCTTCCGGGCCGGGGCCCGCGCGCTGAACGGTCAATTGGATCAGCCCGTCCTGATAGGCCGCAGGCCGGATCGCAACGGGCCGAGACGCCGCCTGATAGACCGTCACATCACCGCGCGCCTGAAGGCTGGACACCAGCTCAGCGTGGTCTGCATAGCCCAGCCGGTCACTGAACCAATGGGTATCAAACCTGCCGTCAACGGCGTTCAACGCGGCAATGGTCTGAGCAATCTGATCCGCATTCGGCTGCCAGGGGTTCGGGGTCAGCCCCGGCAAACGCCCGCGCCACGCTTCCGCAGCCTGAAATACAGGTGTTTCCGGCTCTGTCAGGCGCAAAATCGCAACCGTGCGGCCCGCGCGCCCGGCTTCGGACAGCTGGGTGTCGATTTGGTCAAGTGTCGCCGGCCAGCGCGCGGCACCGGCCCAACTGGCATCCAGCACCAGCAGCAGCGGCCCGGTTCCGGTTTCATCCCGTGACGGGTTCAGAACCGGCCCTGCCAGCCCGATGATGATCGCAGCCGCCGCCAGCATCCGCAGCAGCAGCAGCCACCACGGGGTGCGGTCGGATACGCTTTCGTCATCCTTCAGGCCCAGCAGCAGCGTGACCGCCGGGAACAAGCGGCGGATCGGTGCGGGCGGAACAGCGCGCAGGATCAGCCACAGGATCGGCAGGGTCAGAAGACCCAGCAACACCCAGGGCGCGGTAAAGCCGATGCCCGCCAGAACCGTCATCGCGTTCCCCCGTCCAAGGCCCGATAAAGCCACAACAGAGCCGCTTGCGCGCTGTCGCCCGTGTGATGCAGGCCCAGTTGCCAGCCCGTCGCTCGGCATAACTGCGTCAGCGCGTCCTTGCGGCGTGCGAGGCGTTCCAGATAACGATCCCGCAACTCAGCAGCCTTGAGCGTTTCGTGTCGGACGGACCCTCCGACGCTTTCGAAGATGGTGCGCCCGCGATAGGGAAACGACTCTTCACCCGGATCCAGTACTTGCAGAACCACGCCGCGCACGCCACGGTCGGCGGCTTTGGTCAGGGCCAGTTCAACCTCATCCATGGGGCCCAGAAAATCCGAGATGAACACGGCGCGGGCATGAGGGATCATGGCGCGGTGTTCGGGCGGGGCGTAATCCGCTTGATCATCCTCGGACCAGGCCTGCGCCAGCCGGATGATCTGCGCATTGCCGCGCCGGGGCGGCAAGGTGGTGCCGGTCAGGCCGACACGTTCACCACCGCGCACCAGAAGGATGGATGTCGCCAGCCCCAACAGCCGGGCGCGATCCGCTTTGGTCGGCAGGGTCTTGTCGGATGCAAACCGCATTGAAGCCCCCTGATCGACCCACAGCATCACGGATTGCGCGATCTGCCATTCCCGCTCACGTACAAACTGCTGATCCCCCCGCGCCGAGCGGCGGTGATCGATCATGCGACGGCTGTCGCCGATCTGGGCCGGACGGTATTGCCAGAAATCATCCCCCATGCCGGACCGCCGTCGACCGTGGTCGCCCAGCAGAACGGTACCTGCCAAATGCTCGGCCCGCGCCAACAGGGGCGGCAGCCGTGATGCCTCGGCTTCGGATCTTTCGCGAAGGGTCAGCGCGGCATTCACGCCGCGGCCTCGGTCCGGATCAGCCCGACAGCGGTCGAGTCGATCAGATCAGCAAGGCTGTCGCCACGCGCCCGTGCCGCAAAGTTCAGTGCCATCCGATGGCTGAGCACCGGGCGCGCCATGTCCAGAACATCCTCGGCATTTGGCGCCAGACGTCCCTGCAACATGGCACGCGCCCGCACCGTCATCATCAGCGCCTGCGCTGCACGAGGGCCCGGGCCCCAGGCCACGGTTTCGGCAACCCGTTCGGACACACCGGATTCTTCGGGGCGGAAGGCCCGCACCAGATCAAGGATCAGCTCAACGACGGATTCTCCGACCGGCATCCTACGCAACAGGACCTGCGCGGCCAGCAACTCTTCCTTGCTGAAAATCTGATGCGCGTCCTCTTCTTCAACCCCTGTCGTGGCCAGCAGAATATCCCGCTCGGTCTGACGGTCGGGGTATTCGACATCGATCTGTACCAGGAACCGGTCAAGCTGCGCTTCGGGCAGCGGATAGGTGCCTTCCTGTTCAATCGGGTTTTGCGTTGCCAGCACATGGAAGGGCGTACCCAATGAACGGTCCTCGCCTGCCACGGTAACGGTGCGTTCCTGCATCGCCTGCAACAGCGCCGATTGTGTCCGCGGGCTTGCCCGGTTGATTTCATCCGCCATCAACAACTGACAGAAGATCGGGCCGGGAATGAACCGGAAATGGCGGCTGCCATCGTCGGCAGTGTCCAGAACCTCGGAACCAAGAATATCGGCGGGCATCAGATCGGGCGTGAACTGAATGCGGCTGCCATGCAGGCCCATCACCGTCGACAGAGTCTCGACCAAGCGTGTCTTGCCCAAACCCGGCAGACCGATCAACAGGGCATGGCCGCCGCACAAAAGTGCGGTCAGCGTCAGGTCCACGACCCTCTCCTGCCCGATGAAGCGGCGGGTGATCGAGGCCTTGGCCTCTTGCAGCTTGTTTTCCAGCGCTTCGATCTCGGCTACGAGGTCGGCAGGTTCGGTCATGACTTTCCCTTCCGTGGACTATTATGATTGAAGTGTATCGCGCTGAGAGGAAATGGCAAAAGCAATGAGCGGACAAAAACCTGTGAAACCGTCGCCAGATGGTCTGGCGGCATCGGTCAAAGCGGCCAAAACCAACGGTTTACCGCCCGTTCACCTCTGGAATCCTCCGTTTTGCGGCGATCTGGACATCAAGATCGCAAAAGATGGCACATGGAGTTATTTAGGCTCACCCATCAACCGTTTCGAGCTTGTGAAGCTTTTTTCCTCAATTCTTAAGAAGGAAGACGGCAAGTACTTCCTCGTCACCCCGGTCGAAAAGGTGGGAATCACTGTCGAAGACGCGCCGTTTGTCGCTGTGGATTTCGACCGGGACGGGGATGGAAAGGACCAGTCCTTGACCTTCACAACCCATGTTGGCGACAGGGCTGTGGCCGGAGCTGATCATCCGATCCGAATTGTTATAGACCCTGAAACAGACGAACCCTCACCCTACATATTGATCCGCGACAACCTCGAAGCCCGCATAGACCGCAAAAGCTTTTACCGCCTCGTCGAGATCGGAAGGCACCATGACGGCTGGTTCGGTGTTTGGTCAGGCGGGCAGTTCTTTGGCCTGATCCCCTCAGCCGACCTGAGCTGACCGTGGCGCGCGATCCTGTGCCAGCACGACAGCCATTGCAACAATGCTCGCACCCAATGCCCGGGTCCAGTTCCATTCGTCCCCCAGCATCAGCATGATCAGCATCACGTAGAACGGGGCAACATTGATGTGAAAAGAGGCCAGCGCCACGCCCAGCTTGCCGACGGAGGTGATGAAAAATACCTGGCTGAGACCCATGGAGATAAGCGCATAGATCATCAGCATGCCTGCCTGCTGCATGTCGAACGCAGTTGCAGGCATCACGTCCAGACCAAACTGCGCCGATCCAAAAACCAGCAGCGATGCCATGGCCAGCCCTCCGACAAAGGTGATCGTCGTGCGTCCGGTCTGGCTCAGTTCGGCGAAATCCCGGGCGGTTGCCATGCTGGCCCAGCAAAATAGCACCGTTGATCCAACCGCACAGGCCGCGCCCAGACCCAACTGGGCCGGGGCCAAGGCGCTGGTGGCGATCAACCCGCCGACAATCGATACAGCCACGCCCAGCGCAAAATTCCACTTCAGCCGGCGTGTGCCAGCAGCCAATTCAAGCAATGTGGCCACCAAAGGTGCGCAAGAGACGATGATTGCCACCGTTACCGGGTCGGTTAGCTTTTGCGCCAAGATCAACAGGAACATTCCCAACCCGATTCCAAGGCCGCCGACGGTCATTGCATGACCCCAGCGGGCTGAAACAACCCGGCGCGGCCCGTCCAGAATCACCCAGACCGGCACCATCACCAACACGGCCAGCGCCAGTCGCGCGGCCAACAGGGCGACGGGCGGCCATGTTTGCAACAGCACCTCGGCCGCCGGAAACCCCGCCGCCCATGTCAGCATCGAAGCCACGGCTAACCCGTTACCCGACAAGGCAGAATGCTGTCCCGCCGGCGCAGAAAGGCTGTTCCCGCGGACGGGGTCTGGGCTCATCGCCATCGTTTTCAAACCTTCCATTGGCACGGCGTCAGAGAATTGATTCGCCGCAATGCAGGAAGCGTTTCCGATTTCATCGGGTCGATCTGGTCGAATTTCGACAAACTGTCGTTTTCTGTCACTTTCACAGAAATCAACGCGCGGATAAGGTCGGGCCACCAGAAATCCATGGGCCGCCTATGCCAAAATTCGCCGCGAATATCTCATTGCTCTTTGCCGAACTTCCGTATCTGGATCGGTTTCAGGCAGCGGCAGATGCCGGGTTCCAGGCGGTCGAGATCCTGTTTCCGTACGAACTTGCTGCAAAAGAAACCCGGCGTGCCTTGCTGGCCAACGGGCTCGAACTGGTTCTGATCAACGCGCCCCCACCGAATTATACCGGTGGCGTACCGGGTTATGCCGCCATCCCCGGCGGTGCGTCCCGGTTTCAGTCTGATATCCGCCGCGTTCTGCGCTACGCTCAGGTGCTGCGGCCGGGCTTCATTCATATCATGTCCGGATACGCAGCCGGGACGGATGCGTTGGACTGCTTCGTGCAAAACTTGCAGTGGGCCGCCGATTTCGCACCGCAGCAGACATTTACGATCGAACCCCTCAATCCGATGTCCCAACCCGGCTATTTCCTGAACGACTATAATCTGGCGACCGAGGTACTGGGCCGCGTGGATCGCCCGAATGTCGGTCTGCAATATGACAGTTTTCACGCACATATGATCCACGGCGACGCGCTGGCCGTCTGGGAGCGTTTTCACCCCAGTGTTGTCCACGCCCAGATTGGGGCCGCCCCCGAACGTTCTGAACCGGGACGCGGGCCTACGGATTTCGCGCAGCTTTTCGCGGCAATGGATGATGCTGGTTACAGCGGTTGGGTCGGCGCCGAATACGCGCCTTCGACGGCTCGAACGGATGCGACCCTGGCTTGGATGCGACGTTAACGACGTTCATTGGTCTGGAATTCGCTGCCCGAAAGGCGCACATATCGGGCAAGCCGTTTTCGAGGATGCCCGATATGATTCCTGCCCGCTTTGCCCATGCCATCTTTGGACTGATCATGTCAGGGCTGATGTCGTGCATCGTCACCGGGATCGCTACGGTCAAGGCAGTGGGGTTCCATCCTGAAACGCTGGGCGACTGGATGGCGTCCTGGGCCTTTTGCTGGCCCATCGCGTTCACGGTGATCCTGGTCCTAGGACCTTCGGTGAAACGTATGGTCGAAGGGTGGGTCAGGCCACAGGGCTGACCCGGAAGGCTGACCTGGTGCTAGTGCGCCTCGGCCCAGTTCGCACCCTGGCCAGCATCCACGCTCAGCTTCACATCCAGTTTCACCGCCGGGTCCGAGGCACCCTCCATCACCTCGCGCGCCACGTCGATCAGCGGATCCACGGAATCCTCGGCGACTTCGAACAACAATTCGTCATGGACCTGCAACAGCATCTTGGCGGGCAGCCCGTTGATCGCACCCGGCATCCGCACCATCGCGCGTCGGATCACATCCGCCGCAGTGCCCTGAATCGGCGCGTTGATCGCCGCCCGGCGCGAGAATCCTGCATGCGGCCCCTTGGCGTTGATCTCGGGCGTGTGGATCTTGCGCCCGAACAGAGTTTGGACATAGCCGTGCTCTTTGGCAAATGCCACCGTGTCATCCATGTACTGGCGAATGCCCGGAAAGCGTTCGAAATAGCGGTCAATGAAACCCTGTGCCTCGGCCCGCGGGATGCGCAGGTTGCGCGCCAGGCCGAAGCCCGAGATGCCATAGATCACGCCAAAGTTGATCGCCTTGGCCTGACGACGGATATCCGGCGTCATCTCATCCAGCGGCACGTCGAACATCTCGGATGCCGTCATCGCGTGAATGTCCAGCCCATCGGCAAACGCCTGTTTCAGGGTCGGAATGTCGGCGATATGCGCCAGGATGCGCAGCTCGATCTGGCTGTAGTCGAGGCTGACCAGAACATTGCCCGCCTCGGCAACAAAAGCCTCGCGGATGCGGCGGCCCTCCTCGGTGCGCACGGGGATATTCTGCAAATTGGGGTCGGTCGAGGCCAGACGCCCAGTATTCGCCCCGGTAATGGCATAAGACGTGTGCACCCGGCCCGTGTCGGGGTTGATATGGGTCTGAAGCGCGTCGGTATAGGTTGATTTCAGCTTGGACAACTGGCGCCAATCCAGCACCCTGCGCGGCAGTTCATGCTCGGTCGCCAGATCTTCCAAAATATCGGCCCCGGTCGAGTACTTGCCGGTCTTGCCCTTCTTGCCGCCTTCCAGGCCCATCTTGTCGAACAGGATCTCACCCAACTGCGCGGGTGAGCCGACATTGAAATTCTCACCCGCCAGCTCGTGGATTTCAGCCTCTAAACCGGCCATTTTCTGGGCAAAGGCGTTCGACATGCGGCTCAGCACGTCGCGGTCGACCTTGATGCCATGCATCTCCATCTCGGCCAGAACCGGCACAAGTGGTCGTTCGAGCGTCTCGTAGACAGTCGTCACCTGCACCCGGTGGAGCTGCGGTTTGAACAGTTGCCACAGGCGCAGCGTTATATCCGCATCCTCGGCGGCATAGGCGGTGGCCTCGTCGATCGGCACCTTGTCGAAGGTGATCGCAGACTTGCCTGACCCCAGCAGCGGCTTTATCGGGATCGGCGTGTGGCTGAGATACCGTTCCGAGAGCGTATCCATACCGTGCCCGTGCTCACCGCCATGCATGGCATAGGACATCAGCATCGTATCATCGATCGGTGCCACATCGATACCGTGACGCCGGAAAATCTTGGCATCGTATTTCATGTTCTGCCCGATTTTGATGATCGAGGGGTCCTCAAGCACCGGCTTCAGCAGCGTCAGCGCCTCATCCAGAGGCATTTGACCTTCAGCCAGCGCGTCCGACCCGAACAGATCATCCGCCGCACCATCACGGTGGGTCAGCGGGATGTAACAGGCTTCGCCGGCCTCGACACACAGCGAAATACCGACCAGATCGGCGATCATTTCATTCAGACCGGTGGTTTCGGTATCAACAGCGATCCAGCCTCGCTCTTGGGCCTGGTCGATCCACTTTTGCAAAGCCGCTGCATCACGGACACATTCATACTTTGCCGCGTCAAACGGGATCGTCTCGGCCTCAACTTCCTTGGCCGCAGGCGTCGGAGCGTCGGCGATGGCCGGTGCTTCGGCCCCCAGCTTGTCGGCGATCCGTTTGGTCAGTGTGCGGAATTCCATATCCGCCAGAAAACCCAGCAGGGTCTCTGCATCGGGCTCTCTCACTTCAAGGTCATCCAGCGTGAAATCCAGCGGTGTGTTCTCGTCCAGCTGCACCAGTTTCTTCGACAGTTCGATCTGATCGCGCTTTTCGATCAGAGTCTGCCGGCGCTTGGGCTGTTTGATTTCCTCGGCCCGGTCCAGCAGTGTTTCCAGATCACCGTATTCGTTGATCAACAGCGCCGCCGTCTTGACCCCGATTCCCGGAGCGCCCGGCACATTGTCAACGGAATCCCCGGCCAGTGCCTGAACATCCACTACGCGCTCGGGGCCAACTCCAAACTTCTCGATCACCCCGTCCCGGTCGATACGCTTGTTCTTCATCGCATCCAGCATCTCGACACCGTCACCGACCAACTGCATCAGATCCTTGTCGGAACTTACGATTGTGACGTGGCCCCCAGCCTCGCGCGCCTGCACGGTCAGGGTGGCGATGATGTCGTCGGCCTCATACCCTTCGAGTTCCTTGCAGGCGATATTGAACGCCTTTGTCGCCTCGCGGGTCAGTGGAATTTGCGGGCGCAGGTCCTCGGGCATCGCTTCGCGATTGGCCTTGTACAGGTCGTACAGATCATTCCGGAATGTGTGCGACCCCTTGTCGAAAATCACCGCCACATGGGTTGGCGCATCCGGCCCGGTGTTCCCTTCGACATATTTCTGAAGCATGTTGCAGAACCCGGACACCGCCCCAATCGGCAGACCATCCGACTTGCGCGTCAGCGGAGGCAGCGCGTGATAGGCCCTGAAAATAAAGGCCGATCCGTCGATCAGATGCAGGTGACATCCTTTTCCGAAATTGCTCATGCGCGCGCTCCCTGTCGGTCAGGGATGGTTCTGCCACAGGGTCACGCGGGTGACCAGCCAAGAACGCAGCCTAACCGCCAAACAATCCCGAGAAGACGTCAGAGAAACTGTTCAGCAAAGCCATGATCACCAACACCCCCAGCAACGCAAAAAACGCAAAGGCAAAGAACTGGAACAGGATTGCCCCCGTACCGATAACCATTCCGGCGATGGCAGGGCGCCGCTTTTCGTGACGCAGGATGCCAACGGCCGAGATGACGATCGCAAGCCCGCCAAGCATGGCGACACCGATCCGCAGGAAATCATCCAGATCGCGGGCGCGGGCAACGGGCTCAGGCTGTTCCATCCCCGCGGCGGCCCTCAGGGTCGATTTGCCGATCTCGGCCGCCAGTTCGCCCAGCGACACACCCGCAGTCTGCTGAGGTGCAAAGGGCCCCGCCCAGAATACGAACAACGCAACAAACAACGCCAAAGACGCGATGCAGAACCCAACCCAGCCGAAAACCGGGTTAACATTGTCAGTGGCCGAAATTCCGGTCATCACGTATCCCTGCTTTGGTTGCGCCAAAGCACTAACATGAAAACCGAGGCAAGATTTGGGCAAAACCCGGCTGGTCGGGCAATCAGCCCTGTTCACGGCCCTTCAGCATATATTTGCAGTCGCAATACGGGCATTCGACCCAGCCTGTATCCTCGGGGATTTGCAGCCAGACGCGCGGATGGCCCAATGCGCCTTCGCCGCCGTCACAGGCGACACGGGCGGTTTCGACGATCTTGGTTTCCGGCGCTTCGATGGTCACGGCTGGCGATCCTTCTTCGGTTGTCGGCCTCGCGGGCATGTATTAGGTGCGTTTATGAGCGATGAGCAATCCGGGGGCAAGAGCCACATGAGCGATGCGGCAATCAGGATCGAAGGTCTGCGCAAGACCTATCGTGGCGGCAAGGGTCAGCCTGAGAAACACGCGTTGAAAGGCATTGATTTGACTGTTCCCAGGGGCTCGGTTTTCGGGCTGCTGGGCCCGAACGGCGCCGGGAAATCGACCCTGATCAATATTCTGGCCGGGTTGGTGGTGAAGTCCTCGGGCCGTGTGTCGATCTGGGGTTTCGATCAGAATCAGAATCCGCGGCAGTCCCGCGCCGCGATTGGTGTGATGCCGCAAGAACTGAACCTTGACCCGTTTTTCACCCCGCGGGGCGCCTTGGAAGTACAGGCAGGCCTGTACGGCGTACCGAAATCCGAACGTCGCAGCGATGAAATCCTTGAACTGGTCGGCCTCAGCGACAAGGCCGAGGCCTATGCCCGCACGCTGTCGGGCGGGATGCGGCGGCGGCTGCTGCTGGCCAAGGCGCTGGTGCATCACCCGAAAATCCTAGTGTTGGACGAACCCACGGCGGGCGTCGATATCGAACTGCGCCAGATGCTGTGGGCCAATGTGCGCAAGCTGAACCAGCAGGGCGTGACCATCATCCTGACCACCCACTATCTGGAAGAAGCGCAGGAGATGTGCGACGAAATCGCCATCATCAACCACGGTGAAAAGATCGCTCAGGACAGTACCGCCAACCTGCTGGGCCGCATGGACAGCCGGACCATGGTCATTGTGCCGGACACCCCGGTGGTCGACCTGCCGGTGACCGAAGGCGTCGAGGCCAGCTTACGTGAAGACGGCAGCCTTATACTGCAATATCGCAGCGCCCGGACCAGCGCCGAGCAGGTTCTGGAATCCGTCCGGGCGGCGGGCATCCGCATCCGCGACGTGCGTACCGAAGAGGCCGATCTCGAGGATGTGTTCCTGGCCCTGACCTCCTCGCGCACCGACGATGCTCCGGCCGACGATCAGGACCAGCCGCGCCGGGGCCTGCACCGGGTCAAGCTCTAAACCCGGTCGATCCGTGCTTGGTAGCAGTTGTTCCGCGCCGATCTGACGTGGATATAGGCCACATCCAGGCGGGCAAAAATATCGCTGACTTTTGCGCCGATCTGATCTTTGGGCGTGATTGCCCCGGTGCCATAGACGATCCGGTCATCTGGTCCATACCCCTTGATCAGATAGTCGGGTGCAGTGGTCAAGATCTCGGGCAGGGCGTCGCCTTCATAGCGCTCGCAAGGCGTTGCGCACAGAAAGATCGGCCCTGTTTCAGCGTATGGATGTGGCTCTAAAAAAGGGCGATGCGCCAATATCAGCATCTTTGCGCCTTCGGGAATGTTCTTCAGGCAGTGGCGACAGGGATTGCCAGCCCCCGACGAAACGGCGCGCTCGGGCGCGGCGCCATATGCATCAGGTTGACCTGCCTGAAGGGCGCGGACTTCGTCAGTGGGCAGAGCGGTGATCTTGAACATATCAGGTCTCCTTTTTCTGCAACCATGCGCGCCTGGCCTGGTCCAGGCGACCCGTTTCCTGCGCAAAGGACTCGAAAAAGAACAAAACGTGAATATAATGTGGAATCGCCATGTATGCCGAGCTATCGATCACGTCGAACTTCACCTTCCTCACCGGGGCTTCGCACCCCGAGGAGTACATGGAGCGCGCCGTCACCCTGGGCCTGCCCGCCATCGCCATCGCCGATGACAACTCGGTGGCCGGCATCGTCCGCGCCCATACCCAGGCGCGCGAGATCGCCCGCAAGGTGCGCGAGCGCCGCGCGTGGGAGGAGCAGAACACGCCCATCGGCCCGCCCTGCCCCGATCACATCCCGAAACCACCCTCGTTCCCGGTGCATGCAGTGCCGCGCCTGATCCCGGCGGCGCGGCTGATTTTTACCGATGCCCCGCCCGTCACCGCCCTGCCCATCAACCGGCAGGGCTGGGCCAGCCTGTGCCGCCTCCTGTCCACCGGACGGCTGCGCGCGGCCAAGGGCGAGTGCATCCTGCACCTGTCCGACCTGCTGGAATTTTCCGACGGTCTGCACCTGCTACTCTGGCCACAGGCGGGCCGTCCGAGCGGCGGCGCGAGCGGGTGGCGAACACAGACGCAACAGCTGACGCGCCGCTTTGCCGGGCGCATGCATCTGCTGATGCATCCCCGCTATGACGGGGCGGATGCGGCATTTTTCCATTTGTTAGAGACTGAATCATATCATCTGGGCCTGCCCACAATCGCCAGCGCCGCACCGATGATGCATCACGGGTCGCGCCGCAAGCTGGGTGATGTGCTGACCGCGATCCGCCTGCGCCGCAAGGTGGACGATCTGGGCCGCCACGCGCTGGCCAATGGCGAACAGCGCCTGCGCTCGGAACCCGAGATGCTGCGCATCTTCAAGGGCTTTGAGGACGCCGTGGCCCGCGCTTATGCGCTCAGCCAGGAACTCACATTCTCGCTGGACGAGCTGCGCTATGAATATCCCAGCGAGGGCAGCGACAAGGAAACCCCGACCCAGCGCCTGCATCGGCTGGCGCATGAAGGGTTGAAATGGCGCTATCCCGCCGGGGCGTCCGAGAAAGCCCAAAAGATGCTGGCGCATGAACTGACGCTGATCGGCAAGCTGAAATACGAACCCTATTTCCTGACCGTCCGCGACATCGTCCATTTCGCCCGCGGCCGCGGGATCCTGTGCCAGGGGCGCGGCTCGGCGGCGAACTCTGTCGTCTGTTTCTGTCTCGGCATCACCGAGGTCAGCCCCGAGATGGGCACCATGGTGTTCGAACGTTTCGTCTCCGAGGCGCGGGACGAGCCGCCCGACATCGACGTGGATTTCGAACATGAACGCCGCGAAGAGGTGATCCAGCACATCTATGAACGCTATGGCCGCCACCGCGCGGGGCTGTGCGCCACGGTGATCCACTATCGCGGCAAGCGCGCCATCCGCGAGGTGGGCCGCGCCATGGGCCTGACCGAGGACACGATTTCCGCCCTGTCCTCGCAGCTGTGGGGGTTCTTCTCGGCCTCGGGGCTCGAGGCCGAGCGGATGCGCGAAATCGGCCTCGACCCCGAGGATCACCGCCTGAAACAGACTCTAACATTGGTGCATCAGATCAACGGGTTCCCTCGCCACCTATCCCAGCATGTGGGCGGGTTCATCATCACCGAGGGCCGTCTGGACGAGCTGGTGCCCATCGAGAACGCCACCATGGAGGACCGCACCGTCATCTGCTGGGACAAGGATGACATCGATTCCTTGGGCATCCTCAAGGTCGATGTTCTGAGCCTGGGGATGCTGACCTGCATCCGCAAGGCCTTCGACCTGATCGGCCAGCATCATCAGACCAGCTATACGCTCGCCACCCTGCCGCCCGAGGACCCGGCGGTCTATGACATGCTGTGCAAGGCAGACTCGGTGGGCGTGTTCCAGGTGGAATCACGTGCGCAGATGAACTTCCTCCCCCGGATGCGGCCGCGCAATTTCTATGATCTGGTGATCGAGGTCGCCATCATCCGCCCCGGCCCCATCCAGGGCGACATGGTGCATCCCTATATCCGCCGCCGGAACGGAGAGGAGGAGGTCAGCTTCCCCTCGGACGCACTGGGCGAGGTGCTGGGCAAGACGCTGGGCGTGCCGCTGTTTCAGGAACAGGCGATGCAGATTGCCATCGTCGGCGCGGGCTTCACGCCGGAACAGGCCGACCGGCTGCGGCGGTCGCTGGCGACCTTCAAGAAGCATGGCAATGTCAGCGAATTCCGCACCCTGTTCCTGCGCGGGATGCAGCGCAACGGCTATGACGCCGAATTTGCCGAGCGGTGTTTTTCGCAGATCGAGGGGTTCGGCTCCTACGGATTCCCCGAAAGCCACGCGGCCAGCTTTGCGCTGCTGGTCTATGCCAGCGCCTGGATCAAGTGCCACCACCCGGGGATTTTCGCCTGTGCGCTGCTGAATTCGCAGCCGATGGGCTTCTACGCCCCCGCCCAGATCGTGCGCGATGCGCGCGAACATGGCGTGCAGGTGCGCCCGGTCTGCATCAATGCCAGCTTCTGGGATAACGTGATGGAGCCCGACGGCCATGGCGGGCTGGCCCTGCGGCTGGGCTTTCGCCAGATCAAAGGCCTGAGCGAGGAGGACGCCAGCTGGCTGACCGCCGCGCGCGGCAATGGCTATCATCAGATTGACGACGTCTGGCGCCGTGCGGGCCTTGGCCCCTCGGTGATCGAGCGTCTGGCCGAGGCCGATGCCTTTGCCGCCTGCGGCCTGACCCGGCGCGAGGCGCTGTGGCAGGCCAAGGCGATCGCCACCGCCAGGCCCCTGCCGCTGTTCGCGCAGGATCTGGAAGGCGAGGCGCTGGACGAGCCCGCCGCCCATCTGCCCCGGATGTCGCTGGGCGAACAGGTGGTCGAGGATTACGTCGCCACCCGCCTGAGCCTGCGGGCGCATCCCGTGGCTCTGCTGCGGCACCTGCTGACGCCAGGGCAGCGCGACAATACCACCTCTGTCACATAACGCCGGAACCGCCTATCTGCCAAAAAACAGAGGCGAAAACAGGCCACCATGACCAGACCAACCCTTCCGCCGCGCTTTCCCGCGACGCCCGAGCAGATCAACGCACAGGTTCGCGCCTTTTACGCCCGAGTGCGGCAGGACGCGGTACTTGGCCCGGTATTCGCCAACCATGTCACCGACTGGCCCGCGCATGAGGAAAAGATCGCATCCTTCTGGCGCAACGCCATCCTGTTCGAGCGCAGCTATGACGGCAACCCGCAGCGGGTGCATATCGAACGACCGGACGTAAAGCCCGAGATGTTCGCCCATTGGCTGGACCTGTTCGAAGAGGTCGCCACCCAGACCCTGCCCCCGGAAACCGCCACACCATGGGTCGCTCTGGCGCGCCGCATCGGTGTTGGGATGAAGGCCGGGGTGCAATCGGCCCGCCAGCCCAAGGACGCGCCACCGATCCTGCGTTGAGCCCACGTCATGGCTGCCTTGCGATGTTAGCGGTAAAATAGGGGCTATGCGGGTCGAGGAAATAGGGTTAGTCAGAGACAAGACAGCCCCTTTTGCGCTGCCCCTTCACATCGACACATCACCCGAGGCCGACCCATGAGCACTCAGAACACCACCCTCCGGGGTCTTGGCTATGCATTCGCGGGCTTTGCGGTCTTTGCCACCCATGACGCGCTGATCAAGACGCTGGGCGGGACCTACTCGGTGATGCAGATCATCTTTTTTGCCACGCTGTTTTCCTTTGTCCCGATGGCCGTGACGATCTTGACGGACCGGACCACGGGCAACTTTCGGCCGCATCACCCCTGGTTGGTGTTGCTGCGCTCAGGTCTGATGGTCACAGCCATGTCCTGCGCGTTCTATGCCTTTTCGGTCCTGCCCCTGGCCGAGGTCTATTCGTTGCTGTTTTCTTTCCCGCTGATCGTCACGGTCCTGTCGATTCCGATACTGGGCGAAGTCGTCCGGGCCCAGCGCTGGGCTGCGGTTGGCGTGGGTCTGATCGGGGTGCTGATCGTTCTGCGCCCCGGCGCAACGGATATCACGCTCGGCCATCTGGCCGCCCTGATGGCCGCATTCTGCAGCGCCTTCGCATCGGTGCTGGTGCGCAAGATCGGAAACGAGGAACGCTCGGCCGTACTGATCCTGTATCCGATGCTGCTGGCGATCGTGGTCATGAGCCTGGCCCAACCGGCCGTTTATCAGCCGCCGTCCCTGTTGCATCTGGCCATGATGGCGCTGGTCGGCGTGTTTTCCGTGATCGCCCAGCACCTGATCATCCTGGCCTATCGCGCTGCACCCGCCGGCGTGGTCGCGCCCAGCCAGTACAGCCAGATCATCTGGGCCACGATATTCGGCATGATGTTCTTTGGCGAAACGCCCGACATGTGGGTCGCAGTCGGGGCCAGCATCATCATCGCGTCCGGTGTGTTCGTTGTCTGGCGCGAGAGCCGGTCGAACACCACCTCAACCAACACCCCGGTTTTGCGGGTGCGCTCACCGCGTTCGGATACGGGGGCGTCGCGGCCTGGGGAATGAAAAACGGCACAACATTCAGTGCGCCATTCCAAAAAAATACCCTGTTTAGACCCTTAGTAAATCACCACCGACCGGATGCTTTCGCCCTTGTGCATCAGGTCAAATCCCTTGTTGATGTCGTCCAGACCCATGGTGTGGGTGATCATCGGGTCGATCTCGATCTTCCCTTCCATGTACCAGTCGACGATCTTGGGCACGTCCGTGCGCCCACGTGCGCCGCCGAAAGCTGTACCGCGCCACGACCGGCCGGTGACCAGCTGGAACGGACGGGTCGAGATTTCGGCCCCCGCGGGCGCCACGCCGATGATGATCGACTCACCCCAGCCTTTATGCGCCGATTCCAGCGCCGCGCGCATCACGCCGACATTGCCTGTTGCATCAAAGGTGTAATCCGCGCCGCCCTTGGTCAGGTTCACCAGATAGGGCACCAGATCGCCCTCGACCTCGGACGGGTTGACGAAATCGGTCATGCCGAACTTGGTGGCCATCTCGACCTTGGCGGGGTTCAGGTCGACGCCGACGATCTGATCGGCCCCGGCCAGACGCAGGCCCTGAATCACGTTCAGACCGATCCCGCCCAGACCGAACACGATGGCGCGGCTGCCGATTTCAACTTTGGCAGTGTTGATCACCGCGCCGATGCCCGTGGTCACGCCGCAGCCGATATAGCAGATCTTGTCGAACGGCGCGTCCTCGCGCACCTTGGCCAGCGCGATTTCCGGCAGGACCGTATGGTTCGAGAAGGTCGAGCAGCCCATGTAATGCAGGATCGGATCGCCATCCAGCGTCGAAAAGCGCGAGGTGCCGTCGGGCATCAGCCCCTGGCCCTGCGTCTCGCGGATGGCCTGGCACAGGTTGGTCTTGGGATGCAGACAGTATTCGCACTCGCGACATTCGGGGGTGTAGAGCGGGATCACGTGATCGCCTGGCTTCAGGCTGGTCACACCCGGTCCGACCTCGACCACCACGCCGGCGCCCTCGTGCCCCAGAATGGCCGGGAACAGGCCTTCGGGGTCGGCGCCCGACAGGGTGAATTCATCCGTATGACAGATGCCAGTGGCCTTGATTTCAACCAGAACCTCGCCCGCCTTTGGGCCTTCAAGGTTCACATCCATCACTTCCAAAGGTTTGCCCGCCTGTACGGCGACGGCAGCACGGGTACGCATGGTACTTATCTCCCTGTCACTTTTGCCCCGACCCTGCGTCAAATACAGGGTGTTTTCAACTGTGCTTTCTTGGCAGGTTGGCTAATTGTTTGATATTGCAGAAACGACATTGCCAGAATGAGGAACGCCAATGCACCGTTTTTTACCGATCTTTATCTTTCTGGCGGCCTGCGCAGACACAAGCGTTCCGCAGGATGTCGCCACCACCTCAGAAGACGCGCCTGTTGATCTGGCATTTTGCAAGGGCGAGCCCTTTGCCGAAACGGTCGGTCAGCCCGTGTCGACGATTCAGGCCGATCTTCCCGAACGGTCTCGTGTTTTGGGCCCGGATGACATCGCCACACAGGATTACCGTATCGACAGGCTGAACGTCTATGTGAACGACACCGGTGTTATTCAGCGTCTGACCTGCGGGTAAGCGTGGACTCGGCAGGTGATTCTGAATTAAGAACAAAATAAGAACATCAATGATGCCTGCCGATGCCCAAACGCCGAATTCTTTCGCTGTGGTTTCCCCGTCTGGGGGCCGAACGGCTGGTCCGCGCCGCGCGGGGCCTGCATGCCGGGCCTTTGGCCGTTGTGGCCGAACAGTCGAACATGCAGATCGTCACGTCGTTGAATGCCGAGGCACAGGCCGCCGGATTGCGCGTGGGTCAGCCGGTACGCGATGCCCATGCCATGTGCGCCAGCTTGATCACCCGCCCTCGCAACGCCCCGGCCGAGGCTGCGTTTCTGACCGCGCTGCGCCGCTGGGCGGGCAAGTTCAGCCCATGGGTGGCCGAAGAGGCCCCCGATGGCCTGATCGTTGACCTGTCAGGCTGTGCCCATCTGTTCGGCGGTGAAGAGACCTTGCTGAGCGTGCTTGAGACCGACTGCGCCGACATGGGCCTGAGCGTGCAGATGGGTATCGCCGACACGCTGGGCGCGGCCTGGGCGCTGGCCCGCTATGCCGGGCAAGAGGCCACGTCTGACCGCAACGGCGACGCCATCAACCAAGAGGCCCGCGCCACCCGCGCCCGGGCAAGCAAGCGGCGGCACTGGACCAGGGGCGGGGCCGCGCCACAGGTGATGGCGCTGGGCGGTGGCGCGCGGATTGCCGCGCCGGGGCAGGCCTATGGCGCGCTCAGCCCCCTGCCCATCGCGGCGCTGCGGCTGGACGATCAGACCGTGGCGCAACTGAACCGCCTGGGCCTGCGCCGGATCGGTGATCTGCTGGGCCAGCCGCGTGCCAGTTTGGCACGGCGGTTCGGCCGCGGGCTGGTGTTGCGTCTGGATCAGGCCATGGGCAGCGCGCCCGAGCCGGTCTCGCCCGCCCGTCCGCCACATCACTTTGCGGTGCGGATGACTCTGCCCAACCCGATTGGCCTGGTCGAAGACGTGATGGCCGCTGTCGATCGGATTCTGCCAACGCTCTGCACCAAACTGGAAGAGAAGGGGCGCGGGGCCCGCACGCTGCGGCTGGAAGCCCACCGTGCGGATCAGGCCGCTGAAATCATCGAGATCGGCCTGGCCCGTCCGACCTATGACAAAAACCGCATTCGCCCTTTGTTAGAGATGAAAGTTGACAAGATCGACGCAGGCTATGGCATCGACTTGCTGCGGCTTGAAGCGATCCAGACAGAACCCATCCACGCCCGCACCATCGCCGGTCATGCCGAAGCGCGCCGCGTGGCCTGCAACCGGCTTGAGGGCAATACAGCCGTGGATGACCTTACGGCCAAGCTGGGCGCGCGGGTCGGGCTGGACGCGATCACCCGGCGGCATCCTGCGGCCTCTCATATCCCCGAGAAAACGGCGCAAACGCTGGCGGCGGCCTGGTCGGAACCCGCGCGCGACTGGCCTGCCCCGCCGCGCCCCCGCCCCTTGCTGATGTGGCAGCCCGAACCCGTGATGGCCCCGGAAACCCCGAATGTGCCCTGCACCTTTCGCTGGCGTGGACGAGACTGGCAACTGGCACAGGCCACCGGCCCGGAACGCATCGCGCCGGAATGGTGGCTGGATGACCCCAACTGGCGCAGCGGTGTACGCGATTACTGGGTGGTGGTGACAGAACAAGGGGAGCGCCTGTGGTTGTTCTATGGGCACGGAGGCACGATGTCCGCCGGCTGGTTCTGTCAGGGACAGTTTTGTTAGAGTCTATTTCCCACGATAAACCAGCAGGTCCGGCAGGTAGTCAATCAGACGAATGAACCAGGAAAACGGTGCCGGAAAATCCGTACGGAAACGGCGGCGAGACATTGCCTTGACCACGCGATCCGCCGCATCCTCGGGCGTCATCAACATCGGCATCTTGAAACCGTTCTTTTCGGTCAGGCGGGTTTTGATGAAGCCCGGATTGACGATACGCACCGTCACGCCCGTACCCGCCAGGTCGTGTCGCATCGTCTCGGCCAGAGAAATCAGCGCGGCCTTGCTGGCTCCGTACCCGATTGCGGCGGGCAGCCCGTGATACCCGGCCAGTGACCCGATCAAAGTAACCTCTCCCTGGCCTGCCCGGACAAAACCCGGAACGGTTTCACCCAGAACCCGTAGCGCACCCAGATAGTTCACATCGCTCATCCTGAGCGACGCCTCGGTGTCCCATTCGGCCGAACGCATGGGGTCATACGCACCTGCATTGTAAACCAGCCCGTCGACATGCCCCGCCTCGGCAACAGCCGAACGAACAGAGTCTAACTCGGTCACATCGCACCGGATCGCGCGCGCATCCGGCAGTTCAGAACACAGTTCGGACAACCGCTCAAGATTGCGCGCAGACAGGATCAGGGAAGCACCCTGTTGGCCAAGCGCATGCGCCAAAGCGCGACCCAGCCCTTCGCTTGCGCCGATGATCCAAATGGTTTTGCCGTCAAAGCTGCTCATGTGTGGGCCGATTCAGTTGTGTTTCACCATAATACGGCCTCGCATCCGCTTCGGATCAAAACGGTAGCGCAGGTCACGGAAGCTCAAACCAGAAGCCAAAAGGTAGTGCATCTGTTAAAAACTTCTAATCGGATTGATCCACTTGTGCCTACCCTGCGTATCTTTTTGTAAACTGTCACATAAAGAGGCTGGAATGTTCGACGAACCCCGGGGTGTACGGAAGAAAATCGCGATTGTAGGTGCAGGTATTTCGGGACTTTCCGCCGCTTACTATCTTTCAGAAAACAACGACGTGACAGTCTATGAGGCCGAACCTCGGCTTGGTGGCCATGCCCGCACGGTGATGGCCGGAAAGAACGGGGATCAACCGGTCGATACGGGCTTCATCGTCTTCAACTATGCGACATATCCCTACCTGACCCGGCTGTTTGATGAGCTGGGCGTGCCCGTGATCGAAAGCGAGATGAGCTTTGGCGCGACAATCGACAATGGCCGCATTGAATACGGGTTGAACAATCTGCGCACACTGACCGCTCAAAAGCGCAATCTGGCGCGTCCGGCTTACTATAAGATGATCGCTGATATTCTGCGGTTTGGCAAAGAAGCCCCAGAAGCCGCCAAGGACGATGACACCACGATTGGCGAATTGGTGGACCAGCTGCGGCTGGGTCACTGGTTCCGGCACAATTATCTGATGCCGATGTGCGGTGCCATCTGGTCTACGCCGGTCGAGTTCGTGGATCAGTTCCCCGCACGCTCTTTGGTGCAGTTTTTCCGCAATCACGCTTTGCTGGCAAGTGGTCGCGCAAACCAGCATCAATGGTACACGGTCAAAGGCGGCAGCATAGAGTATGTCCGCCGGATCGACGCGGCCCTTCGTGCGCGGGGGGCAGAAATACGTCTGGCCAGCCCTGTTCAGAATGTATCCCGTGACGAGATGGGCGTCACCATCCACAGCCAGGGCGCCGTGGATCAGTTCGATGAAATCATCCTGGCCACCCATTCGGACCAGTCGCTTGCCATTTTGGGTGATGGCGCGACCCCCGCGGAAGCCGCTGCATTGGGCGCAATCCGCTACCAGCCCAATACGGCCACATTGCATTGTGACCCAGGTCAGATGCCAAAGCGGCGCGCCTGCTGGTCAAGCTGGACCTATCGTTCGCAAGCCGGAGATGTGGGGGTAACCTACTGGATGAACCGGCTTCAGAACATTCCGGACAGTGACCCGCTGTTTGTAACGCTGAACGCTTCATCAGAAATTCCCGCGGAAAAGATCTATGACCAGGTTGAATTTGCCCATCCGGTCTTCGACAAGGCCGCCCTGAAGGCGCAAGGGCAAATCCGCGAGATGCAGGGACAGAACCGAACTTGGTTTGCCGGTGCTTACAACCGGCACGGATTTCACGAAGACGGGATAGCCAGCGCGATGCATGTCGTTGCTCGAATAAATGGCGCCCCGCAAACCATCGGAGCTGACAATGGCATTCCTGGGAAAGACCCGGCCCTATCTGTTGCCGCTGAATAAGGCGATATGGCGCACAGCGTTTCTTGCACTTTCCTTGCTGATCCCCAATGGGCTGGTCGCGTCGCCGGTCACGGAAGAACTGAACGATGCCCAACTGCGCGGAACCGCGACGTTCCGGTATCTGGGTTTGCCGATCTATGACGCCAAACTCTATACGCCCAAAGGTGCGCCGTTCAGTTGGAGCGAAGATATCGCCCTGCAACTGACCTATCGCAAGAACATCAAGAAGAAAGCGCTGGTCAACTCGACCCTGGACGAGATGGACCGCATCGGCCGGTCAGCACCCGTTCGCGACCAACTGAACCGGTGTTTCAATGCCGTGGCAAAAGGGGACAGCTATCTGGCGGTTTCTGATGGTCCCGACAAGGTCAGTTTCTGGCTGAACGGGCAAAAGACCTGCACCATGGCGTATCCGGGCATCAAGCGCAGTTTCATGTCCGTGTTCCTGGGAGACAACACGCGGTCCGCGTCCTTCACGCGCAGGCTACAGGGGCGGTGATGCTCTATCCCCGGGTCAGTCTCTATGCGTTGATGCTCGCTGCGGCGGGTATCCCGCTTTATATCCACTTGCCGCGCTTTGCAGCCGTGAACCTGGGTATTGGCCTTGGGGTCATTGGTACGGTGCTGCTGGTGATCCGTTTGGTGGATCTGGTGCAGGATCCGCTGATCGGTTGGGCAATCGACCGATGGCCCGGCGGCCAGCTTGCATTTGCGGCGATGGCGGCTTTGGGGCTGGCAATCGGGTTTCCCCTGCTTTTCAATCTGCCGCAGGGTGCCAGCGTGCCGGAACTGGTCGCGATCCTGATCTTGCTGTTCTCGGCGTACAGCCTGGGAACCATTCTTCTGTATGGTCGCAGCGCAACTCTGGCGAAGCGAACCGATCCGCAAGAGCTGATGACACTGGCCGCCTATCGTGAAGGCGGGCAGTTGACCGGGGTGGTCATCGCAGCCAGCGCTCCGGCCCTGTTGGTCGCTTTCGGGGCACACTCCCAAGGCTACCCCGCATTCGGAGCGTTTCTGGGGCTGCTGTCCGTTCTGACCTTGATACTGACGATCCCGATCTGGCGACGCAGACCGATCACCGGATCAGGCCTGTCCTTTGCAGGTCTGGGTCAGGCCGGTGGCTTGCGCCTTCTTGCGCTGGCTTTGGTCAACAGCCTCCCGGTTGCCATAACCTCCACCCTGTTTCTGTTTTTTGTGGAAGACCGGCTGCAACTGCCGGGCAAGGCGGGTCCTTTGTTGATCCTGTTTTTCCTGAGCGCAGGCGCGAGCGTCCCGCTCTGGGCAAAGCTCAGCAACAGAATTGGCCCGAAACAGACTCTGATCATCGCCATGCCGCTCTCGATTGCCGGCTTTATCGGCGCTGCCACACTGAGTGCAGGAAATCTTGCGGGTTTTGCAATGATCTGTCTCGCCTCGGGCGCGGCGCTGGGCGCAGATATGGTCGTGTTGCCGGCCATGTTCTCGATCGTCCTTACCCGGGCCGGGCTGAACGCATCAGCCGCGTTTGGCGTCTGGTCCTTCGCTGGCAAACTGGGCCTCGCCCTGGCTGCCTTTTTCACTCTGCCGCTGCTGGAACGCAGCGGTTTCACCCCCGGTCAAACCAATTCCGCACAGGCGCTGGATACACTCAATCTTGCCTATGCGGTGCTGCCCTGTATCCTGAAAGTCGGAGCGTTCGGGATGGTGTTGACCCTGCCCACCGAGGTCACAAGCAAATGAACGCTTTCACCATCATCCTTCTGGTCCTTCTGACCGCTGTCTTCATCCGCGCAAGGCTGCTGAGCTTTCGCGCGCAATCGCCGTCCGATTACAGTGGCACCGGGCCAAATTTTTCGCTGAAAAAACACCTGAACGGAGAGATCTTGTCCGAGGGCCTGATCTATGGCCCCAATGGCAAAATGTCGAACAGTTTTGTCGCGCGCATGTTCGGCGAATGGCAAGGCAACTCGGGCACTCTGACCGAATACTTCACCTATTCCAACGGAAAACAGATGACGCGCAAATGGTACCTGACGCTGGGAACCGGCAACACGTTCACGGCAATGGCGGATGATATCGTGGGCGAAGGTCGGGGCATCATCTCGGGGTCCACGGTAAAACTGAACTATCGCATCATTCTGCCAGATGACGCTGGTGGACATACGCTGGATGTCACCGATTGGATGTATCTGACAGAAACCGGCGTCATCATGAACCGGTCCGAAATGCGCAAGTTTGGCGTCAAGGTCGCGGAACTGATCGCCACAATGCGTCCAAGCCCCAGTTCGAAACCGATTCATCCAAGTGGGTCAAACGGGTATGACGCGACTTCGGAAGGGAAGCCGTTGCAATGATCACCTTTCGCTCTTTCATCGCCTGCATTGCCATCGCAAGCCTTGCAATTTTGGCGGCCTGCTCCAGCAAACCGAAGGTACCAAAAACGTTTCTGTCGGACCGACAGTTGAACCTCGAGGAATTTTTCGAAGGCAAAACAGTGGCCTACGGTCAGTTTCAGGATGTTTTGGGAAATATCCCCCGCAGATTCACAGTTGATATCGACGGGACATGGGACGGCGAAACCCTGACACTGGTCGAAGACTTCGTGTACGACGATGGCGCGACGGAACAGCGCATTTGGACATTGACCAAAACCGGAGAGGATACGTGGACCGGTACGGCTCCTGGCGTGCTGGGCACCGCCAGCGGGATTGAACGCGGGGATACGTTCAACTGGAAATACAAGATCGACCTGCCGATCAAGGACGGGACCATGCGTGTCAAATTCGACGACTGGATGTGGCTGCTGGATGACGACCGTCTGCTGAACCGCGCGTATGTCTCACGCTATGGCGTCCGTCTGGGTGAAGTCATCCTATTCTTCGAGAAGAAATAGGGCCGCCAGGCCCGGTTTCATCACAAAAGTCAGTAGAAAATAAACTCGTCCACCAATGCTGTCGTCGATCCCTTGACCTCACCAGCCGTGTTCGCCCTTGGCCCGTCCGGGGCTGCACCCTCGGCGCGTTCGCCGCCGTCGACCTTCAAGCGCGCGCGTTCTATCTGCCCCCAGAGGAAAAACAGGCCATCCCGTTTTCCTATGAGGCGCGAAGGAACTGTTGTCCGCAAAACACCTGTTTTCGGTTTTGGCATCTGCTCTCTTACTGCCTCCGGTGTTTTCCACCATTTTCGGAAAACGTAATGGTTTTTCCCGAAAAAGACAATTTTTTATGGACAAAACGAGGTTTTCTACCAGCCGTTGATAGGATGGACTGACAACTCTCGCATGACGGATATTGGCCTTTTTCACCTGCCCCATTGAAAGCCAGCACTATCCCGAACGGATCAACTTCACCTAAAAGGGTTTGCTGCAAACCTCCTTCATTTGGCCTGACACTCTCTTTTCCAGCCATGCTCAGGCGACGTGCAGCGTTTCGTTTCTGATCCGAGCAGCCGGGCCTTCGCCGTCGCGGTTGGGGGACAATTAGGCGGCGCCGATGTCAGACGTGGCCGCATCCATCGCAAGGCCATCGGCCACCGCAAAACGCCATGCTGGCGGGCCTGCCACGCCCCTGTGCCAAGGACTGTGATCCCGGCGCCGTCCACGCTGCCGGAAAATTTCCATGTCTGTTTTGAAACCGGAAATGTCGCAAGCATTTCAGCGCCCAAGCGGGTAAAAAGTAGGCTGCCATCGTGAGGTGCCGCTGCTTGATTCTCAGACAGCGGAGAATTGGGAAGCCGGTGGAATTCCGGCACTGCCCCCGCAACGGTAAGGAAGGTCAGGTTCGACAATCAACCACTGGGACGAGGTTCCCGGGAAGGTGTCGCAACCGGGTGCAAGCCCCTTTCAAGTCCGGAAACCAACCTTGCAGATATGTCAAACCGCGGGTGGCGGTGGGGGCACGGGTTTCGGACGTGGTCCTCGCGCGCCTCCGGACGGTTCCTCCCTGTCATCTGCCCAAGCAATGCCGCGGGGCGCGGCAGGAGAGCCAGAAGTGAACAATGTCCAAAACCTGTTGGCGCGTCGAATCCCGGGCTATGCTCTGGAACGGGCCTTTTACACCGACCCCGAGATCTTTCAGACCGACCTGGAAACCATCCACTATCGCGAATGGCTCTTTGCCATTCCTGCCTGCGAACTGGTGAAAGCCGGCGACTATGTAACATACAACGTGGGTGCCTATCGCGTGATCATCGTGCGCGGCGCCGACAACCAGATCCGGGCGTTTCACAACACCTGCCGCCATCGCGGCTCGATCATATGCAAGGCGGCAAAAGGCAACGCGCCGAAGCTGGTTTGCCCGTATCATCAATGGACCTACGAACTTGACGGCTCATTGCTGTGGGCCCGCGACATGGGGCCGGAGTTTGATCCCAGACAGCATGGTTTGAAGACGGTTCATTGCCGCGAGCTTGCCGGGTTGGTTTACATCTGTCTGGCGGATGTCGCCCCGGATTTTGACACGTTCGCCAATATCGCGCGCCCGTATCTTGAGCCGCATGATCTTGCGAATGCCAAGGTCGCCTTCGAAAGCACGATCATCGAGAACGGCAACTGGAAGCTGGTCTGGGAAAACAATCGCGAGTGCTATCACTGCGGCGGCAACCACCCTGCGCTGTGCCGGACCTTCCCTGATGATCCGGGCGTGACGGGGATCGAAGGCGGTGAAGCCCCAGCCTATATGCAAGCCCATTTCGACAGGTGCCAGGCTGCCGGCATGCCATCGCAGTTCTATCTGCACGAGGACGGCCAATACCGTCTGGCGCGGATGCCGCTGAAAGAAGGCGCCGAGAGCTATACGATGGACGGGAAATCCGCCGTGCGCAGCTGGTTGGGCCGGTCGCCCTTTGCGGATGCGGGATCGCTTTTGAAGTTCCACTATCCGACCACGTGGAACCACTTTCTTGCCGATCACTCGATTGTTTTCCGCGTCACGCCGATCAGCCCGACAGAGACCGAGGTCACGACCAAATGGCTGGTCAACAAGGATGCGGTTGAAGGCGTTGACTATGACGTGAAACGCCTGACCGAAGTCTGGGTCGCCACGAATGACGAAGATCGACAGGTGGTCGAGGACAACCAGCAGGGCATCAACAGCCCGGCCTATGTGCCCGGCCCATATTCAGCCATTCAGGAATCCGGTGTGCTGCAATTCGTGGATTGGTATTGCAACACAGTGTCGGCCCGCCTGGCCCCTGACTCCATGGCGGCGGAGTAAGTCTGATGAAAGACCTGAACACGCTTTCATCAGCCGTCTGGCAGGATGGAGAGATGCTGGAATGTGTCTCGGTCGTGCCCGAGATGCCGAACACTGCCAGCTTTTCGTTCCGTGCCCCCTCGGAGGCGCAGTTCGCCTATCACCCCGGTCAGTTCCTGACGCTCGAGATTCCGGCGCCCGGCCAGCCCGGAGGCGTTGTGCATCGCACCTACACGATCTCATCGTCGCCGTCGCGGCCGCGGTCGATCACCATCACCGCCAAAGCGCAACCCGACAGTATCGGCACGCGCTGGATGCTGGACAATCTTCAACCCGGCATGCGGATCAAGGCCATTGGGCCTGCGGGCCTGTTCACCAACGCATTGAGCGATGCGCGCAAGTTCCTGTTTATCTCGGCTGGCTCGGGCATCACGCCGATGATGTCGATGACCACCTGCATGTGGGACGAAGGCCGCGATCTGGACGTTGTCTTCATCAACTGCGCCAAAAGGCCATCCGAGATCATCTTCCGCCAGCGCTTGGAACAGATGGCCAGCCGCACGGATGGTTTGGACCTGAAATTCGTGGTGGAAGAGCCGGACCGCTACAGCCCATGGACGGGATATCAGGGTCAGTTCAACCAATTGATGCTGGGCCTGATGGCGCCGGATTACCTTGAGCGCGAAGTCTATTGCTGCGGTCCTGAGCCCTTCATGCAAGCGGTGCGCGACGCGCTGGCCGGTCTTTGTTTTGATATGAACAACTACCATCAGGAAAGCTTCGGCGCGCCTGTGGAAACCGAGGCGGATCAGCCCGAGTTGGATGACGTTGTTCTGGACGACGACAGCAGTGCCGAGATCCTGTTCGCGACCTCGGGCGTGACGGCCAAGGTTGCCGAGACCGACACGGTGCTTGCCGCCGCCCGCTCGGTTGGCCTGAACATACCGTCAGGCTGTACCTTCGGCGTGTGCGGTACCTGCAAGGTCAAGAAAACTGCCGGAGAGGTCCATATGGTCCACAACGGAGGGATCTCGGAAGACGACATCGACGCGGGGTACATTCTGGCCTGCTGCTCGAACCCGATCGGCAAGGTCGAAGTCGAGGTTTAGGCGCTTCGCATCACGATCAAAGCCGCAGCGTGGCTGACACCCGCTGCGGTTTTCGGCGCGGTTTTTCTGCCCGTTGCAGAACACGGGCCGGATTGGGTCGCCGGACGTCCGGCGCTTTCCCGCCATCTCACAGACGCGGCGCAAGCATCTGCCTTTGTCTTCGCCGGCCATCACGCTATTGTAGAAAACGCGAGAAGAGAGAGCCCCACAATGCCCTTGGCTGTTCCCTGCGGCCGATCCTGAGCACCCTTACAATGGTTTGAAGAGGTTCTGGCGGTCAGTCAAATGACCGCACATCTGGAAAACCAACGAAAACATGATCACAGGCACGCGCCTCGCAGACGACCCCTTGCGGCAATCAGCTCAAGCTGACGACTTCATCGTCCGCAGACCGGTTGATCAATCATGGCAGTGGATAATGTGTTCGTCGGCGCAGTGTCGAAGCTTGGGCCCGGAGCCAATACGCTAAGCTTGTCCGAGAGTAGGTGTAAGCGATTGGATGAGTGTCATCAGGCCAGAGAACCCATTCACCCAGACGCACCAAAGCGGCGTTGGTTCAGTTGATCTATCAGAAAACGGGTACTTTGCGTGTTGTCCAACTGTTGCTTGGCCATAGCAAGACGGACAGTACAGTGCGTTACCCGGAATGGACGCGCAACAGCAGCCAAGACGTTCATTTTATTGGTCAGAGGCTGCCCCTGATGTTCCTCGAATTGTCAGGGTTGCAGAATACTCGAAATGGCGAACTGGCATTTCAGGTGTTCGCATGCGGTCCAGAAGGATCTCGGCCAATCGCGTACCCAATTTTTTTGGGTTGATCGCCATTGTTGTGAGGCCAGGCGTCGAGACGGCGGCATCTTCGATGTCGTCGAAGCCTACTACTGAAAAGTCACGCCCGGGTTTCAAATTGGATTGGATCAAGCCAAAGCATGCCCCAAGTGCAACAACATCGCCATTGCAAACAACGCCTGTTACCTCAGGGTGTCGCTGACGAAGTGCGGTGATTGCTTCAACACCAGAGCGTTTTGTTTCTTCGCATGGCCAGATAACCGGATGCACGCCGCCCAATTTCTCCAAGGCACTCAGATAACCGGCGATGCGCTCTTCGCGCACAGACGTTTGTTCGGTTCCGCCTAAGTAGGCGATGTGCCTGTGCCCCAAATCAATCAAGTGTTGTGTGGCCTGCACGAGGGCCTCTTTGTTTAGAACACCAACGTGATCCAGAGACTGAGACACCTTTCGCATGAATGTGACAGCAGGAACACCGTGAGCATCCAGAAGCCCCATGGCGTCCCCGCTGGTGTTGAGTGCCGGAACCCAGATCAGACCACGTCGACCAAATCTGATGCAGGCTTCCAGAAGGCGGTCCTGGCGCTGAAGGTCTCCTTGAGCATCGAGGACCGAAACCATAAAGCCCTCGGCCTCCAGCAGGTTAACAGCGCCGCTAACGACCTCTGCGTTGAACGGGTTTGCCAACTTGTTAAGGATAAAGCCGATTTCGCGATTGTCGCCCGATCGCATTGTGGCCGCAGCGTGATTTGGGACGTATCGAAGCCGCTTAGCCGCGCTCAAAACTTTTTGACGCGTTTTTTCTGAAATTCGACCTGTGTCGCGCAAGACCTGACTAACAGTTGGTACTGACACGCCAGCTTCTTTGGCAACGCTGGAAAGGGTGGGTTTCTTCGCCATGGATGAGTTTTTGTAGGTATAACGTTTTGTCTATTTTGCAGTCGAAATCGAATACTTCAAGTAAAATATGGAAACATGAACGGGCTATCCGACTTGACTCATGATAAAACGATATATCATAGTGCCAACATTCGCCATAGACTGATCCAAGATTGTCGGCGAGGGAGGGAGGTTGCCAGATTTTGGCCAGCCCCAGACAAACGGAGGAAAACATGTCCATTCAATCGAAACTTGCGGGTGCCGTATCAGGTTTGGCTATTCTTGTTGGCGCAGCTGCCGTACAGGCCGAAACTCTGTTCTGGTCGACCCAAGCCCGTCCTGCTGAAGAGGCGCAAGCCATGCGGGCCGAGGTGCTTGGTGGATTTGATGGCGAAGTTGATTACCAGCCAAACGAAGATGGCCCTTGGTTGACCCGGCTCCAAGCCGAGTTGCAGGCGGGCTCGGGTAGTATTGATCTGCTGGGCTCTTTGCACGGCAACTTCTCGGCAATGAACCCCGATGATCTGATGGATCTCAGCGATCTGGGTGTGATGTCGGCGTCGGACACTTTCAACGATCTGGCTAAGCTGGGAACGGACAGCCTGCAATACATGCCGTGGATGCAAGCGAGCTATATCATGGCCGCCAACAAGGAAGCGCTGCAATACCTGCCAGAAGGTGCAGACGTTAACGCGCTGACCTATGACCAGTTGATCGCATGGACAGCCAATGTCGAACAAGCGACTGGTCAGAAGAAATTCGGTTTTCCGGCTGGGCCCAAAGGGCTGAAACACCGTTTTTTCCAAGGCTATCTTTACCCGTCCTACACTAACGGTGTCGTGCGAACGTTTGCTTCGCCCGAGGCTGTGACCGCATGGGAGAAGTTCAAAGAGCTTTGGAGCCATACAAACCCTGCATCAACCAACTTCTCGTTTATGCAGGAACAGCTATTGAACGGAGATGCGTGGATCGTCTTCGATCACACCTCGCGCCTGGCGCAGGCATTCAATGAACGCCCCGATGATTTCGTCGCCTTCCCGGCACCCGCAGGTCCGACCGGCCGTGGCTTCATGCCTGTTCTGGCAGGTGTAGCCATTCCGCGCACCGCGCCGGATGCAGAAGGTGCCAAAGCTCTGGTAACTTATCTGATGCAGCCAGAGACGCAGATCGCAACTCTGAGAGCCACTAACTTCTTCCCTGTAGTTGACGTCGAGTTGCCAGACGATTTGCCGCCTTCGGTAAAAGCTGCCGGTGAAGCCGTTGCCAAGATGAGCGGTTCGGCAGATGCCAATCCTGGATTGTTGCCCGCAGGTCTGGGCAGCATGGGCGGTGATTTCAATCGTGTCTACGTAGATACATTTGAACGCATTGTTCTGGCTGGCCAGCCCATCGAGCAGGTACTGGATGATCAGAAGAAACAGCTTGAAAAAATCATGACTGAAACCGGCGCGCCCTGCTGGGCACCTGATGCGCCTTCGGAAGGCGCGTGCCCGGTTGAGTAAGACCTTTCCAACGGTCGGGCCGCTGAAATAGCGGCCCGGCTCCCCAGCATTTTCCCAACTTGAAGGAGCGGTCCGATGGAAGCGCGGCTATTGCCATACCTTCTGATCCTCCCGGTGACTCTGTTTCTCTGCCTGTTCTTTCTTTACCCGTTTGCGTTGGTGGCGCAGCAGGCTTTTGGAACCGAGAGCGGTTTCTCACTGGATAATTTTCGCGAGGTTGTGAACTACTGGAAGTTCCCGATTTCAATGAAGAACACTTTTCTTCTGGCAGCGGCTGTGGTGCCGATCCAGTTGGCCCTTTCGCTTCTGATGGCCACAATGGTCACGAAGATGCAAAGGGGACGCGATCTGGTTCTGTACATTTGGACCATCCCGCTGGGCATTTCGGACCTTGCAGCTGGTATCATCTGGTTGGCTATCTTCGAGCAGTCAGGCTTCCTGAATTCGATGATGGTGGGATTGGGTGTCACTGACCAACCTGTGAGTTTGCTGAGCTATCAGACCCCCTGGATTGTATTCCTTGCGATTATGCTGGCCGAGATTTGGCGCGCAACCGCGATTATGCTTGTGATCCTTGTCGCAGGCATCGGCTTGATACCCAAGGAGTACTACGAGGCCGCAGACGTGTTTGGAGCCTCGCGCTGGAAGCAATTCACGCGGATCACCCTGCCCCTTTTGCGCCCGTCCCTGCAAACGGCACTGGTCCTGCGCGTCATCCTTGCCTTTGAGGTTTTTGCTGTGGTCGCAGCCCTTGGGGGCACGATTTTCCCAGTGCTTATGGGCGAGATCTACGCCTATCAGTTTGATCTGCAAAATGGCGGTGCGGCAGCAGCACTCGCGATCATCGTTCTGATTATCTCGATCGTCTTCACTCTGATCATTATGCGCGCCTTGCGCGTCCCGAAAGGAGCCACGATATGACGGCTGTTGCAGACGTAGTTGCCCCCGACGCACGTAAGGCGGGGAAGGGGCTTTACCGGGCCGGGGTTATCCTGCTGTGCGCCTGGGTGATCGTCCCGCTCTACCTATTGTTTGTGAACACGATGTCCTCACCGGATACTGTGAACAGCTTCCCCAAGAGCTTCCTCCCGGAATTTGACATGGGATCCTTGGAATTCTTTGCGGGGTTCCAGGGAATGCTGACGGCACTGTGGAATTCAGTTGTGGTTGCATTGATGACGATGGTGATGTCCATCGCGATCGGAGCCCCGGCTGGGTACGCCCTGTCACGGTTCGACTTCCGGGGGAAGGAACTGTTCCGCCTTTTGATCCTGCTGACACGGGCTTTCCCACTGCCACTGCTGGCGTTGCCTCTGGCGGTTCTCTTTATCCGCACGGGTCTGGATGACACAGCCTTCGGTCTGGCCCTTGTCCACACCACACTGGCAATCCCCTTTGCGGTGCTCATAACCTTTTCGCTATTCTCAGGCATTCCGCTTGAGCTGGAAGAAGCGGCCTGGACATTGGGCTGCACGCGGCTGACCGCCTTTACCAAGGTGATCCTGCCGTTGGTCCTCCCGGGGATCACGGCCTCGGCTATCTTTGCCTTCGTGATCTCGTGGAACGAGGTTTTCGCAGCCGCCGTTCTGACCATCGAAAACCGGACGCTTCCCGCGTTCCTGTTGCAGACCCTGGGCGAAGCACCGCTGCATCTGAAATTTGCAGGCGGGTTCATTCTCGTGGTGCCTGCACTGATTTTCATCTTCGCCGTGCGCAAATATCTCTTTGCCATGTGGGGTATTGCCAACCGCTGAGCGGTGGCTGAAAGGAAACTGTTATGGCTGAAATACAGATCAAAAACATCGCCAAGAACTTTGGGTCCTACCAGGCTCTGCACGACATCAACCTGACCATCTCGGATCAGGAATTCATGGTGCTTTTAGGTGCTTCGGGCTGCGGCAAGTCCACGCTTTTGCGTATCATTGCCGGGCTCGAGACAGCGACCACCGGCGAGGTCTGGATCGGTGGTCGCCGGGTGGATCACCTGTCGCCAAAGGATCGCGGTATCTCGATGGTGTTCCAGAATTACGCGGTGTTCCCGCATCTGACGGTGTTCGAAAATATCGGCTTTGGTCTGCGGATGCAGAAACTGCCCGATGCGGAAGTCAAACGTCGGGTCGAACGCACCGCTGGATTGATGCATATCGAGCAGCTTCTGAAGCGCTATTCGGGCGAGCTGTCGGGTGGTCAGCGCCAACGGGTCGCCGTTGCCCGTGCATTGGCGATGGAACCGGATGTGATCCTGATGGACGAGCCGCTGTCTAACCTTGACGCATTGTTGCGGATGGAGATGCGGGCCGAGCTGAAGGGTGTTCTGGCTGAAAGTAAAACCACAGCAATCTACGTGACCCACGATCAGGTCGAAGCTATGTCCATGGCTGACCGGATCAGCGTCATGCATCAGGGCAAAATAGTTCAGGCCGCCTCGCCTATCGAGGTGTACCGGGATCCCGCGGCCGAGTTTGTGGCCAGCTTTATCGGCAATCCGCCAATGAACTTCCTTCCTGCCGAAGCAGCGGGTTCCGGGCGCTGGAATGTGGCAGGGCAAAACCTTGACGGGCCGGCAAACGGCAAAGAGCTGAAATGGGCGATTCGACCGGAAGATCTGCGCATTGCAGATCAGGGTTTCGGAGCGCGGGCCAAAGTTGTGGAGCCTCTGGGCGCGCATTTGCTGGTGACTTGCGATGTGGACGGACACCAATTCCGCGCTGTGCTGGATAGTGAGCTCGACGTGAAACCAGGTGACGTACTCACCTTGGCGCCGCAAGAGGGTCGCGGACGCTGGTTTGACCCCAAAACAACTCTGGCCGTTGCGTAAAGGAGAACCACGATGAGCCAAGCGCTGATCGATCAGGCCTGCAAAGTAATGGAAGGCAACGACCGTGGCAGTTATACCGTGCCTACCCACGGTCTCTATCCCTTTCAGTGGAACTGGGATAGCGCATTGTCTGCGCTAGGCTTTTCGCATTTTGACATGGACAGGGCTTGGGTCGAGGTCGAGACCCTAATGGCCCATCAGTGGGAAGACGGTATGGTGCCCCATATCGTTTTTCACGAACCCGATGACGGCTATTTCCCCGGTCCTGACGTCTGGCAAACCGGCCAATCTGTACCGACGACCGGTATCACCCAGCCGGCGGTTGCGGGACTTGCCCTGCGCAAACTCTATAATCGGGCCGAAGACAAAGCCGCCACCCGGACGCGGCTTGCTGAACTTCTGCCCAAGGTCCACGCATGGCATCAGTGGTTCTACCGCAACCGCGATCCAGAAAACACCGGGCTGGTGGCAATCATTCACCCGTGGGAATCCGGGCGAGACAACTCGGTGGACTGGGACGAAGGGCTGGATGCTGTACCGACTGAGGGCATAGCACCGTTCACGCGACGCGATACAACACATGCCAATCCCGATCATCGCCCGACAGATGATCAGTACCAAAGGTATATCTGGTTGGTGGAACACTTCCGCGGATTGCGATGGGACAACACAAAACTACATGACGCCTCGCCTTTCCGATTGGTTGACCCGGGGTTCAATGCCATCCTTATTCGGTCTTGTGACGATGTTGCGGAATTAGCGGAGATTTTGGGTATTCCTGCCATGGCCTCTGAAGCGCGCGAAATGGCCACCAAGGGCCGTGAAGCGTTGGAAAGCTTATGGAATGCAAATCTTGGACAATACACGTGTTACAACCGCGCCGCCGGGATTCTGCAAGACACGCCAACGGTCGGCGGGTTACTTGCGGCAATTGCTCAGGTGCCTCCCGAGCGCGCCCAAGCCCTGGTGCGAAGGATCGCCTTGCTGTCCGAGCGATGCGATTATCTGGTGCCAAGCCACGACCCGGCGGATGACGCCTTTGACAGTAAACGCTATTGGCGTGGACCGACATGGCTGGTCGTGAACTATATGATTGCCGAAGGGCTGATCCAATCAGGACAGGAAGCAATGGCACAACGTATCCTTGCTGGTAGCTTGCGCCTCATTGAGAAAAGCGGCTTTGCGGAATACTATGATCCCATCAGCGGTGAACCGTGTGGGGGTGGAGATTTCACTTGGACAGCTGCAATGGTGATTGAAATTATCAAGATTCAAAAAGTGCCCGCATGAAACGTTCGCGCATCAACGAGATTATGGCGCAAGCAAATGAGCTAATTCGCTCTCACGGTTTCACATTGCCGCCGTTTGCCTATTGGACGCCAGAAGAATTTAAGGCTCGTGAAAGCGATGCCCGTCACGTGATTGACGCGCGTTGCGGTTGGGATATCACTGATTACGGCGACGGTGATTTTGATCGGATGGGCCTGTTTCTTTTCACCCTGCGCAACGGTCTGCAGAACGACTTAGCGAAAGGCGGTGGCATGTGTTACGCTGAGAAGCTGTTGATTTCACGGCAGGATCAGCTTTCGCCGATGCACACGCATGTTCTGAAGGCAGAAGATATCATCAACCGTGGTGGCGCGACCCTAGTGGTCGAGCTTTTCGGCTCGGATGATGCCGGAGGTTTTGCAGAGGATCGCGGCGGCGTAGTCTGGCTGGATGGTATCCGCCGCGATTACGGCCCGGGCGAGAAACTGCGCCTGGCCCCCGGTGAAAGCGTCACCCTTCGCCCTGGTGATTGGCACGCGTTTTGGGGCGAAGGTGGCGATGTGCTGATCGGCGAGGTCTCGACCGTCAATGACGACGAGACCGACAATGTTTTTCGCGACCCAATTGGCCGATTTGCCGAGGTTCAGGAGGACGTCGCGCCGACACATCTTCTGGTCAGCGACTACTCAAAATGGCTAGGCTGATTGATGAAGCCATTGGAGGAGTTCGTGGCGTCTTGGCGCGAACTTAACGCTCTCTATCCGAGTTTGGGCGGTCATCCTTCACAGAAAATTGGCAATATCTATAGGCTTCATTTGCCCGTTCGCTGCGTTGTGCTTCAACAGCTGGAAACGCGAACAACGCCACGGTTTTAGGATCACCACGATATTCAATTCGCCTGAAAATTAGACGTTACTTACGACGACAGTATCAAATCGAGCCTGAACGACTTGAAAATTCTGATTTGAGCGTGAAACTTAACACATGAGTGAGTATTTTGATGAAATGTTCAACGGCGATGGATCACTCAGAGGTCCATATGAAGAGATCGGCCGCTGGTTCAATGCTGAAGACGTATCACGGCTGAGGGCGAAACAGCGTGAAGCCGAAGAAGTTTTTAGGCTGACGGGCATCACCTTTAATGTTTACGGCAAAGCAGAGGCAGAAGAACGACTGATACCGTTTGATATCGTGCCGCGTGTCATTTCGGCACGAGAGTGGCAGCGGCTGGAACGAGGTATCGAACAGCGAGTTCGGGCAATCAACGCGTTTCTTCATGACATATACCACCGTCAGGAAATTGTTCGCGCTGGCCGTGTGCCAGCTGAGATGATCGCCGCAAACGAAGCGTTCCTGCCGCAGATGTTGGGCATCACGCCACCTGGTAAGGTCTATACGCACATAGTCGGCGTTGATTTGGTGCGAACCGGGCCGGACGAGTTTTTTGTGCTGGAAGACAATGCGCGTACGCCGTCCGGTGTGAGCTATATGCTCGAGAACCGGGAAACCATGCTCAAAATGTTCCCGGAACTGTTTAGCGCCACAAATGTCCGGAATGTTTCCGATTACCCGCGTAGTTTAAGACGGTCCCTGGCTGCATGCGCGCCAGCTTGCGCCGAGGGAGAACCCACTGTCGCCGTGTTGACGCCTGGCATCTACAATTCAGCCTACTACGAGCACGCCTTCTTGGCAGATCAGATGGCCGTGGAATTGGTCGAAGGTCACGACTTGCGGGTTGTAAACGGGCGTGTCTGCATGCGCACCACCAGAGGTTATAAACCCATCGACGTTCTCTATCGCAGAGTGGATGACGACTTTCTGGACCCGTTGAATTTCAACCCCGACAGCGCATTAGGCGTGCCGGGTATTCTGGACGTTTATCGCGCTGGCGGTATCACGATTGCGAACGCCCCGGGAACAGGCATAGCCGATGACAAGGCGATCTATTCATACATGCCTGAAATCGTTGAATTCTACACGGGTGAAAAGCCCCTGCTTCAAAATGTTCCCACGTGGCGTTGCAGCGATCCTGAATCTCTGTCCTACGTACTGGACAATCTGTCCGACCTTGTTGTGAAAGAAGTGCACGGTTCTGGCGGCTACGGGATGTTGATCGGCCCGACCGCCAGCAAGAAAGAGATTTCAGCTTTCCGCGACAAGCTCAAAGCGCGGCCAGCGAACTATATTGCTCAGCCGACACTGTCGCTTTCAACCGTTCCGATCTTCGCGCGTTCGGGGCTGGCCCCCAGGCATGTCGATCTGCGGCCTTTCGTTTTAGTGTCGCCCGAGGGGATCAAGATCACTCCCGGCGGCCTGACCCGCGTGGCACTTAAAAAGGGGTCATTGGTCGTCAACTCGAGCCAGGGCGGTGGAACCAAAGACACCTGGGTTCTGGAGGACTGACCATGCTGGGAAAAACTGCTGGTGGGTTGTTCTGGATGTCCCGCTACCTGGAACGAGCGGAAAACACGGCCAGGCTGCTTGAAACAGGTCAGCGGATGGCGTTGACCCGCACCAAGAATTCGACCGAAGAATGGGGTTCAGTTCTGAAAACGGCCGGCGTTCTGGATGGGTACCACGCCAAATACGATGATGTTTCGAAAGACAACGCGGTGGATTGGATGCTGCGTGATGCGGATAATCCATCCTCGATCAAGTCAGTCATCAAGCAGGCAAGAGACAATGCGCGCCTTGTCCGAACCGCACTGACACACGATGTTTGGAGCGCAGTAAACTCTACCTGGATGCAGATTGATGATGTCATGAAGCGCCGCGTGAATGAGCGGGACCTGCCTGCGACGCTGGAGCTTATTCGCCAACAGGCGGCCCTGGTTCGTGGCGCTACATTGGGCACGATGCTACGCAATGACATTTTCGACTTCACCCGCATTGGTACCTTCGTCGAACGAGCCGACAATACCGGGCGCATTCTGGATGTGAAATACTACGTTCTTCTGCCCACAGCTTTCTCAGTTGGCTCATCACTGGACAACATCCAATGGGAAAGCATTCTCCGTTCCGTCGGCGCTGGCGGAGGATATCGAATGACCCACGGTGAGAAAACCCAACCGTCTGATATCGCACAGTTTTTGATCTTGGATCAGCGAATGCCGCGCAGCCTTCACTTTTGCTGCAGAAAAATTCAAGAAAACCTTTCTTACCTAAAGAAAGACTATGGCTTTGCCGGGCCTTCCTGCGAGGCCTCGAATGGCCTCTACGAGAAATACCTGGATCAAAAAATCTCTGATATCTTCGAAATCGGTCTGCATGAGTACATTCAGGATTTTCTGACAGATCTCGGCAGCTTAAGTCGACAGATCGAGGTTGATTACAGGTTCTACGAGTAGCCAATGAAACTGCACATTCGACACGAGACACGATACGATTTCGATGCACCCGTTCCCTTCGGGCTGCAACAGCTGAGAAAGACACCAAAGTCATTCCGCAATCAGAACATTGTAAGTTGGAGCACCCAAATCACTGGCGGGCGCAAAGAACTGACTTTTGAAGACTACCACCGCAACACCGTGGAATTGATCAGTTTCGACGTAAACACCCAAAGCATCTCGTTGATTTCAGAAGGCGTTGTAGAAGTGGAAGACACACATGGCGTCCTCGGGCGTCACGAAGGGTCGACTCCATTGTGGCTATTCAAAAGGAGCACCCCTCAGACAACGCCGGGGAAAGGGGTTGCCGAAGTAATAGGCGCGTTGCCCAAAGGCGAACCGCTGGAAAAGATGCATGCCCTTTCCGAAAGCATTCGCACTCAGGTCGCGTACGAGATTGGAAGTTCGCACCCGAGCTGGAGCGCAGAAGACGCGCTCGAATCCGGGTGCGGCGTGTGTCAGGACCACGCGCATATTTTCATTGCCTGCGCGCGACAGATTGGAGTTCCTGCACGCTATGTATCGGGTTACCTGATGATGAACGAAACGGAACTACAGGACGCGACCCATGCCTGGGCCGAGGTGCACTTGGACGGGCTTGGGTGGGTTGGGTTCGACGTTTCAAACGGGATTTCACCTGACGATCGATACGTACGCGTCGCGACCGGTCTGGACTATTCCCAAGCTGCCCCAGTAATAGGGAACAGAATTGGGGCAGCGGGTGAGCAATTGACAGTGCAGTTGCAGGTCGCACAGCAATAACGGAGAATTTGATGACCTATGCTGTGGGTATGCGGCTGAAGCGCGGGTTGGTGTTCATGTCCGACACCCGCACGAATGCAGGCGTCGATAATGTTTCGACCTTCAACAAGATGTTCAATTGGACAGTTGATGGCGATCGGTCGATCACTATCCTAACGGCAGGAAACCTTGCGACTACTCAGGCCACCATAAGCCTTCTGGAAGAGCGGACCAAAGCGCCAGAAGATCGCTCGCCGTCCATACTGGAAGCACCGACAATGTTCCAAGTCGCGCAACTGGTCGCGGCTACGTTGAATGACGTCATACAGGAGCATTCCCAATCCGGTCAGCAAGCCGACAGCGCCTTTCATGCGACACTCATTTTAGGTGGCCAGATCAAAGGCGGCCCGTCTCGCCTGTTTCTGATCTACCCCGAAGGCAACTTTATCGAGGCTGGCGCTGATACTCCGTTCTTTCAGATTGGAGAGACGAAATACGGTCGTCCAATTCTGGTGCGCGCCTATGATCCGGAGATGAGCTTTGCGGAAACTGTGAAACTCCTGCTTGTCAGCTTCGACTCCACGATCAAGGCCAATCTTTCTGTCGGAGCTCCGCTTGACCTTCTTCTTTACGATGAAGACAGTCTTGAAGGCGGCACACGGTCCAGATTCGAACCCGACGATCAGTACTTTCGCACCATTTCCGAGGTGTGGGGCGACGCGTTGAAATCGGCCTTGTCCAAGCTTCCAGAATACAAACCAGAGCGAAAGCCAAGCGATTGAGCGTCCGCTTTAATCCGCAGAGCGGTTATTTGGAGAAAATCGACCGATGTCCGAATTGCGGACAAAGCCGCCGTTCATTCTCTCCCTTGGACTGCGCCAATTTTCAGTCCAAGGGGATGATTTGCGCGTTTAAATTCGACAGAACGTTGTCTTTAAATTCAAGATCACTGGCTTTCGTCAGAGCTATTGATTGCCGGCACGGCTGGTGAGTTCCTCCATAACGTTGTCGAGGTTAAAGCTGCCGGGTTTTTGCCTTGGCGGAAATTCCTCGAAGCTTTGAAGCCATTGCCCAACGTAGGCGGAGGCCGGAGCTATCGCGAACATATGCTCGAGGAACCAGCGCTGGTATCCCATAGCGTTCTCTTCCTCGGCTCTCTCGAACGGATCACTCCGTAAGTTTGAAAGCATCGGTGCGCGCAACACCTCGAAAGGTGAGAGCCAAACATCAAGTCCATGTGCGTTCTGTTTTAGGAATGTCACCTTGTACTGTTCATAGCGCAAGGCGGCTACGCTGCCATCGTCAGTCCAATAAATGAATTCACTGCGTGGCCAATCATCAGTTTCACCTGAGAGCGACGGAAGTAGATTGTAGCCGTCCAGATGTGCCTTGTATTGGCGACCGATCGCTTCAACGCCACCATCAAGTAGCCTTTCTTTGATGTCTGGCTCGCCGACAGAAGCCATAATGGTTGGCAACATGTCCGCATGTGAAGCTACGCCATTGATCTTCGATCCCGGCTCGATGACGCCCGGCCACTTGATGACCGTCGGGACACGATAGCCACCTTCCCATTGCGTGTTTTTCTCGCCGCGGAAAGGTGTAGTACCACCGTCCGGCCACGTGAAGGTCTCGGCTCCGTTGTCTGTTGAATACATTACGACAGTGTTTTCGGCGATCCCAAGCTCCTCAAGTTTATCAAGTAGTACACCGACGTGCCCATCATGCTCGACCATGCCGTCAGGATAAACACCAAGTCCCGTCACTCCGTCGGAGTCTTCCTTAAGATGCGTAAAAATGTGCATGCGAGTGGAATTCCACCAAAGGAAGAAAGGCTTGTCCTGTTCAACAGCTCTATCCATGAAGTCCAACGCACTTGCCGTGACTTCTTCGTCAACGGTTTCCATGCGTTTTTTCGTAAGCGGCCCGGTGTCCTCGATCGAGCCATCTGCGGTCGATTTGATCACCCCGCGCGGGCCGAAATTCTCCCTAAAGGTTTCATCCTTGGGATAATCTGGATTTTCAGGCTCTTCTTCTGCGTTGAGGTGGTAGAGGTTCCCGAAAAATTCATCGAAACCGTGATTGGTGGGGAGGTGCTCGTCACGGTCACCCAAATGGTTTTTGCCAAACTGGCCTGTCATATACCCGTGGTTTTTGAGTAGTCCAGCGATGGTGGGGTCTTCCACGGGCATGCCCTCAGGTGCGCCAGGAAGGCCGACCTTCGTCAAACCCGTACGAATGGGAGATTGTCCAGTTATGAAAGCCGCTCGTCCTGCAGTACAGGACTGCTCTCCGTACCAGTCAGTAAATAGCGCGCCTTCTTTGGCTATACGGTCGATGTTGGGTGTCTGATAACCCATCATGCCATGGTTGTAGGCACTAATATTCCAAAACCCAATGTCATCTCCCCAAATAATCAGGAAGTTCATAGGAGGTTCATCTTGTGCGTAAACGGCCGTAGCGGTTGCGGCAAATAATGCCGCTACTATGGTGGATTTTGTTTTGTACTTCATATTCGTCCTCCCAAAATTTCTTGTTAACACCGAATAACCTACCACAAATTCGAAGTTTTTTGTTGGGACCCTTGTGGTTTCCAGGATTTCAGGCGGAAATGCGCAAGTTAATTAAAAAAATCCTGTCGACTTAAATGGCTTTACTAAACGAACTGACCGATACCTTTTTCCAGCGCTTCAAACACGTAATTGGTCACGACTGAATTCGCCGCATTTCGGAACCACGCCAAAGCGTTTGCTGGAGCACTTTTTCTTCTGCTTCGGAATCGATGCTGACATTCGCCTGAATATCGCGAGCGATCGCTATGCGGACTAATGCTGCCACTCGCAGTCGCATTATTAAATCGGAAACAGACCTTTGTAACATCCGATCACTTGTGAACAGTTTATATAAAACACTGTGATGCAAAGATCATTTCAAAGGACGAAGCTGTACGAACTGGAGCTTCATGTTTTTTGCGCGACAATATAACGACTCTGGAGCATCGAGGCTTGATCAGAAGTATAAAGAACTTCAAAGCCTGCGGACGCAATTTTCCTCTCAAGTGCCGATCCAGACACGAAGTTCACAAATGGGGCTTTCCCAAAAGCCTGCATGATTGGGATTGCGATCCGACTGATCATCGCAAACTGGAAACCACCGCTCTCAGGCGCGCAGACGGTTTTGGATATGAAAAGCCCACCCGGTTTTGTCAGCGCAGCAATGTGCTCGAGCGCTTGGTCCAAATCGGGCAGAAGATGAAGCAAGTTATGCGCCAAGACGGCATCGTAAGAGCCTTCGTCAAGACTGTGCTCAAGAACGTCGGCCACCTTGAAAGTGACATTCTCCAGCCCTTCTTTATCAAGCTTCTCATCGGCAATTTCGATCATGCCCGGAGCGAGATCCGTGGCAGTGACATGGGCGACATGCGGCGCAAGCAGCAGCGCAGTTGAACCTGTCCCGCACCCGATTTCGAGTACGCTGTCCTCCGCTTTCAGGTACGACTTGGTACGTTCCAGTGTTTTCAGGTACCCTTCCATGTTGCGGATTGGGTCTGCCGCATATTTTCGCGAGATTTTGCTCCAGAACGCGGCATCCTTAGACAAAGCAGCCATTTCAATACTCTCTAACAAGGTTGTCGCCGTATCCTGTAATACCAAACATTCATTTATGGAATTGCCCCAATTCGCAGAAGTGTTATGCATAAATGCATGAACTGGAAAGCCATTAATTTCGACTGGAATCAGGTGCGGTCCTTTCTCGCGACAGCCGAAGAGGGCTCGTTTTCCGCAGCGGCGCGCGTTCTTGAGCAAACTCAACCCACTGTCGGCCGGCAAGTTGCCGCGCTGGAAATGGCACTTGGCATCACCCTGTTCGAAAGAGTCGGCAAGTCGCTTAATTTGACGACTGCTGGCGCCGAGCTTTTGTTGCATGTCAGAGAAATGGCGGATGTGGCGAACAGGATTTCACTTACTGCGACAAGTCAGTCGCAAGCTGTTGAAGGTCAAGTCAGGATCACTGCGTCCGATGTGATGTCTGCCTATCAGCTACCGCCTATACTGAAAAAGATCCGACTTGCAGCACCGCGACTGGAGATAGACATCGTTGCTGCAAATGACATACGAGACATACAGCGACGTGAGGCTGATATCGCCATCCGACATGTACGTCCGACGCAGCCGGATCTGACGGCAAAGCTTGTCGCCGAGGCCACGGCACATTTCTACGCGGCACCTTCGTACCTTGATCAGGTTGGACGGCCAAAAAATGAAGGCGAACTCGCTAAGTTGGACTTTGTCGGATTTGGTGACATTGACACGATGATCGGTTTTCTTGATCCGGCGGGCATTAAGGTCACCCGAAAAAGCTTCCGGGTCGGCTCACAAAGCGGGATTGTATCCTGGGAGTTGGTGCGCCAAGGGTTTGGCATATGTGTAATGTCGGATGACGTGGCTGCCCTAACACCCGGCGTCGAGCGCGTGCTCCCCGACCGTGAGCCGTTTAAGTTCCCGATTTGGCTGGCGACGCACTCCGAGCTACATACCGCACGAAGGATCAGGTTGGTGTTTGATCAACTGGCGGACCAACTTAGCGCAGGGACCATCAGGTAATCCGGGAGTTCGCTCTATGTTACAGGCTATTCCAACGCTCCACTTGTTATGCGGCAAAATTGCTTCAGGAAAATCAACTCTGGCAGCGAGACTTGCGAAAAGTGACGGGGCCGTGCTCATTTCAGAAGATGAATGGCTTAGCGCGCTGTTTGGGGATCAAATGAAGTCCTTGCAGGATTATGTAGACTGCGCTTTGAAACTGCGACTGGTCATGGGTCCTCACGTGGCTGCTCTGCTGAAGGCTGGCGTTTCGGTCGTTCTCGATTTTCCAGCGAACACAATTGAAAACAGGGCCTGGATGCGCGACCTGCTGGAAGACACTGCTGCGAAGCACCACCTTCACTTTTTGGATGCGTCAGATGAGGTTTGTCTGCACCGGCTGCACAAGCGCAACAGAGAAGGCGCGCATGCATTTGCAGCGACGGAAGATCAATATCGGCGTATTGCGCGGTATTTCGTGCCACCATCACCCGAAGAGGGTTTTAGCATCATAACTCACCGTCAGTAGCACCAGACTTTCGAAATGTCGCGGCGGAGCTAAATGTTTTTCGGCCGCCTGCTCTGAGTCGACGATTGGCCAAATGTTTACAGTCAGCTTTCACTGGGCCTCAGGTACGGAGATTGCGTGACAACAAAAGATGTATCCCGGTGCGTCCTTCTTAAGTCATGGCAACGGCAACGCGGGCAGCGTCGTTCACGTCGATTATCGGTAGTGTACGTCGCTGGCAGGCATGGGCAACACATCGGCAAATGCCGGCTCCAACAACCATCTCCAGAATAGTTTTGCGCCGACAATACAGCACGGGTGATGGGAAAAGGCACTGATTATTCTTCACATACGTTGTCAAACCAGTCCCGGCTTGGTTTCACCTGATCCAATCATTTAGCGACTTCATGGATCTGGTGCATGGGATCGTCCATATCCCCTGAAATAAGTCTGTAAAATGTGTTAGAAGACACTGTCATAAGATCGTTATGCAATACCGGCAACTATTCTCATTGCCAGCCAACTCGAAAGGTGACCCATGTCTTTTTCCAACCGCTCGTCAATTTCGCGTCGCCAATTTCTTGCAACAACAGCTGGTGCAGCGGCCATCACCTTGCATCCTTTTTCAATTTTGGCATCCAACAATCAAGCGCATCTGCGCATCATGGAAACAACGGACATCCATGTTCATGTGTTCCCCTATGACTACTATGCCGACAAACCCCGTGACACAGTGGGCTTGTCCCGTACGGCCTCAATCATCAACGAAATTCGCGCTGAGGCGACAAATTCGATCTTGGTCGACAACGGTGACTTTCTTCAAGGGAACCCAATGGGCGACTACATCGCCTATGAGCGTGGCATGAAAGAAGGGGATGCGCACCCCATCATCACCGCGTTCAACACTGTTGGCTATGATGCTGCAACTCTGGGCAATCACGAATTCAACTACGGGCTGGATTTCCTGGAAAAATCACTCGCGGGCGCAGAGTTCCCGGTCGTTTTGGCCAATGTTTCAAAGACACAAGGCGCAACTCCGCGTGACGACAAAACGCTGATAAAACCTTACACAATCATCGACCGTGAAATCGAAATGGGTGATAGGACCAAGCACTCAATCAAAATCGGTGTCATAGGTTTTACGCCGCCGCAGATCATGAACTGGGACCGAAAGCATCTGGAAGGCAATGTTCAGGCCCGCGATATCGTCGAAACCGCGCGGGCATACGTGCCAGAGATGAAGGAACAAGGATGTGACCTAATCATCGCCCTTTCACATTCTGGGATCGGCGACGCCAATCATGTGGACGGTATGGAAAACGCCTCAGTCGTTTTGGCGGGTGTTGACGGAATCGACGCTCTGGTCACGGGGCACAATCACCTTGTCTTTCCCTCGCCGACATTTGCGGACCGACCCGGCATTGACGTCGAAAAGGGCACCCTGATGGGTAAACCTGCTGTTATGGGCGGCTTCTGGGGCTCACATCTTGGGTTGTTGGACCTGCTGCTGGAACGGGAAGGAAATGAGTGGCGCGTGGTTACCACCACGTCCGAGGCCCGCGCGATTTCCAAACGCAATGAAGACCGCTCAATCACCGCTTTGGTCGGAGACGATCAGAAGGTTCTCGACTCGGTTGCGAAGGATCACGACGAAACGCTCGCCTATGTCCGTCGAGCCGTTGGCAAAACATCTGCCCCGTTGCACAGCTATTTTGCATTGGTTGCTGATGATCCGTCTGTACAGATCGTTTCGATCGCACAGAAATGGTATGTCGAAGAAATGCTGAAAGGCACCGAGCACGAAGGATTGCCGATCCTGTCAGCGGCGGCGCCGTTCAAGGCGGGTGGTCGCGGGGGCCCGGACTATTACACCGACGTCCCGGTCGGGGATGTTGCTATAAAAAATGTGGCTGATCTGTATCTCTATCCCAACACAGTGCGCGCGGTGCGAGTGAACGGTGTTCAACTGCGTGGTTGGCTGGAGCGTTCGGCCGGTATGTTCAACCAGATCGAGCGAGGCTCAGAGGATGCGGTTCTTCTGAATCCAGAGTTTCCATCCTACAATTTCGATGTGATGGATGGCGTAATATACCAGATCGACCTGTCGCAGCCGTCGCGCTTTGGGCCAAAGGGGGAAGAGGTGAATCCCGATGCGGCTCGAATTGTGAACTTGTCCTTCCAAGGCGAACCGGTCACCGATGACATGGAGTTCATCATCGCCACAAACAATTATCGTGCATCGGGTGGCGGTTCATTCCCCGGCGCATTGGGTGATACAATCGTGTTCGAAGCCCCGGACACTAATCGCGACGTCATCGTGCGCTATATTGTCGAACAGGGAACGATCAACCCAAAAGCGGATGGCAACTGGTCATTTGCTCCTTTAGAGAACACAACCGTGCTATTCGAGACCGGCCCAAAGGCCCGAGACTACATCGCCGATGTCAAAGGCGTTTTAATCGAAGATGCCGGAGATGGTGCAGATGGCTTCGCGGCATTCCGCATCAAGCTCTAGTGCAATCGCATGTGCGTACTTTGAGGAAGTCGGAAGTCAACGAAAGCAGCTACCATCAGGCTTACGCTGAACGCCCGCATGCGACTTTCAAAGGCTATAAGCGGTTAGAAATGAACGTTTGATCTGGGCTCGGAGCAGTCCTCGTTGCGCAGTGCATCAGTGAATGCTCTGCGGACAAAGCCGCTGTTTGGTTCCGCCGTAAACGAGACTAAGACGCGGCGAGGGATTTGGGTAGTTACACACCAATTCAACCAAGTACAGACGCTCTTCGCGGAAACAAAAACGAGGTTGACAGCAAGCATATGAGAATGGTCGCATGAGTTATAATCTGATTAGCTGGGAATATAGCCATGAATGTTCCTTTCAGTGCGACCTTATTCTTTTGTCTCTGTTTGTCCTCGACCTATGCTTGGGCACAGGAAACCGCCGAGGGTGGACAAGTTGGTGAAATGACCATCTCGGGGGCCGACATGCATGCCCCTGCATCAGATGCGTTTTCGCCTTATGCAGGACGCGACTTTCCAACTAGACCTCTTTGGGGCGACACCCACTTGCATACATCGCTCTCACTCGACGCGCGTGCGTTTGGTGTACTTCTTTCGCCTTCAGACGCGTTTCGGTTTGCGCGTGGAGAAGAAGTAACTACTTCTCACGGCCTACGGGCGAAGCTGTCTCGCCCGCTGGATTGGCTCGTTGTTTCAGACCATTCAGACGCGATGGGCGCGATGAACGAGATCGTCGCGGGGAACGCAACTTTGATGGGCGACCCAACGTTACGTGACTGGAACGACAGGTTGAACCAAGGAGGGAATGTTGCCCTTGGAGCGACAATGGAGGTTATCGAGACTTTCGCTGGAATTACCGGTGAAGCTTTGCCGGAGGCGATTGCTGACCGTCGTTTCGTACAGTCAGTTTGGGATGACTTTACGGAAACTGCAGATGCTTATGATCAACCGGGATCGTTTACCGCGTTTATCGGCTACGAATGGACCTCGACGCAAGGTGGCAACAACTTGCACCGCAATGTCATCTATAGGGACGACAGGATTCGGGCGCGGCAAATGTTGCCGTTTACGACTGCCGAGACATTCAATCCGGAAGATCTGTGGGATTGGATGGAAAGATACGAAGAAACGACAGGCGGGCGCGTCCTTGCATTGGCGCACAACGGAAATGTTTCTAATGGTTTGATGTTTCCTGTCGAGACAAACCCCGATACCGGCGAACCGCTCACAGGAGATTACGCGGAAAGACGCGCCAAATGGGAGCCACTTTATGAGATCACTCAAATCAAAGGCGACGGCGAGGCCCACCCGTTTCTGAGCCCAAATGACGAGTTTGCAGATTACGAAACATGGGACGTCGCAAACCTTGGCCCTGTCCCAAAAGAAGACTGGATGTTGCAGTACGAGTATGCTCGCGAGGCTTTAAAAAATGGCCTGAAGCTTGAGGCGCAACTTGGGACCAACCCTTACAAGTTCGGCGTCGTGGGATCCACAGACAGTCACACGGCTTTGGCGACAGCCCAGGAAGATAACTTTTTTGGTAAGCACTCGGGCGTGGAACCTGAGCCTGGGCGTTGGCAGCATGTTGTCGGCGAGTTTGAAGCGACCAAAATTCTGGGCTGGCAGATGGCTGCCTCTGGTTATGCGGCGGTTTGGGCCGAGGAAAATACACGAGCATCTATTTTCGACGCGATGGAACGTAAGGAAGTATATGGGACAACAGGCAGTCGGATCACGGTACGTTTCTTCGGGGGATGGGATTTCGAAGAAAACGACGCTCAATCGCGGCTTCCTGCGAAGATTGGTTATGACAAAGGCGTACCCATGGGGGCAGATCTACCGGAAGCGCCCGGTGATGCCTTAGCGCCAAATTTTCTCGTCGCTGCACTCAAGGATCCGTACTCGGGTAATCTGGATCGTATTCAGATAGTCAAGGGCTGGGTAACAGAAGACGGTGAGACACAAGAAAAGGTTTTTGATGTCGTCTGGTCCGGCGATCGGGATCTCGGCGCGGAAGGCAAGCTGCCGCCTGTCGGCAATACCGTGAACGTCGAAACCGGTACGTTCACGAACTCAATCGGATCGCCAGAATTGATAACCGTCTGGTCTGATCCCGAATTTGATCCGGAACAAAAGGCTTTTTACTACGCGCGCGTGCTGGAAATCCCCACGCCGCGATGGACGGTTTACGAAGCTATTCGGTTCGGTGACGAACTACCTGAAGAAGTACCGACATCCACACAAGAACGGGCTTATACTTCGCCCATTTGGTACACTCCGGAGGGATAGCACTTCACCAAAAACGCGCTCATGTTTCATGGCTAATATGGGTTCGTTGTAGTCGTTCGCCCGAATATCGCGAGCGATCGCTATTCGGACAAAGCGGACGTCCGCTGGGTCCGTTTGTAAAGGCCCAACAACGATGGTCGGCGTGTGTGATTCCTAAATTTGA
>NZ_WQDQ01000010.1:0-191334 GCF_013033235.1 Ruegeria sp. HKCCA0235A | reverse complement strand
GCTGACGACCCAGTTCCGACGTGATCGAGCCAAAAAGCTCGGGATCACGATCAGAAAGGGACTGGGTGAAAAATCCGGTATCACGAAGATTGGCGTTCATGGGCGCTCCACATGGCTGGGTAAAAATCTTGCGGATTTCCTATCGGAAACGCCACATTCGCAAAAGGCTTAAAGCGACGATTTGGCCCGCTGCGGCGTCAAGACTGGCCTATCGGGGAAAGGTATGTTTGTTTCGGAACCAAATGTGCAGCACCGGAAACCGGAAAACATGAAAAAAAGAATCGCCTTTCTTGCCAGTGAGGTCAAAGTGGCGCAAACGGCCCGGGATGCTCTGGTGTCCAAACACGGTAATGTGGCGCCCCGCGATGCAGATGTTGTGGTTGCTCTTGGGGGTGATGGCTTCATGTTGCATACCCTGCACAACATGCAGCATCTTGATACACCGGTATACGGGATGAACCGTGGCACAATCGGGTTTCTGATGAACGCGTATCACGAAGACGACCTGATGGCCCGCCTGGAGGATGCCGAGGAAGAGGTCATCAATCCGCTGGCGATGCGGGCGATGGATCAGTCCGGAAAGCTGCACGAGGCGTTGGCGATCAACGAAGTGTCATTGTTGCGGGCAGGCCCGCAGGCCGCGCGGCTGAAGATCAGCGTTGATGGCCGCGAGCGAATGGATGAACTTGTATGCGATGGAGCGCTGCTGTCCACAGCAGCGGGGTCCACGGCGTATAATTACTCGGCACACGGGCCTATTCTGCCGATTGGCTCGGACGTTCTCGCGTTGACCCCAATCGCCGCATTCCGCCCCCGCCGATGGCGTGGTGCCTTGCTGCCAAAAATCGCGAAGGTACGGTTCGATGTGCTGGATGCGGACAAGCGACCCGTTATCGTTGCCGCTGATTCCGTAGCTTTCCCAGACATTGACTGGGTCGAAATCCGGTCCGAGCCTACGATTTCACATCGCATTCTTTTCGACCCCGGGCACGGTTTGGAAGAACGACTGATTTCCGAGCAATTCACATAAAATTGCGTCTCTGTGAGGATTTTTTGAAACTGTGTGAAGCAGTTCACAGGGAATCTATTGGCAATTGGCTAATGTGAAATTGCCCGGAGAACACGCCAAGGTGGGAGTGAGTGGCCACCTGAACGGCGTATTCGAATGATTGCGCAGATTTTGCGCTGGCGAGGGTGGGTGGTGCTACGCTCGTCATCAGAAATCCGGGCTTATTTTAGCAGTCGGGCCCCGGGTACAATGTCCCGGGGTCTATTTTTTGCAGCCGCCCAGCAACTCTGATTTTTCCCAAAGCGGCAGGCACATTTGCCCCACGCGTGCCTCGATTGCCGCGGCCGCATCCACCGCCAGATCTTCGCGCCAACGCTGTGCCGCAATCTGAACACTGATCGGCTGTGGGCCCTTAGGCAATTCAGCCAGCCGGGCCGGGACACATGCCGCAGGCAGGCCCAGAAAGTTCATCGCATAGGAATAAACGGCGCACCCCAGAACCTCATGCACTCCATCGGCGCCTTCGGTGTCCCGGTCAGGTTTGAAGAACGGTTGTGGCAGGAAAGGCGACAGCACCAAAGGGTAATCCTGCAAAAACAGGGACCATTCCCGCGCATAGTGGCTTCGTTTGGCCAGCATCCGAACCATCTCGGTTTCGACAATTGGCGGGAATTCCTGAAAATACACCGCAAAGATATTCTGAATCGTTTTCGAACCAGCGGCTTCGATATCTGATTTCATAAGCGTCAGCACTTCGCCCATCAGCGTACGATAACCGATTCGACCGCATTCAAAAACGTCAGGCGGGTCAATCTCTTGCACCATATAGCCCGCATCGGTCAGTGCGTCCCGTGCCGTGTCTAGCGCTTTCTCGACCTCGGGGTGCAAGGCATAGCCGAATGTGTTCTTGGTGAAGGCTACCTTGACGGGCGCGTCGGGATCAGGACCACGCCAGGGCATCGGCACGTGAAACGGGTCACGCGCGTCGGCGGTGATCAGGCTGGGCATGGACAGATGCAGGTCAGCGGCCGACCGGGTAATCAGGCCCTGAACTGACATCGACTGCGCCAGCAAACCGCGTTCGACCTTCTGGCTTGGGTTCCATGCCGGGACACGCCCCAGCCCGGGTTTCACCGTCACGGCTCCGTTGGCCGCCGCGGGAAAGCGCAGGCTGCCGCCGATATCGTTGCCGTGGGCCAGCGCGCCGATTCCGGCCATGACCGCAGCGCCAGCCCCACCGGAAGAGCCGCCGGGCGAGATATGCCGCCCCCAGGGGTTGTGCGTACGGCCATACAGCGGATTGTCCGTGTCGGCGCGGAAAGAGAACTCGGGCGTGTTGGTCCGCCCGACAACAACAGCCCCGGCCATTAGCAGATTGCTCACAACCGGGGCGTCATCCGGTGCAATCACATCCTTCAATGCGACGACACCGTTGGTTGTGGCGTGGCCTTTTTGGTCAACGTTCACCTTGATCGTGACCGGCACGCCATGCAGCGGACCCGTCGGTTTGCCGCCAGCCCGCGCATTGTCCAGCGCTTCGGCACGTTCCAACGCTTGCTCGCGCAGGTCTTCCACAACCGCATTCAAATCCGGGTTGACCTCATCCATTCGCTCGATCGAGGCCCGAACCGCCTCGGTCGCACTCAGGTCGCCGCGTCTTGTCAGGGTGGTCAGGTCTGTGGCGCTGAGACGCCAGATATCGGTTTGTGTCATGGGTCCTCACTGTCTTAACGTGACAGTAGAGGGGCTGCTTCCGGTTGCAAGAGAAGACAAAAAATGGGCGGCTAATGCCGCCCCTCGGGTTACTTGGCGTAACCGATTGTCTGCAAGGCCTCTTTGATCTCGTCAAGAATGGCTGGATCATCGATCGTTGCAGGCATTTTGTAATCCTGACCGTCTGCAATCGACACCATCGTACCCCGCAGGATTTTACCCGAACGTGTCTTGGGCAACCTATCGACGACGACGGCCAGTTTGAAGGCCGCCACCGGGCCGATCTTTTCCCGCACCATCTTGACGACCTCCTGAACCACGTCGCCATGATCCCGATCAGCGCCGGCATTCAGGCACAGGAACCCAACGGGCATCTGACCCTTTAGCTGATCCGATACACCGATCACCGCGCATTCGGCCACATCCGGGTGAGCGGCAAGCACTTCTTCCATCCCCCCGGTCGACAGACGGTGGCCCGCGACGTTGATGACATCATCGGTGCGGGCCATGATGTAAAGATATCCGTCCTCGTCGATCATACCGGCATCGCCGGTTTCATAATACCCGGGGAAATGTTCAAGATAGGATTTCCTGAACCGCTCCTCGGCGTTCCACAAGGTCGGCAGGGTGCCCGGAGGCAAAGGCAGTTTGACCGCGATGGCCCCCAGTTCGCCGGCTTTCATCGGGTGGCCGCCTTCGTCGAGAATTTGCACGTCATAGCCGGGCATCGGTTTCGCGGGCGAACCCAGCTTGATCGGAAGCTCTTCGATGCCCAGCGGATTTCCGGCGATGGCCCATCCGGTTTCGGTCTGCCACCAATGGTCGATCACCGGAACCTTCAGCGCATCCTGCGCCCAGATGATGGTGTCGGGGTCAGCCCGTTCCCCCGCAAGATACAGTGCCCGCAGATGAGACAGATCATACTTGGCGATCAATTCGCCTTTGGGGTCTTCTCGTTTCACGGCACGGATCGCCGTAGGGGCGGTGAAGAAGCTTTTCACCTTATGTTCAGAGATCACGCGCCAGAAGGTTCCCGCATCAGGGGTGCCGACCGGTTTGCCTTCGAACACAATCGTCGTGTTGCCGTGGATCAGGGGTGCATAGCAGATATAGGAATGTCCAACGACCCAACCCACATCGGATGCCGCCCAGAATACATCACCGGGATCAACGTCATAGATGTTCTTCATGGTCCAGTTCAGTGCCACCAGATGCCCGGCAGTGGGGCGCACGACGCCTTTGGGCGACCCCGTGGTGCCCGAAGTGTACAGGATATACGCCGGATCGTTGCCGTCGACGGGAACACATTCCGCCGGTTCGACACCGTACTGGAACCCGTGCCAGTTGTAGTCGCGCCCTTCGATCAGTTGCGCAACTTCCTGTTCGCGCTGAAAGATGACGCAGAAATCCGGCTTGTGCTCGGCAAGTTCGATGGCACCGTCCAGAAGCGGCTTGTAGTGCACAACCCGGCCAGGTTCCAAACCGCAGGACGCCGCAATGACGGCTTTGGGTTTGGCGTCGTCGATGCGGACCGCCAGTTCGTTGCTTGCAAATCCTCCGAACACAACGGAATGCACAGCACCGAGACGAGCGCAGGCCAGCATCGCCTCAAGCGCCTCGGGGATCATCGGCATGTAGATGATGACGCGGTCACCTTTCTCGATGCCTTTCGCCCGCAGCGCGCCGGCCAGATTGGCCACGCGGTTGCGCAGCTCGACATATGAAATCTCGCGTTTGGTATGAGTGATCGGGCTGTCATAGATGATGGCGGTCTGCTCGCCGCGCCCGTTTTCCACGTGGCGGTCCACGGCGTTCCAGCAGGTATTGACCTGTGCGTCGCTGAACCATTCATACAAAGGCGCGTTGTCGTCGAACAGAGCTTTGCTGGGTTCTTTGACCCAATCGATCCCCTTGGCGGCGCTCATCCAGAACGCCTCGGGGTCTTTCTTCCAACTGTCATAAACGTCCTGATACGCCATCTCGTCCTCCTCACAACGACTTGGTCTTTGTGTTAGGACCCAGAAAACTATCGGGCAAGCGAGTCAAATGACGACGCGTCAGTTTATCGCAAAATATTTGCAGTAATACGCGCAACAGCTTGCAAATTTTTGCAAACTTCTTTTCCAGCTTTTGATTTTCTGCGCCAAAGAGGACATTTTGCAAACTTGCAAATTCGACCGTGCAAAAGATCACGTGCAAGACGACTCGGCGCAAGGCCAATTCGCCATTCTTCCGCGTACCCCACGGCTTCCACGGAGATGCAGCGGCATATAGCAGTCAAAAGGTGAGAATTGTGTTAACCGCACCCCCGTGGGGGATGCGGTTTTGGGCGTCGGGCGGCCGGCTTACCCGTAATGCGCCACCGGGGTCCCCGCGATGGCAGCCATGTTCAGCAATCCGCGCGCGGTAATGGATGGGGTGACGATGTGCGCCTTGTTGCCCATCCCCATCAGAATGGGGCCAACTTCGATCCCGTCCGCTTTCATTTTCAGGATATTGCGCACGCCGCTGGCCGCATCCGCATGGGCAAAGATCAGCACATTTGCTGCGCCCTGTAGGCGAGATCCCGGAAAAATCCGCGCCCGAAGATCCGCATCAAGGGCCGCATCCAGGTTCATTTCGCCTTCATAGACAAAGTCGCGCGGTTTCTGGTCCAGGATGTCCAATGCTGCGCGCAGGCGTTTTCCAGATCCTTCCGCCTGATTGCCGAATTGTGATTGCGAACAGAATGCGATCTTGGGTTCGATCCCAAATCGGCGAACATGCCGCGCGGCGCCAATGGTGGATTCCGCCAGTTCTTCGGGCGTCGGCAATTGCCGGACATGCGTATCGGCTATGAACAGGGGGCCGTCTTCCAAAATCATCAGCGACAACGCGCCGTGCGGACGCAGGTTGCCATCGTCAAGCACCTGTTCAACATAGTTCAGATGCCAGCGATATTCGCCGAACGTGCCACAGATCAGACTGTCGGCCTCGCCCCGATGCACCATGATCGCGCCGATGGCGGTTGTATTTGTGCGCATGATCGCCTTGGCCAGATCCGGGGTCACACCTCGGCGCTGCATGATCTGATGATACGAGCTCCAGTAATCGTAATAACGCGGATCGTTTTCCGGGTTCACGATCTGGCAGTCTGTGCCCGGGCGGATGGTCAGGCCCAGTTTTTCGCATCGGGATTCGATGACTTCGGGGCGTCCGATCAGGATCGGTGTTTCCGTCGTTTCCTCAAGAATGGCTTGTGCAGCCCGCAGCACCCTTTCATCTTCGCCTTCGGCAAATACGATGCGACGGGATGCGACGGCCGCGGCCTCGAATACGGGGCGCATCAAAAGCGCTGATTTGAAAACCGACTGGTTGAGTTTTTCCTTGTAGGCCTCAAGATCCTTGATGGGGCGCTTTGCGACGCCGCTTTCCATGGCTGCCTTGGCAACGGAAGATGAGACGACACCCACCAAACGCGGATCAAAAGGTTTCGGAATCAGGTAATCCGGCCCAAAGGTCAGTTGCTCGCCTTTGTAGGCGGCTGCCGCCTCGGCGCTTGTCGTCGCGCGGGCCATTTCCGCAATGCCGTCAACGCAGGCGATCTGCATCGCGTCATTGATCTCGGTCGCGCCCACATCCAGCGCACCCCGGAAGATAAACGGAAAGCACAATACGTTGTTGACCTGATTGGGAAAATCGCTACGCCCCGTGGCGATGATCGCGTCAGGTGCAACCTCACGCGCGGCCTGAGGCAGGATTTCTGGCGTTGGGTTGGCCAGTGCGAAGATGATCGGACGATCGGCCATTTTCTGAACCATTTCAGGCTTCAGGACATTCGGGCCACTAAGGCCCAGAAACAGATCCGCATCGCCGATGACATCTTCCAGAGTCCGCAATTCCGTTTTCTGCGCAAACTGCGACTTGTGCGGGTTCATATCCTCGGCGCGCCCCTCGTAGACGAGCCCGTGAATATCGCACAGCCAGATGTTTTCCTGTTTCACACCCAGTTTCACCAGCATGTTCAAACAGGCAATCCCAGCAGCCCCGCCGCCGGTTGATACGACTTTGATGTCCGCAAAGGATTTCCCCGCCACATGCAAAGCGTTCTTGGCCGCGGCCCCGACGACAATGGCGGTTCCGTGCTGATCGTCGTGAAAAACGGGAATGTTCATACGCTCGCGGCACAGCTTTTCGACAATGAAACAATCCGGTGCCTTGATGTCTTCCAGGTTGATGGCCCCGAATGTCGGTTCCAGTGCGCAGACGATATCCGCCAGCTTTTCCGGATCAGGCTGGTCTACTTCGATATCAAAACAGTCAATGCCAGCGAATTTCTTGAACAGGACGGCTTTGCCCTCCATCACTGGTTTCGAGGCCAGCGCCCCGATATTGCCCAGACCAAGAACCGCGGTGCCGTTGGATACCACGGCGACAAGGTTGCCGCGCGCCGTGTACTTTTCCGCGTTTGCGGCGTCGGCTTTGATTTCAAGGCTGGCCTCGGCCACGCCGGGCGAATAGGCGCGCGCCAGATCGCGACCGTTGGCCATCGGTTTCGTGGCCTTGATCTCAAGTTTTCCGGGTTTCGGATGGGCGTGATAGTCAAGCGCGGCCTGTCGCAGGCTGGGGGTGTCAGACATTGAAGTTTCAGTTCCCTCTTAGAATTTGATTTAACATTAAACTATTCGTCCAAGCTTGGCTACGTTGCGTAATTTTGCCGACGTGGCGCAGTTGCACACCCGAAATGGGTTGAATTTTGACATATTTTTTTTACATCTAGGCAACTTTGCGAAACGAACAAACACTCAGGCAAGACGAAGCAGTAATGACTTTCAAGGCAAATGATCAGGTCGATGGCCTGTTCTCCGGTTCTGTGGCGGATACCGGAGTTGTGCGGCTAACCCTTTCGTTTGCGGTGCTGTCAGGTGTTGTGCTTCTTGGTGCTGTTGGCATCTGGCCAGAACAGGCACTGGTTTTCAATCAGGAAGGCGGGTTGTTTGAAACAATTTCCGCGGCGTGTTTGTTTGCAGCGGGTGTGGCCGCTTTGTGGCGATATCCGGGTGTCACCCGGCTGTATATCGGGCTGACATTACTGTTGTTGGCCGAGCGAGAGCTGGAAGCAGGCGTTTATCCTGAAGGCAGCTTGCCGTTCATGATCCTTGACGGGCTGGATTCGGTGCTGGACGTCACTCTGGTCAGGGTCTTGCTGGCCTGCGTTGTCCTGGGCGGTGTCATGTGGCATGGGATCCCGACGGGATGGCGTGCTGTCAAGCGGCGCGCGCCTTTTATGATCGTGTTCATTGCGGCCGGCTGTCTTGCCGTCATCGCTCAGCTTCTTGAAGAATTCACCGGGCTGCACGGCGAAGCTTTGTCGTCAGTTATGAAGGCGCGGCTTTTCGTGATGGAAGAAACGCTCGAGATGTTCTTTTCGATTGGCATTTTGGCCTCTGTTCTGATCGGATGGTCAAAATCGAGTTCTGACGAGACATCTCATGACAAAGACATCCGAGCCTTCCCGGACCCAAGCTGAATTTCGTTTGCCTACCCAGGAAATTCGAAACGACATCCCCTTTTATACCAAGATGTTGGGGATGCAGATGGACATGATCTATCCCGCGGACGATCCGCGCGTCGCAGTGTTTTCAGGGCACGGTCTGCGGCTGCGGATTGAAAAAGACGCGCCCGAAGGTCCGGGAACATTGCGCATCCTGACAGATGACCCGGAAAGCTTTGCAGATGGCCAACGCGTTCTTGTCGCGCCGAATGGGACCCGGATCGAAATCGAAGAGCGTAACCCGCCGCTGGTGATGCCTGAAACGGTTCATTCCTTCTTGGTGCGCAGGCTCAAGGATCAGGCGCCATGGATCATCGGTCGGGCGGGGATGCACTATCGCGATCTGGTGCCGGATCGTCTGGGCGGATCGATCATCGCCAGCCATATCCGCATCCCGGACGGGGGTCCGGTGCCCGATATGGTGCATTTTCACAAGGTTGGGTTCCAGCTGATATTCTGCATTCATGGCTGGGTGGATGTCGTTTACGAGGATCAGGGAGAAAAAATGCGCCTGACCGCAGGGGATTGCTTTATCCAGCCGCCGGAAATTCGTCATCGCGTGCTCGAGGCGTCAGACAATGTTCAGGTCATCGAGATAGGTGTGCCAGCGGAACATGTCACGGAAATCGACCATGACATGCAGCTTCCCACGCCGCATTTTCGCCCGGACCGTGAATGGCAGGGACAACGCTTTGTCTTCAACCAGGCCAAGGGCGCTGAATGGGTGCCATTCCGTCTTCCAGGTTACATCTGCCGCGATACGACGATTACCGAGAACACCAAAGGGGTCGCTGGCGTCCAGGTCGTCCGCAAGGGGCAGGGCGATACCGAATGGGCCAGTCACGATACGGACATTCACTTTACCTTCGTGATGAACGGGGCGGTCACGCTGGAAGGCGAGGGGCGCGAGCCCTACCGGCTGGAGCAAGGTGACGCCTTTGTCATCCCGCCCGGGATGCGCACGCGCTTGTCCTCGCCCTCGGACAACATCGAGTTGCTGGAAGTCACCTTGCCCGGTACGTTCACGACAACACTGGGCTGACTGAAAAATACTGGCTGGGGGCTTCAATTCCTCGGCCATTTTGCTTAACGATCCAAATTTCTGACCAGATGATCAAAAAACGGGGAATCGCCATGTCGCTCAAAGACGCCGCCTTGTCAGTCCGCGAAAACGCCTATGCGCCTTACTCGAATTTCAAGGTTGGTGCAGCGCTTCGGGCTTCGACGGGTCAGATCTTTTCCGGGTGCAACGTTGAAAACGTGGCCTATCCCGAAGGCACTTGTGCCGAGGCCGGCGCAATCGCCGCGATGGTCGCCGCAGGGGAGCAGGAACTGACCGAGGTCTATGTGGTCGCCTCCAGCCCTCAGCCTGTGCCGCCTTGCGGTGGGTGTCGCCAGAAACTGGCCGAGTTTGGCAAGCGCGACGTGAAGGTTACTCTGGCAACCGTGGACGGCGCTGAATTCGAGACAACCATTGGGGATTTGTTGCCGGGCGCCTTCGACGCGTCACATATGGAGGATGTCTGAACGCATGGATGCCCGCTCGATCATAGCAAAACTGCGCAGGCAGGAGGTGCCTGGGCGCGAGGAGCTGACCTGGTTTGCGCAGGGGCTTGCGGATGGAAGCGTCAGCGATGCGCAGGCCGGGGCATTCGCCATGGCTGTCTGCATGGGCGGATTGGGCCCTCAGGGGCGTGCGGATTTGACGATCGCGATGCGCGACAGCGGTGACGTTCTGACCTGGGACGTGGACGGGCCGGTGATCGACAAGCACTCGACCGGAGGGGTTGGGGACAGCGTCAGTTTGGTTCTTGCTCCGGCGTTGGCGGAATGTGGGGCGTATGTCCCAATGATCTCGGGCAGGGGTCTTGGGCATACCGGCGGAACGCTGGACAAGTTAGAGGCGATACCGGGGGTCAGCACTCAGATTGGGCAGGACCGTCTTGCGCAGATTTTACGCGATACCGGCGCGGCCATCGTCGGGGCGACCGGCCAGATCGCGCCGGCAGACAAGCGCCTTTATGCGGTGCGGGATGTGACCGCGACGGTCGAGAGCTTGGATCTGATCACAGCGTCGATCCTGTCCAAAAAGCTGGCCGCCAGCCCGGACGCGCTGGTTCTGGATGTCAAAACCGGCAGCGGTGCTTTCATGAAAACGATGGAAGATGCCCGCAAATTGGCCACCGCATTGACCCAGACCGCAAACGCAGCAGGATGCCGCACGTCGGCGGTGATCACGGATATGAACCAACCATTGGCCCCGGCGTTGGGCAATGCCTTGGAAATCGCGGAAGTGATGAAAGTGCTGACCACGTCGAATGCTTCGCCTTTGGCAGACATTTCCGCCGAGCTGGGGGGTGTCCTGCTGACCGATGCAGGAATGTGCGGAACGGTTGAGGAAGGGCGTGAGAAGATCTTTGAAATCATCCGTGACGGCCGCGCTGCCGAACGGTTCGGGCGCATGATGGCAGCGGTCGGTGGCCCGGTTCAGTTTGTCGATACCTGGGCCCGGTTCCTGCCTGAGGCGAATGTCATCCAAGAGGTTCCGGCCCCGCAGGACGGCTTCATCTCGGCCGTTGACGGAGAAGCTCTGGGTCTTGCCGTGGTTGCGCTGGGCGGTGGCCGTCAGGTCGAAAGTGATGAGATCGACCCCGCCGTCGGGATATCCAGTATTCTTCGGCTTGGGGATCGCGTGTCAAAGGGAGCGCCGATTGCAGTGATCCATGCTGCTCGGGAAGATGCCGCGCGCAGAGCCGCAGAAACCGTGCTGAGCGCGATTGAGATCAGGGATAGGGCTCCGACGCTTCCGGATCTGATCCACGAAAGGATCAGCGTATGAGCCGTGCATTTCTCGTCGTCATGGACTCCGTTGGAATAGGCGGTGCGCCTGATGCCGATCGTTTTTTCAATGGCGACGTTCCGGATAGCGGGGCAAATACGCTGGCCCATATCGCGCAGGCCTGTGCCGAAGGGCGGGCCGAAGACGGGCGCTCGGGCCCCTTGAACCTGCCGAACCTCGACGCGCTGGGTTTGGGTGCGGCTGCGCGGTTGGCGTCTGGGGACGCAATCCCCGGATTGAACGCGAAACCCAATGGGCTGTGGGGCTGCGCGCGCGAGCATTCGCCCGGCAAAGACACGCCCTCGGGCCACTGGGAACTGGCAGGTCGGCCGGTGCCGTGGGATTGGCACTATTTCCCGGATACGGTTCCGGTTTTTCCTGCGGACCTGAGCCGCGCAGCGGCCCAGGCCGCCGGGACCGAAGGCATCCTTGGCGATTGCCATGCCTCGGGCACGGAGATCATCGCCGAACTGGGTGCCGAGCATATGCGAACCGGCTGGCCGATCTGCTACACCTCAGCTGACAGTGTGTTTCAGATTGCAGCCCATGAGGAGAGTTTCGGACTGGACCGTTTGCTGGACATGTGCCGCGCCCTTGCACCGCGCTTGCACGAGATGAAAGTGGGCCGTGTCATTGCGCGCCCCTTTGTCGGTTCGCCAGAGGCGGGATTCGAACGAACAACCAACCGCAAGGATTTCGCCATTCTGCCGCCGGCACCGGTTCTGACCAATTGGGCGCAGGATGCCGGGCGGAAGGTGCACGCGGTGGGCAAGATCGGCGACATCTTTTCCATGCAGGGTATCGACACGCTGCGCAAAGGGTCAGACGCTGAACTCATGCGGCACCTTTCAGATCTGGTGGATGACGCCGAACAGGGCAGCCTGACTTTTGCCAACTTTGTTGAATTCGACAGTCTTTACGGCCACCGCCGCGATATCAGCGGTTATGCCCGAGCATTGGAATGGTTCGATCACGAGATCGGCAAGTTTCTGGCCAGGCTGCGCCCCGGCGACTTGTTGGTGTTGACCGCCGATCATGGCAATGATCCCAGCTGGACCGGGACGGATCACACACGTGAACAAGTGCCGGTTCTGATTTCCGGGTCGGGCACGGGGCAGATCGGCCAGGTGGACTTTGCCGATATTGCCGCCAGCATCGCCCATCACCTGAACATTCCGGCGCAAGGGCCGGGAAGGAACTTTCTATGAGCGTCGCCGATCTGCCGAAAATAGAACTGCACCTGCATCACGAAGGCGCCGCGCCACCGGCATTCATACGTCAGCTTGCGCATGAAAAACGGGTGGACCTGAGCGGTATCTTCAAGCCGGACGGATCCTATGATTTCCGCGATTTCGCGCATTTCCTGAATGTGTATGAAGCTGCTTGCGAAGTCCTGAAGACGCCCGAAGACTTTCGGCGGCTGACATTGGCCATTCTCGAAGAAAGCGCCGAAAACGGTGTCGTCTATTCTGAGACTTTTCTGAGCCCCGATTTTTGTGGCGGCGGCGACCTGCACGCCTGGCGGGACTATCTGAACGCCATTCAGGACGCGGCGGACGAGGCCGAGCGCAAGTTTGACATCACCCTGCGCGGCGTCATTACCTGTGTGCGCCATTTCGGCCCCGATCAAGCCAAGCGAAGCGCCTATTGCGCGGCAGAGACTGCGGGCGACTGGATCACCGGTTTTGGCATGGGTGGCAATGAATCCGTTGGCACTCAGGGCGATTTCAAATGGGCGTTCGATTGCGCGCGCGAGGCCGGCCTGCGGCTGACGACACATGCCGGTGAGTTCGGAGGTCCGGAAAGCGTGCGCGATGCCGTCCGTGATCTGGGGGTCGAGCGCATCGGGCACGGTGTTCGCGCCATTGAGGATCCGGACCTTGTTCGCGAACTGGTCGACCGGGACATCACTCTGGAGGTCTGTCCGGGATCGAATGTGGTTCTGGGGCTTTTCCCGGATTTTGCGACACATCCAATCGCGGCCTTGCGTGATGCGGGCGTGAAGGTCACCGTCTCAACGGATGACCCGCCATTTTTTCACACGACCATGCGGCGGGAATATGGAATGCTGAACGCAGCTTTCGGCTGGGAGGCCGAAGATTTTGCGGCCCTGAACGAAACCGCCTTGGAAGCGGCCTTTTGCGATGACGCTACCCGTGCACGGGTCAAGAAAAGACTGGAGAAAACATGAGCGAACATCTGACCATCGTCGATCACCCTCTGGTGCAACACAAACTGACGCTCATGCGGGACAAGGGCACCTCGACCGCCGTGTTCCGGCAGTTGCTGCGCGAAATAACGCTGCTGCTGGCCTATGAGGTCACGCGCGAAATTCCGTTGACCACGCGCCATATCGAAACACCGATGGAAGAAATGGATGCACCCATTCTGGCGGGCAAGAAAATGGCGCTGGTGTCGATCCTGCGTGCTGGAAACGGGATGCTGGACGGGGTGCTGGAGCTTGTTCCTTCTGCGCGTGTCGGCTTTGTCGGTCTGTATCGCGACGAAGAAACGCTTAAGCCCGTGCAGTATTACTTCAAGGCACCCGAGAGCCTGAAAGACCGTTTGGTTATCGCGGTGGATCCGATGCTGGCCACCGGCAACAGCTCGGCTGCGGCGATTGACCTGCTGAAAGAGGCGGGGGCGACGGATATCCGCTTTCTGTGCCTGTTGGCCGCGCCGGAAGGTGTGGCGCGTATGAAAGAGGCGCACCCGGATGTGCACATCGTCACCGCTGCACTGGACCGCGAGCTGAACTCGAAAGGCTATATCATGCCGGGTCTGGGCGATGCGGGCGACCGGATGTTTGGAACCAAGTAAACCGGCTTATTCACCGCATATGTTTTGCAGCCGGACCCAATCACGGTCCGGCAACACCTGTTCCAGTGTCCGGCCGGCCATGGGATCAGCCTCGATCAGGCCCAATACTGACTCTCCGGTAATATCCTGAGCATAGGCGTAAGGGGTGGAAGGCAGGGCGCTTTGCGAGAACATCGCCAGCAAGTCTTCGTCCGGAAGGGAAGGTCGGGGCTGCGAGAGGACCTGTTCGGTATAGGTGTCGATGATCTCAGGTGTCAGTTCCCCGGTCGTCAACAGCCGAAAGGCCGAGGCCGCCCCGGTTCTGTCCAGCAGATCATCCAGCGGGTCGTTGAGCGCCGTCCGCGCGCGCTCTGCAACAACATAGCCTGCTGCGACAGCAGGGTCTTCGTGATCTTCAACCAGCGCCCGGTTCAACAGAACGGTGCCACCCGGCAAGCTGAGGCTGTCCTGAACGCCGGCGGGCAGAATAACGATCTGTCGTACGCCCGTACGACTGGCCAAGCGATCTAGTGAAGCCTGCGCATCCACGGAAGAACAGGCCGGTCCCGAGACGCGTTCGATCCGACGCAGGATTGTGTCTCCGATTTCCTGCCGTTTGATTTCGGGCACGACCGAGACAACATGGTTTTGCAACGCACCGGGCAGCCAAAACAACAATACGGCCAGAACCGCAGCCACAACGCCTCCGACGCTCATCCAGCGCAAACGGCCGGGATGGGGGCGCGAGCGTTCGATGGCACGTTGCAGCCGATCGATCGCTTCAAGCATCGTGGTTTCGGATTCTCCCAGTTCCAGTGTCTCATCCGGATCACCGTCGGGGCTAAAAACAGCCGGAAAGGCACCGGGGTTCTGCCGTTCAAGCGCCGCCAAAGACCAATGCGTCAAAGCCCTGTCATTGAAATCGGAAATGGTTAGGGTCGCCTCGCCAATCGATACCACGACTTCGCGCCGCTGTTCATCGGGCGAAGGGCGCCACAGACCGGTGGCTTCGATCCGCTGGTACTGTTTCAGGGCCGTCATCTGGTTGGGGTCTGCTCGAAATTGTTTTGCCGCAGCTTAGCATGGTGAAAACGCCGTGCGCAAACCTGTTGCGCAGGTATTCCGATTTGTGCTGGATACCCGTCAGGAAAAAGATCGCCGATCTTTGATCGCAACAAGGGCGCGAACATGCAGGCAGACACGACCACCTCTCCGGTGCTGGCTTCAGCCCTTATGGTAGCAGCAATGGCAATTATCGGCGTGATCGACAATGTTGTGATCCTGCTGGCCGAGACGGTCGGGCTGTGGCAATTCCATTTCATGCGGGCATTGCTGATGCTGCCGCTGATTGTCGGGCTGTCCCTTTTGGGGCTGGGCGGGCTGAGGCCGCAACGGTGGGGGGCGGTCATCTTACGCAGTCTTCTGATTACGACGGCCATGTTTTTCTATTTTGCGTCGCTGTCGATGATGCCGATTGCGCAAGCCCTGGCAGGGTTGTTCACCTCGCCGATTTTCGTGCTGCTGATTTCGTCCTTTGCGCTTGGGCAAAAGATCGGGCCGTGGCGCATTCTGGCTGTGCTGGTCGGTTTTTCGGGCACCCTTCTGGTTTTGCAACCCAACCCGGTCGAATTTGACATGCGTTCGGTTTTTCCAATTGCCGCAGGTTTTTTCTATGCCTTGAGTTCGATCATGACGCGGACATATTGCGCGCGTGAAAGCACGGTTGCGATGCTGGCAGCCATGGTCATTACCCTTGGGCTGTCAGGGGCCGTGGGCGCCGCCTTGTTCACGGTTGCACCCGTTGCCACGCTGGACGGGCCGGATGGCTTTGTTACACGGGGTTGGGTCTGGGAAGTGGGGCCCGCGTTGCCATGGATTGTTGTTCAGGCCGTCGGGTCGACGATTGCGGTCTTCATGCTCATCAAAGCCTATCAGGTAGGCGAGACCTCTTACGTGGCCGTGTTCGAGTATTCGGTGATGATTTTCGGGCCGCTCTTTGCATTCGTCGCACTGGGTCAGACCCTCGATTTGATGCAGGTGTCCGGGATTGTCCTGATCGCGACGGCAGGGGTTTTGCTGGGCTGGCGGGCCAGGCGGTCATCCACCCAGCAGGAACTTGCCTGACACATACAACAGCGCATTGCCAACGGATTTTGCACGCTGAAACCTCAATAAGCAGGTTCATTTCAACGGATCAGGTGCAGATGGATTCGTAAGTTCCATGCGTGCTGACCGTTTCGAAAATTGCACAAAAGCCTGTTCAAGCCTTGTGAGTGTTTACCAAATCGCCCTGGGAGCGCGCTGAGACGGCCCAAATTGGGCATAAATATGTCCGAAATAAGACAGCCCCGGTTTTTGATGTTAGCTGTTTTGCATAGTGAGTTTGTGCCAAAGGGGGTTAGGCACGTGTCTGAAGTTACGAGTATTTCTGTTTATCTTGATCAGTCGTCCGATACTGATCCATCCGGTTTGAACCACGCGGTGAACGCGCGCCGTGGTGGTTTTTTGAACGGCACGAAGGTTGCGACAACAAGCGGGTGGAAACCGGTTGAGCGCATTGCAGTCGGCGATCTGGTCCGAACTCTGGATCACGGGTTCAAAGAGGTGCGCCGCATCTCGACCAGCGTCGTGGTCATTCCTGCCGAAGAGCGCCGTTCCGAGTATTTGCCGGTTTTCGTACCGGCACGCGCCGCGTATAACGGGCGCCCCGTTTGGCTGATGCCCGAACAGGGCATTGCTCTGAACCTGTCGCAGATTGATGCCGATGTCAGCGGATGTTCCGTCGTATCCGCAAGACTGCTGAATGGCGTGGGTCGGTTTATGTCGCAGGCACCGGGATCGTCGTTTGAGGTCCGTTCCCTGTTTTTCGACGAAGATCAGGTGATTTTTGTCGAGGGCGGCCTGCAAGCTTACTGCCCTTCCGGCCTGTTCAACATGCGCGGCAGGGTCAGCGGGGCTGGTTACGATGTCGCCGATGAAGAGACCGGCACAAAGCTGGTCAACCTGATTGCAAGCAGGGGAGATATGTCAGCCCTTGCCAACCCATTGGGTGCCCTGCCTGCACCCATTCCGCAGGAACCGATATTTCCGATCCGTCCGCCCTCTGGGGTCAGGCGGCCGGGTCGACCGGGGCGTCCAAACGCGCCGGTGCTGTTTCTGCGGCCCGAATGGCAGATCTAACCAAACACTGACAAAAACGATGCAGGCGCGTGATCTCACGCGCCTGCGTCACTGATTCAGGCAGCCTTTGCTTCGGGGTTGAAACGCCCGTAGAAGGTTTGACCCTTTTCTGCCATCTCACGCACCAGTGGCGGGCAGGCAAAGCGTTCGCCATATTTCTCGGCCAGCTGATCACATCTTTCGGCTGCGTAGGGCGTGCCGATGATGTCGAGCCAGCTGAGCGGACCACCGGACCACGGCGCAAAGCCCCAGCCCAGAATGGCGCCCACGTCGCCTTCACGAATGTCTTCCAGCACACCTTCTTCCAGCGCCCGAACCGCTTCCAGAACCTGAGCGAACATCAGGCGCTCCTGTACCTCGATCAGGTCGGGCTGGTCTTTGGCAAGCGGATACTTATCCTGAAGACCCTTCCAGTATTCGACGCGCTTGCCTTTTTCGTCATAGTCGAAGAAGCCGGCGTTTGCCTTGCGGCCCAGACGGCCCTGTTCTTCCATCCAGAAGATCAGATCGTCCGAGGGGCTTTCCGGATAGGCATTGCCCATGGCGGCCTTGGTCGCACGGGCGATCTTGGCCCCCAGATCAATCGAGGTTTCATCGGTCAGCTGGATCGGACCAACCGGAAAGCCCAACTGACGTGCGGCGTTGTCGATCAGCACGGGGCTCACGCCTTCGGTGATCATCCGTGCGCCTTCGTTGATGTACGGAATGATGCAGCGATTGGCGTAGAAGAAGCGCGCATCGTTGACCACGATCGGCGTCTTGCGGATCTGGCGCACGTAGTCGAGCGCCTTGGCAACGGCGCGATCACCGGTTTCCTTGCCCTTGATGATCTCGACCAGCAACATCTTCTCGACCGGTGAGAAGAAGTGGATGCCGATGAATTGGTCGGGACGCACGCTTGCCTTGGCCAGATCGGTGATCGGCAGGGTCGAGGTGTTCGAGGCAAAGATGCAGTCCTCGGGGATGATCGCTTCGACCTTTTTGGTCATCTCGGCCTTTACGCCCATGTCTTCAAACACGGCTTCGATGATCAAGTCACACCCTTTCAGATGGTTCAGATCCGGTGTCGCCGTGATGCGGGCCAGCATGGCCTCTTTCTTTTCGGCCGTGACCTTGCCGCGCTTGATACCCTTGTCCAGATAGGTTTCGGTATAAGCTTTGCCTTTGTCGGCCGCCTCCTGATCGCGGTCGACCAGAACGACTTCCATACCAGCTTGGGCAGAAACCAGCGCGATACCGGCCCCCATCATGCCAGCGCCCAGAACGCCGATCTTCTTGACACGCTGATCGGGAACACCTTTCGGACGGACCGCGCCTTTTTCAAGCGCTTCCTTGTTGAGGAACAGTGACCGGATCATCGCCGACGAGGACGGGTTCATCAGCACGTTGGTGAACCAGCGGGCTTCAATTTTCAAAGCGGTGTCAAAGTCGACCAGCGCGCCTTCATAGATCGCGCTCAGAAGGGCTTTGGCCGCAGGGAAGGCGCCTTGCGTTTTCCCATGAACCATGGCGCTCGCGCCCACGAAGGTCATGAAACCGGCAGGGTGGTAGGGCGCACCACCGGGCATCTTGTAGCCCTTCGCGTCCCACGGTTTCACCAGGTCGGCGTCCTTGGCATTCAGAACCCATTCTTTGGCCGCAGCGACCGGATCGTCGGCAACTGCGTCGATCAACTGCGCGCCCTTGGCCTTGGCCGGGTCCATCATCTTGCCTTCAAGCAGCACCGGGGCCGCCGCCATGGCGCCCACCATGCGGCTGTAACGGATGGTGCCGCCGCCGCCGGGGAAGATGCCCAGCAGGATTTCGGGCAGCCCGATCTTGGACTTTGGATTGCTTGTCATGACGCGGTGATGGCAGGCCAGTGCGATCTCGGTCCCGATCCCGGCGCAGGTTCCGTTGATCGCGCAGGCGATGGGCTTGCCACCTTTCTTGGTTTTGGGGTCCATGCCCGCCAATTCCAGCTTGCGCAGGATGTGATGCCCGCCCATGACGAAATCAAACAACGCCTGCGCAGGTTCGTCCCCGGCTTCCTGACGGATAGTGGCCAATGTGTTCAGGTCCATTCCGCCGGCAAACGAGCCTTCCTTGCCCGAGGTAATGACAATACCTTTGATCTCGTCGTCGCTCAGGGCCTGATCAATCAGTTGGCTGACTTCTTGAAAAGCCTCGCGGGTCAGCACGTTCATGGATTTTCCCTGGGCGTCCCAGGTCACAAAGGCGACGCCGTCCGCGTCTTTGGTCAGAGTGAAATCAGTCATTGTCATCTCCAATCTGGTCAGCCGTCAGCGGGCTGCCGTCTTTCCGGGTGAAAGAGAATCCGTTTTCATCATCCTTCACCATCATGTCTATGTCGCTGTAATAGCCGGTCTCGGTCGGGGTCCGTGTGCCCACCACCAGAAAGGTCGCGGGCGCATCGGTCTTGTTCACAAGGTGGTGGCCATTGGCCTCACCAGCGGGCCAAGCGGCGCAGTCACCGGGCAGCATCTCATGCTCACCATCGTCATCGATCAGCACGCATTTGCCGCTGAGCATGATGGCAAACTCGTCCTGCTCCATATGGTAGTGGCGCAGCGACGAGAGGCCCTGAGGCTCCAGCCGCACGATGTTGACCCCGTACTGGGTCAGCCCGCCCGCATCCCCGACGCGCTGCACGAAACGACCAGCGGTCGCCTCGGCCAGCTTGCCCGGATAGGACGAGCCCCCCTTGAACGGGATCTGAGAGAGATCCAGCTTGGGCATCAGACCCGCTCGATAATCGTTGCCGCACCCATGCCGGACGCAATGCAAAGCGTGGCCAGACCGGTTTCCTTGTCCTGACGCTCCAGTTCATCCAGCAAGGTGCCGATGATGATCGCACCGGTTGCGCCCAGCGGGTGACCCATCGCGATCGATCCGCCGTTGACGTTGACCAGCGCCGGATCGACGTCAAAGGCCTGCTGGAACCGCAGCACGACCGAAGCAAAGGCTTCGTTGACTTCGAACAGGTCCAGATCGCTGATCTTCATGCCGTTGTCGGCCAGGATCTTCTCGGTCACAGGAACCGGGCCGGTCAGCATGATGGTCGGGTCGGTACCGATCTTGGCGGTGGCCTTGATGCGGGCGCGGGGTTTCAGGCCGTATTTTTCACCAAATTCCTTGTTGCCGATCAGCACGGCCGCAGCCCCATCCACGATGCCCGAGCTGTTGCCCGCATGATGGATGTGATTGATCCGCTCAAGATGTGGGTATTTCAGCATCGCCACCTTGTCGAAACCGGGCATCTGCTCGCCCATCATCTGGAAGGACGGGTTCAACGCGCCAAGGCTTTGCATGTCGGTGCCCGGCCGCATGTACTCGTCGCGGTCCAGAATGGGCAGGCCGTTCTGGTCTTTGACCGTGATGATCGACTTTTCGAACCGGTTTTCCGCCCAGGCTTCCGCCGCGCGCTTTTGGGATTCAACTGCCAGAGCGTCCGCGTCATCGCGGCTGAACCCGTATTCCGTGGCAATGATGTCGGCCGAGATGCCCTGCGGCACAAAGTAGGTCTCCATCGCCAGAGAGGGGTCAACAGCAATCGCCGCCCCGTCGCTGCCCATGGGAACACGGCCCATCATCTCAACGCCACCTGCGATGTAAGCGTCGCCCGCGCCGCCCTTGACCTGGTTTGCGGCCAGGTTCACGGCTTCCATCCCGCTCGCGCAGAAGCGGTTGATCGCCAGGCCGGGGATCGACTGGTCCAGGTTCGAGGCCAGAACAGCCGAGCGCGCCAGACAGCCGCCTTGTTCCATCACCTGCGTGACGTTGCCCCAGATCACGTCTTCGACGGCGTGGCCTTCGAGGTTGTTGCGTTCTTTCATCGCGTTCAGGGTCAGGGCGGACAGGCGCACCGAGGTTACCTCGTGCAGGCTGCCATCCTTGCGGCCCTTGCCGCGCGGGGTGCGCAGAGCGTCATAAATATAAGCTTCGGTCATGGGTCTTCTCCTCAAGCTCGATCCGACGGGTTGCCGGGCATCAGGTCATATGGGTGTTTCCAGCCGGGCTGTTCGGACAGGCGAGTCAGCCAGGCGTCGATATGGGGCCAGTCGGCGCGGTCAAAGCCGAATGGTTCAGGGTAATACAGATAGCCGCAGCAGCTGAGATCGGCGTTGGTCACGCCGTCGCCGACGATCCAGTCGCGGCCTTCCAGATGCGCGTTCAGCACCTGATAGGCGGCCTTCAGGCGGCCCTGGTTGAAGGCGATCACATCCGGGTTGCGATGCTGTTCGGGCAGAAAGTTGATCAGGAACCGGGTCAGGCCCGCCATCGAGCTGAGCTTGTGATTGTCCCACAGCACCCAGCGCAGGATGTCATAGTTATCTTCCCGATTTTTGCCGCCGAACTTTCCTGATTTTTCAGTCACATAGGCCTGAATGGCACCGGATTGGGAGGTTTGGAAATCACCATCGACCATGAGGGGCGCTTCGCCCATCACGTTGATTTCCGAACGGAACTCGGGGCTTCGGGTGACGCCGTTGAAGAAATCGACAAAGACCGGTTCCCAATCGAGGCCAGACATTTCCAACGCCAGAGCGGCCTTGTAGGAATTGCCGCTTTCTCCGAAGCAGTGCAGTTTAATGGTCATGCAATCGCCCCTCCCGTGGCGTTTTGTGCGTCTTTTACCCTAGCTTGGCGGTTTTGGTGCCTAGCGCTTGCGCGCCTCCAACTCGGAATTGAAAAGACGCAATCGATGGGTAAGGTTGTCTTCATCAATGACGCTGTTGAAATTTTCGAACAGAAAAGACAGCGCTTCGCCTTCATCTAATCCTGCCTCACGGGCAAAAGCCCTGAGCTTTCGATAGCCGTCCTCGGTCATGGCGACCGGGAATCGGCGGGTCAGGCGAAATCGTTTTGGCATTGTATCTCCTCCGAAAACCGGCTCCGGGGCGGGACCCCGGAACCGGAGAAAGATCAGAAGTTTGCAGCTTCCAGCGCCATGACGGTATCCGCGCCGGTTTGAATGCGCGACAGATGCAACGCCGTGGCCGGCAGACGGCGGGCCATGTAGAAGCGGCCGGTGTTGATCTTGGTCTCGTAGAACTCTTTGTCCGACGTGCCACTGTCCAGCGCTTCTTGTGCGGCCTTGGCCATACGCGCCCACATCAGGCCCAGGCAGACATGACCGAACATGTGCATGAAATCGTAGGAACCGGACAGCGCGTTGTTCGGATTTTTCATGCCTTCCTGCATGAAATACATACCAGCCGCCTGCAAATCCTTGGACGCAGCCTTCAGCGGTTCGATGAAGGCTTTGTCATAAGCCTCGTTCTGGCCTGCGTTTTCCTTGCAGAAGGTTTTGACCATATCGAAGAAGGCCATGACGTGCTTACCGCCATCCTGCGCCAGTTTGCGGCCAACAAGGTCCAACGCCTGAACGCCGTTGGCGCCTTCATAGATCATGGCGATCCGGGCATCGCGGGTGTATTGCGACATGCCCCATTCTTCGATGTAGCCGTGCCCACCATAGACCTGCTGCGCCTGAACGGTCATGTCGTAACCTTCATCCGTCAGGAAGCCCTTGATGACCGGGGTCAGAAGCGAGATCAGCCCGTCCGCGTCTTTGTCACCCGATCGGTGGGCTTTATCGATCATGGTCGCGCCCCAAAGGATGAACGCGCGTGCGCCTTCGGTGAAGCTTTTCTGATCCATCAGATTGCGACGGATGTCAGGGTGAACGATCAGCGGATCAGCCGGGCCATCGGGGTTCTTTACACCGGTTACATCGCGGCCCTGCAGCCGGTCTTTGGCGTATTCCAGAGCGTTCTGATACGCCGCTTCGGCCTGCGACAGGCCTTGCATGCCCACACCCAGACGCGCTTCGTTCATCATGGTGAACATCGCACGCATACCTTTGTGCTCTTCGCCCAGCAGCCAGCCGGTGGCCTCGTCATAGTTCATGACGCAGGTCGAGTTGCCGTGGATGCCCATCTTTTCTTCGATCTTGCCGACCGAGACGCCGTTGCGTTCGCCCAGCGAACCGTCCTCGTTCACGATGAACTTGGGCACGATGAACAGCGAAACGCCCTTGATGCCTTCGGGTCCGCCGGGGATTTTGGCCAGCACCAGGTGGATGATGTTGTCGGCCATGTCGTGATCGCCAGCCGAGATAAAGATCTTCTGGCCCGAGATTTTATAGCTGCCGTCGCCCTGCGGTTCCGCTTTGGTGCGCATCAGGCCCAGATCGGTGCCGCAATGCGGTTCGGTCAGGTTCATGGTACCGGTCCATTCACAGCTGACCATTTTGGGCAGGTACTTGTTCTTCTGCTCGTCCGTTCCGTGCGCCAGAATCGCCGAGGCCGCGCCGTGCGTCAGGCCCTGGTACATGGTGAAAGCCTGGTTTGAGCCCGAGAACATCTCACCCACAGCAGTGCCCAACACATAGGGCATGTTTTGGCCGCCATACTCTTCCGGCATGTCGAGGCCAGTCCAGCCGCCTTCCTTCATCTGCTCGAAGGCTTCCTTGAACCCGGTCGGGGTGTACACAATACCGTTTTCCAACCGGCATCCTTCGGTGTCGCCGACAACGTTCAGCGGATGCAGAACATTTGTGGCAACCTTGCCGGCTTCTTCCAGAACCGCGCCGGTAAACTCGGCTTCCAGTTCGTTATAGCCGGGTATGTCCGACTTTGAGACATTCAGCACGTCGTGCAGGATGAACTGCATGTCTTTGGTTGGCGCGTTGTAAACGGGCATGTGAAGCTCCCTTAATTCATATGTCCGGATGACAGGTCGAGGTTACTCGGCTGCCTTCTTTTCCTGTTTCATCGAGGCGATGACTTTCTCGCCCCAGCGCAACTGCTCTTTCAGATCGTCGATGGCCTGAGTCAGCTCTTCGCGGCGCGCTTCCATGTCCTCCAGACGCTCGCACGCGATTTCATAGGTCCGGGTCATCTGCGTGACCTGCTGGTCGCCTACATGGTACAAATCCAGCAGTTGTCGAATTTCTTCCAGGCTGAACCCAAATCGTTTGCCGCGCAGGATCAGTTTGAGCCGCGCCCGATCACGCTTGGTGAACAGACGTTTCTGGCCTTCACGGATCGGGAACAGAAGTTCCTTGGCCTCATAGAACCGCAAGGTGCGTGGCGTGACATCATAGGTCTCGCACATCTCACGGATGGTCATCACATCTTCGGTCATTCGTCATACTCTCGTCACTGGCGTCATGAGATATGAGTTGCGCAGTTGGTACGCGCTTTACAACACGAGAGTGACGTTTACGTAATCCAGACGCTGCGTCATTTCAAAGTTGACGTAACATCCGGTCACGTAAGCACGCTCTGACGCAATTTTCTTTCCGTAGCGTCATGCGGAATTTCCCGCCAAAGCTGTCGCAATTGCGGAAACACCGCGCATCTGTTTGCGCAGATTCAGGGTGATCAATTCGAATTTTCGGATTGGGGGGCGGCTATCCCAACGACTTGGCCGTCTGGTCGCGCAGACGCTTGAGTTCGTCCATGGCTTCGTCCAGTTGCTGGCGCTGCTGCTGAAGCTCGTTCATCTGGCGATCCGCCATCTCGACGAAGGTGGCCATTTGCGCCTCATTGCCCTGATCTTCGTAGATCAAAAGCCATTGGCGGATCTCTTCCAGGGGAAATCCGAACTTGCGGCCGCGCATGATCAGCTTCATCCGCGCGCATTCGCGGGGGCCGTAAAACCGGGACCGACCTTCACGGTCCGGTTGCAAAAGTTCGATGTATTCGTAATAGCGCAGAGTGCGCGGGGTCACGTCGAACTCGGCGCACATCTCTTTGAATGACAAACGGTTGTTGGACATTCCCGATCTCCTTGTCAGCAACCTAGGCGGTCCCGATCCCGAGCGCAACAGGTGGGCTTGCCCTTTGCGGAAACAGCGGCTCATAAAGGACGGGCAGAGAACAGGACGCAAACCTATGGTCGACAAGACAGTTTTAGCCCGCCAGTTTATCGAGGCGATCCCCCACGCGCGGGCATTGAACCTCAAGCTCACGCAGATCGGTGAGGGCGAGGCAGAGATCACGTTGCCCTACAATGAGGATCTGATCGGGGATCCGCGCACATGGGTGATTCACGGTGGGGCGATTTCCACAATTCTGGACACATGCTGCGGTGCTGCTGTGATGAGCCACCCCTCGGCCCCCGGCGGGACAGCCACGATCGATCTGCGCATTGACTACATGCGCGCAGCGACACCGGGTCAGACGGTGACAGCGCATGCCGTCTGCTATCACATCACGCGGAACGTGGCGTTTGTACGAGCCACGGCTATGGACCATGACAAAGACCTGCCGGTGGCCACGGCCTCGGGGTCCTTTACGGTTGAGGGGAAATAACATGGCAAGACCTCGTCCCGAACCAATGCAGGTGGTCAAGCAGCGACGCGACGCAGCGTTGCGTGCGCTGGTTGACGGTGTACCTTACATCCGATTTCTCAATATCAGCTTCGACCGGCGCGGGGATGAACTGACCGGCGTTCTGAACTTCGATGACAAGTTGATCGGCAACCCGTTCCTGCCTGCGATTCACGGCGGTGTAACCGCGGCATTCCTCGAAGTGACCGCTGTCATCACCCTTAGTTGGGAACATATGTTCCCGCGTATCGAAAGTGGCGAGATCGACGGAGAGGCCATTGTGACCGACCCGAATATTCGCTTTCCCAAGACCATCGACTTTACCGTCGACTATCTGCGCTCGGGCCTTCCACGGGACGCATATGCACGGGCCTTCATCAGCAGATCCGGGCGGCGGTACGCCTCGGTCCGGGTCGAAGCCTGGCAGGATAACCATGCGAAACTGTTTGCGCAGGCTTCCGGACATTTTCTGATGCCGCAACCTCCCAGAGACAAGAGCTGACCGTGCAGGACGCCTCGGCGCCCATCACGCACAGGCGGGTGCTGAAGATCGCGGTGCCCATAGTCCTGTCGAATGCCACCGTGCCGATACTGGGTGCGGTGGATACGGGCGTTGTCGGTCAGATGGGCGAGGCGGCCCCGATCGGGGCGGTCGGCATCGGGGCTGTGATCCTGTCCACAATCTATTGGATCTTCGGTTTCCTGCGGATGGGCACAACCGGGATGGCGGCGCAGGCACGCGGGGCAGGCGACACCGTTGAAACCCGGGCGCTGCTGATGCGCGGCCTGATCCTGGGAGGCGCGGCAGGACTGTTCTTTATCCTTGCGCAGGTGGCCGTGTTTGCGGGTGCATTCGCGCTTTCCCCGGCAAGCCCCGAAGTCGAAGCCCTGACCCGATCCTATCTGGAAATCCGCATCTGGGGGGCGCCTGCAACCATCGCGTTATATGCCGTTACCGGCTGGCTGATCGCCGTCGAGCGTACGCGCGGCGTGTTCATCCTTCAGGTCTGGATGAATGGGTTGAATATCGGTCTCGACCTGTGGTTCGTTCTGGGCCTTGGCTGGGGGGTCGAAGGGGTTGCCATTGCCACCCTGATCGCAGAATGGACCGGTTTGGCCTTGGGGGTGTGGCTTTGCCGGGATGGGTTCGCTGATGGAATCTGGCGCGATTGGGCTCGGGTTTTCGATGCCGCCCGGCTGCGGCGTATGTTGCAGGTCAACGGTGATATCATGCTGCGATCGGTTCTGTTGACCGGATCGTTCACGACATTCCTTTTTGTTGGTTCGGATCTGGGTGACGTGAATCTGGCGGCCAATCAAGTCTTGCTTCAGTTTCTTGAAATCACCGCCTTTGCGCTTGATGGGTTTGCCTTTTCCGCCGAAGCGCTGGTCGGAGGCGCAGTCGGTGCCAGAGACAGGTATCAGGTGCGTCGCGCCTCTGTCATGGCCTCGCAATGGGGTGTTGGGGGCGCGCTGTTGCTGGCTGCGGTTTTCTTTGTCGCCGGCCCGGCGCTGATCGACCTGATGTCAACTTCACCGCAAGTGCGTGAAGCCGGGCGCGAATACCTGTTCTGGGCCGCAATCGCCCCGGTGATCGGAGTGGCAAGCTGGATGTTCGACGGTATCTACATCGGTGCCACCTGGACCCGCGCCATGCGAAACGCGATGATTCAGTCGGTGGCGATCTATTTGGTCGCTTTGTTCATGCTGGTGCCTGTCTTCGGCAATCACGGCCTGTGGGCCGCGCTGATGGTTCTCAATATCGCACGTGGTGTGACAATGGGCTGGCGCTATCCCAAGCTTGAAGCCCAGGTGGCCTAGAGCAACGTCAACAGGTTTTCCGGCGGACGTCCGATGGCGGCTTTGTCTCCGGCAATTGCAAGAGGGCGCTCGATCAGGATCGGGTTTTCGGCCATGGCACGGATCAGGTCTTCGTCGGGCGAGGTTTTGGCCAGCCCCAGTTCCTTGAACCGTTTTTCTCCTGTGCGCATCATTTCGATGGGCGACAGCCCAAGCGCGGATTGCGCAGCGCGCAACTCGTCGATTGACGGCGCGTCTTCTAGGTACTTTCGAACGAAGACCTGCGCACCGTTTTCTTCCAAAAGCGCCAGACCGGCGCGGGATTTGGAACAGCGGGGGTTGTGCCAGTATTCGATCACAGCCAATCCTCTCGTTTGCTGCCGACGGCTTGCGATACGGTGTCAAAACCGTCACGCGCCAGCAAGTCATCCAGCCCTTTGGCGATGTCGGCAGCCAGGGAAATGCCGCCATACACCATTGCGGTATAGAACTGCACGGCCGATGCCCCGGCACAGATCTTGGCATAGGCTTGCTCGGCATTGCTGATGCCGCCCACGCCTATCAGGGGGATATCCCCGTCCGTCAGTTTGCTCAGCTGAGCCAGTACGCTGGTCGACTTTTCAAACAGCGGGGCGCCCGACAAACCACCACTTTCGTCTTTCTGCGCGCTGCGCAACCCGTCGCGGGACAAGGTGGTATTGGTGGCGATCACAGCGTCCACCCCGGTTTCGCGTGCGACCTCGGCGATGTCCTGCAATTCCGCCTCGGTGAGATCCGGAGCGATTTTCAGGAAGATCGGCAGCCGGCGCGGCAGCGCATCACGTGTCTCGATCACACCGCTCAACAACGCGGTGAGAGCGGCTTTGCCCTGCAAATCCCGCAGCTTCTCCGTATTCGGGGATGATACGTTGACGGTTGCAAAATCCAGGTGTTCGGCACAATGGGCCAGCACTTTGACAAAATCGCCCGCGCGGTCTTCGCTGTCCTTGTTGGCCCCCAGATTCAGGCCGATGACCGCGTCTTTGGGGCGGTCTGCCAGCCGTTTTGCCATCACCCCCATGCCTTCATTGTTGAAGCCAAAGCGGTTGATGGCTGCCTTGTCCTCGGTCAGGCGAAAAAGACGGGGTTTGGGGTTTCCCGGTTGCGGGCGCGGCGTGACCGCCCCGACTTCGACAAAACCGAACCCGGCGCGGGACAGCGGGGCCAAAACCTCACCATTCTTGTCGAACCCGGCAGCCAGCCCAATCGGGTTCGGCAGGGTCAACCCGGCAACGACCGTTTTCAGGCGCGGCGTCGTTACCGGCCCGGGTGCGGGTGCCAGCCCTGACTTCAACGCCCTGATCGACATCCCGTGGGCGGTCTCGGGGTCCATGCGGTGCAGAACGGCAAGGCCCAGTTTCTCTGTCAGTTTCATCCGAACGTCGCCCCGGCTACACCTGACCCGCATCGGATCAGGCGCGACGTTTCCACCGCCGCCTGACGGTGGATCACCGCCGCCCGATAGGCTGGGTCGGTGACCATTTCCAGAAATGCGTGTGCCGTCGGATAGCGGGCAATGAAAACGGAATCCCATGCCTCGTCCGCCGGTCCAATCAGGGTTGCTTCAAACACCCCACGCCAGAGGATGCGCGCCCCGATGCGTTCAATGATCGGAGCGGTTTCTGCCCCGTAGCTCCGATAGGCTTGCGCTCCGGTCAGCCCTGCATTCACCAGCTCATGCGCTGTTGGGTACTGCGCCTTGGCCCGAAATTTCACCAGGTTGAGCATTTCGATCGGCTTGTCCCGATCCAATGCCTTGAAGGCCTCGAACTGGTCGCGGTCCGGGTCAATATAGGATGTCATGACATGTCCTTTGGGAACTGGTGCGCGGTGCCGTCAAACGGCAGAGGGCGTGACCAGACAACATCGCTCATCCGGATCTGGCGATAGAGATGCGGGAACAGGGCACCGCCGCGCGAGACCTCCCATTTCAGGTCGTCGCCCATCGCATCTGCGTCACAGGCCAGCAAAACCAGACCATCGACACCGGCAAAATGTTTGGCTGCGGTTTCAGCTGCTTGTTCAGCGGTGGAAAAGTGGACAAACCCGTCAGCGACGTCGATCGGAGCACCGTTCGAGGCACCTTGGTCCTGCAAGGTGGCCCACTCTTCGGCTCGGAAAATCTTGTAAATCAGCATACGGACCTGATGCCCCGCGCCGAAGATGGAATCAAGTCGGATTTCTTCTTTGACTCTCTGCCGTCATGCGCGCACGATCACCACAAATAACAACTGGGAGTACCATGATGCAGACCCGAATTTTGACTTCAGTCGCGGTTCTGGGCCTGACCGCCGGAGTTGCGGCAGCCGACTACAAGTTGACAATATTGCACACCAACGATTTTCATTCTCGTTTCGAGCCGATCAACAAATACGACAGCGGATGCGATGCGGAAGACAATGCCGAAGGAAAGTGCTTTGGTGGATCGGCGCGCCTGGTCACGGCCGTGAAAGACGCACGTGATCGTGCCGACAATTCGATTCTGGTGGATGGCGGCGATCAGTTTCAGGGGTCTCTTTTCTACACGTATTACAAGGGCAAGGTCGCTGCCGAGTTCATGAACAAGCTGGGCTATGACGCCATGACCGTGGGCAACCACGAGTTTGACGACGGCCCGGAAGTGCTGCGTGGCTTTATCGACTCGGTCGATTTCCCGGTCCTGATGTCCAATGCCGATATTCGCGACGAAGAGCTTCTGACCGACCACATCAAGAAATCCACCGTGATCGAGGTGGGTGGCGAACAGATTGGCCTGATCGGGCTGACGCCGATCGATACGCATGAACTTGCGTCGCCCGGTCCCAACGTGACCTTTTCAGACCCGGTACCGGCGGTGCAGGCCGAGGTCGACAAGCTGACGGGCGAAGGCGTCAACAAGATCATCGTGCTCAGCCATTCGGGCTATGGCGTTGACCAGCGTGTCGCGGCAGAGACAAGCGGGGTCGACGTGATCGTTGGCGGGCATTCGAACACCTATCTTTCGAATGCATCGGACAAGGCCGTGGGCCCGTATCCCACGGTGGTCAACGGTGTGCAGATCGTTCAAGCCTATGCCTACGGCAAGTTTCTGGGCGAACTGAACGTCACGTTTGATGACGACGGCAATGTGGTCGAAGCCGTTGGTGAACCTTTGATCATGGACAACACCGTGACCGAGGATCAGGCCGCATTGGACCGGATCGCCGAACTTGCTCAGCCTCTGGATGAAATCCGAAACAAGGTTGTCGCCAGCGCGGCCGAGGCCATCGAGGGGGACCGCTCTGTATGTCGTGTACAGGAATGCCAGATGGGCAATCTTGTTGCCGATGCGATGCTGGCGCGGGTTGCCGATCAGGGTGTACAGATTGCCATCGCGAACTCGGGTGGTTTGCGGGCGTCTATCGACCCCGGAGACGTGACCATGGGCGAAGTGCTGACCGTGCTGCCGTTCCAGAACACGCTGTCCACTTTTGAGATCAACGGGCAGACCGTTATTGACGCGCTGGAAAATGGCGTCAGTCAGGTGGAAGACGTGAAGGGGCGTTTTCCTCAGGTTGCTGGCCTGCGCTTTACCTGGGATCCCAGTGTAGCGCCGAACGAAGGGCGTATCATTGATGTGATGGTCGCCGAGGGCGATGGGTTTGTTCCGATCGACCCGAACAAAACCTACCTGGTCGTAACCAACAATTACGTCCGCAATGGTGGCGATGGGTATTCGATGTTCGAGGGCGATGACAAGAACGCCTATGACTTCGGTCCGGATCTTGCGGATGTAACCGCGGAATATCTGGCCGCAAACGCGCCGTACCAGCCTTATGTCGACGGACGCATCCAGCAGAAGTGACCCTGTTTTTCGAAAAGGACAAAAGCCGCGTTGTTATGATGCGGCTTTTCCGCTTCTGCGGATTAACTGAAATCGTATTCCGGCCAAAGTTCCAGGTCAAAGCCGTCCAGCATCGGTTTGATCTGATCCGCGACCTCGCGCCAGCGCCCGATTGACTTGGTCGAGATCTTGTTGCGCACCTGATCCACGCTGGCCGTACGCACCTGTCTGGTGTTCTTTTCGGGGTGTACCATGGATTGGCACCACTCAATACCGCAAAACTCGGCAAAGCGCTGGCTATGGGTCAGGGGGTCCGCCACCAGATCTTCATAGGGCATTGTCAGAATGCAGTTTCCGAACAGCTTATCCCAATGAGACATGTAGCGGCGATACAGATTTGCGGAATGCGCGATCGATTCAAGGTTGGATGTGTCGTTCATGCCGTCTGCCAGGAACCGCTGGATCCATTTTGACAAACCGACATCGCGTGGATCCCGCAGCATGTTGATGATCCGGGCATTCGGGAAGGCTGCAAGAATGAAGCCGACATTTTGGTAGTTGTGCGGCATCTTGTCGACAAAGGCGATTGAATCCGTCGGAATCCCAGGCATCTGGTCCAGGTAGCTTTGGGCAATCGCCTTCGCGGCTTCTGAATCGAGCGACGTGCCGGACGTATAAAACTTGGCGGGAAGGTCGGTCATCAGCATCAGTTCACCGCAACCGGCGATACCGGGCGCAGAGCTCAGCATCATCTCCATCAAAGTGGTTCCGGATCGCGGCTGACCGATAATAAAAATTGGTACCGGCATACTGTTTTGCTCTGCACTGACCCGAGGCGACCCTTGAGGGAACAGGTCCAGAATATCGGATATTTTGTTCTCTTCGATTTCGGGGTCGTAGGGTAGAATACTCTGTTGGATTGCGTTTGCCTTTGCAAATTGCGGCAACGCCTTGGCCAAGCCTTCGCTTTTTTCGATCAGATGTGCTTTGGCAAACTCGAGCTCTTGTAAAGGTTGATCTGTCTGAGCGATGGCCTCGTTCAACGCAGGGATCATCTGCGGCACGTTTTCCGGTGCGGTCAATATTGAGGATTGCAACAGGGCATTCGGGTTGTGGGGATCGGTTTCCAGGATGTTTTGCAGAACTTTGATCGCTTGGGCTCTGTCACTGGTCTGATGCAGATTGATGGCCATTTGCAATGCAATAGTTGTGTTCTTTGTGCCAACTCGTACGCGCGTTGGATATCCCGCGTGCTTTCCTCGACAAAACCGATGCTTTGGAAGGCGCGGGCACGCTTTGAAAGCAATTCCGCGTTGTTCGGATCTGACGCCAGTTTGTGTGTGGTGAACTGGATGATGGATCGCCAGTTCTCCCCTTGGCGTTGTATTTCGTCGATGACTCTGGTGAGTTCCCTATTGTTGGGAAATCGTTCAATCTTTTTTTCTGCGTAGGTCAATGCCTGCAAAATTTGCCCTGTTTGCATCAAGGCGTTAGCCAGATTCTCGGCAAATTGCGGATCATCGGGCTTCATCCGCGAGGCTTCAATGAAATGCGGAATGGATTTCCTGTACTGCTTCATCTCGGTCAAAACGAAACCGGCGATGGCTTGGTAATCCGAGTCCTTCGGGAATTTCTTGATGCCCAATTGGGCCTTTTTCAGCGCCTGTGGAAGCTTGCCCGCATCCAAAAGGGCCATCGCTTTACTCTTGAGGGATTGCGTTTTTGGGTTTTCCGTGTGATCCCGTGAGATCCTGTGCCAGTATCAAGACTGTATCGTCGGTTGATTACCTATGTGCGGACGGTTTGCAATAACTCTTCCCAATGACGCGATGGCGCAGCTGTTCTCCGCGCGTCCGGCAAACGCGTTGCCGACCGTACCGAATTTCAATGTTTGTCCGACAAATCAGGTGCATGTGGTTCGGGGTGGTGACTCAGGTCGGCGTCTGGATGCGCTGCGTTGGGGGTTCTTGCCACATTGGTACAAGACGCAAACCGCCGGGCCTTTGCTGATCAACGCCCGCGCCGAGACTTTGGCGGAAAAGCCTGCCTTTCGCGATGCCTGCCGGTCGCGTCGCTGTCTGATTGCCGCAACGGGGTTCTACGAATGGACCAAGACGGACGAGGGAACGCGCTTGCCATGGTACATCCATCGTAGGGACGGCGCCCCCATTGCCTTTGCCGGGATCTGGCAGGATTGGGGGGTGGATGAAAACCGTCAGGGCACCTGTGCCATCGTGACGACGGCGGCCAACGAAAACCTTGGTACCATCCATCATCGGATGCCCCTGATCCTCGAACCCGAACATTGGTCATTGTGGCTGGGAGAAGCGGGAAAGGGCGCTGCTCGTTTGATGCAGCCGGGGGCAGAGGATGTGCTGACGTTTCATCGCGTTGATCCAGTCGTGAACTCGAACCGGGCCAGCGGACCTGATCTGATCACGCCTTTGCACGAGTGACGGCGTGCGGCCTTTTCTTTGCAGACGCGGCAAGCTAGACCATCGGCATGGCCCTGAATTTTTCTGATCTGACACAGCTTTATGCGCATGGTTTTGACACGGTCATCGATGTGCGCAGTCCGGCAGAGTTCGCTGAAGATCATCTGCCAGGCGCGATCAACCTGCCGGTTCTGAACAACGAGGAACGCGCCCGTGTCGGGACCATGTATGTACAGGAGAGTCCGTTTCTGGCGCGTAAACTCGGGGCCGCTTTGGTGTTCCGCAATGCGGCCAACCACATCGAGCAACATCTAAGTCACCACGAAGGCAGATGGCGCCCTCTGATCTATTGCTGGCGTGGCGGACAGCGTTCCGGGTCGTTCACATGGATGCTGCAACAAATCGGCTGGCGAGCGGATGTGATCGAGGGCGGCTATCGCACCTACCGCAGGCTGGTGAATGCGTATTTGTACGATGATCCGTTGCCGCATCGGTTGGTGGCGCTGGATGGCTATACCGGAACGGCCAAGACAGAATTGCTGGCACTTTTGCAGGCACGCGGGGTGCAAGTTCTTGACCTCGAAGCACTGGCCAATCACCGAGGATCTCTGCTGGGGGAAAGACCGGGCGGCCAGCCCAGCCAGAAAGCTTTTGAATCGGCCCTGGCAGGGGTGCTTTGTGCGATGAATACGGTGCGCCCAGTTGTCATCGAAGCGGAATCGTCCAAGATCGGCAGCCTGATATTGCCGCCCAGCCTGTGGAACGCTTTGTGCGCAGCCCCTCGGGTGAACATCACGGCTCCGCTCGAGGCGCGCGCCGCCTATCTCGTTCAGGCCTATGACGACATCCTGTCTGACGGCGACCGTTTGCGGGACCGGTTGTCGCCGCTGCGCTTTCATCGCGGGCACGAGGTCGTGGATGGTTGGATGCAGCTGATCGAAGCAGGTCAAAAACAGGTGCTGACCCAGGCCCTGATGGAGCAGCATTACGACCCGGCATACGCAAAGTCGCGGCGGTCCCGTTCCGTCAAGGTTCTGGCCGATATTGAGATCGCCGTTCTGAACGATGCCGGCCTGAGCAAGGCGGCCACCCGGATCGAAACCCTGCTGGATCAGTCCTGAAGGCGCAGTCCCGGTGCATCGGTGAGCTCGCCGATTGCCATGGCCGGATATCCGGCGTTCCTGAGGTCTTTCAAGACGGTTTCGGCACCCTTTGCCGCCACTGCGGCCAGCAGGCCGCCTGCTGTCTGCGGGTCGAATATCAGGGCGGCTTTGCCCGCGGCAGGCAGGGCAGGTGATATTGCCCGGTTGTCTGCAAAAAGGGTTGATCGAACACCCCGGTCCGTCAGTTCCTGCGCACCATCCATCAACTCCGCGGCATCCAAATCCATAATGGCCCCGCATCCGGAAGCGTCGCAGATACCTTGCAGATGTCCGGCCAGACCAAACCCGGTCACGTCGGTCATCGCATGGGCCCCGGCCAATATGCGGGCCGCCTTACCCTGCGGCTGCGCCATATGCCGGTAGGCTGCGGCGACCCAGGCACCGTTGGCCTGGCCTGCCATCTCGGCCGCCATGAGAACGCCGCTTCCTATGGGTTTGGTCAGGATCAGACAGTCGCCCGGTTGCCCGCCGGCCAGCGTAATCGGGTCGGCGTCGCACAGGCCGGTCAGTGTGAAACCGATTGTCATCTCGTCACCCATGGAACTGTGCCCGCCCACGATATCGGCACCGGCGTCCCGCATGACGTCTCCTGCGATCGACATGATTTCCGACATGGTACGGCGTTGCAGGGCAGCAGACATGCGCGGAAGGATGATCGTTGCCGTGGCAGCCTGAGGCGTGGCCCCCATGGCCCACACATCCCCCAGGGCATGTACAGCGGCGATGCGCGCCATAAGTGCGGGATCATTGGTAAAAGCCCGTAGGTGATCTGATGTCATGACCTGCCGAACCCCGCCCGTCTGAAGCAGAGCCGCGTCGTCGCCGGGCAGGGGGATGATATCCGGGCGAACGGGATCGGGCTGCGATTTCAGCGCCACCTGCAATGCTCCGCGCCCGACCTTGGCACCGCATCCGCCACACATCGGTTTTTCACCCAGCACCTCGACAAGCCCGGCGGCATGCGCGCGCGGCAGCGCGGGGGGCTTCATCTGCGGCAGGTCCCGGAACTTGTTCATGAAAGTCTGGTCGATGTGGTTCTTCCATTTCCACATCATCGCTCCGCTGTGGGACAACCCCAACCGCTCGCCCAGCGCTGATTTGCCGCCTAGCGAAATCAGCTTCAGGTAATCTTTCTGCGGGACGTACTTGCGCATCCGTCCAGCCCCCAGCGCCGCGCGCAGATTGTCGAACAGAACCGGTGCTTCGCGCACTGCATATACACCGGCTTTGGGTCTGGGATTGTCCGTCAGATGGGCGCAATCACCGGCGGCAAAAACCACGGGATCGCTGGATTGCAGGTAGCTGTTTACCCGGATGAAGCCATCCTCAAGGTCCAGCCCGGTCTTTTCGATCCAGCCATACGGGCGGGCTCCGGCCGCACCTGTCACGAAACCGGCCGGGATTTTGCGCCCGTCCTGCAAAGCGACGTGATCCGAAGCGATCCGGTTGATCGCGGCGTTTTCGATCACCTCTACACCAAGATCCTGCATCGCACGGCGGATCGTCTCTGCTGCTTTGGGCCTGGTGGCCGTCAAGGCAATGGCATTGTCGATCAGCGTAACCTGCGCTGACCGACCCTTGGCCCTGAGCGCATGAGCCATCGCCATGGCCAGTTCAACCCCGGCGACCCCACCGCCGATTACGACGACCGAGGCAGGGCAGCTGCCTTCCAGATAAGCAGCCCACTTTGCCGCGAATGGCCCCAGTGGTTTGGCTGGTACCGCAAGTTCCGCAAAGCCGGGCATTGCGGGCATGTCCGAAGTGATCCCAACATTGACCGACGCCACATCGAAACCTACCGGAGGACGCCCGGGAACATGGATTTCCTGACGATCGGTATCGATTCCATCGACCGCGCCCAGAATGACGCGCGCGCCTGCGAAGCGGGCCAGTCTGACCAGATCGATGTCCAGCTCCGACCGGTCATAATGCCCGGCGACATAGCCTGGCAGCATCCCGGAATACGGGGCCGTCGGGCCGGGGTTTATCACGGTCACACGCGCCCCCGGCAACGGGTCCATCCCCCATTTGCGCAGCAGCAGCGCGTGGGTGTGACCTCCGCCAACAAGAACCAGATCGCGGGTCAGGGGCAGCGGAGGAATATGCATCGGTTTCAATTCGCGCTATGATCCGGAACGTCTTCGACCTGCTCGACGGCGTGGGTGGCCCAAAGTTCATCCTCGCCGGCATCCGGCAGGTCTTCGGGTTTTTCATGCCGGTGTATGTGCCACTTTGCAATGAACAGGGCCGTGATCGGAGCGGTCAGGAACAGGAACAGAGTGATCAGCAGCTCGTGCAGGGACAGCTTTCCTTCCAGAAGAACAGAATGCACTATCGAAGCCAGAAGCACGCCGCCCACCCCCAAGGTCGTTGCCTTGGTCGGGGCGTGCAGGCGGGACATCGGGTCTTTCAGCTTGATCATGCCAAAAGACCCGACAAAGCCGAAGATACCCGAGACGATCAGGAAAAAGGCGATCAGCAGTTCCACGATGAATGTCATCCCGCCCTCATTCGATAATGTTGCCGCGCAACATGAAGCGCGCATAGGCCACGGTGGAAACAAAACCGAGCATGGCAATGATCATGGCGGCCTCGAAAAAAATCTCGGTCCCCTGATCCAACCCATATAGGATCATCAGGGCGATGGTGTTGATTACCATAGTGTCCAAGGCCAGAACCCGGGTGCCGACCCCGTCAGCGGTTATGATACGCCACAGACACATCATGATCGCCGCACCGAAACAGGCAAATGCAAAATAAATCGCGTAGTCGATCATTCGAAAATCTCCTTCAGGCGACGTTCATAGCGCTGTTTGATCTGGTCCCGCACGGCCTCGGGGTCGGGGGCATCAAGACAGTGCACCAGCAGATTATGCCCCTGAGCTGACAAATCACAACTGACGGTGCCCGGAGTCATCGTGATGGTGCCCGCAAGAACCGTGATCGCTTCGGGTGTGCGCAGTTCAAGCGGGACGCAGATCCAGTTGGGCTGGCGGTTATCATTGCGTTTGAACAGGATGATCCGGGCCACTGTCACGTTCGCAACCACGATATCCCAAAGCACCACCAGCATGTATTCCACAACCATTGGCCAGTTGCGAAGCTTGGGACGATCCGGCCAGTAGGGTTGCGTGACGAACGGAATGATGATCCCGAGGATCAGACCAAAGATCAAAGAGTTCAGCGAAGGCTTGTTCGCCAGCAGAATCCAGACAAGCGTCAGCAAAATCGTCAGGTGAGGGTGCGGGAAAATTCGGCGCAGCAGTTTCATCACTCTTCCCTTCCCAAGACGGCAGAGATGTAGTTTTCAGGCGTAAACAACTGCTCTGCGGTTTTGCTCGTGTACTCAAGGGCCGGACCTGCGAACAGGGTCAGCAGGACCAGACCTGCCACGGCCCCGAACACAGCCGTAAAAGCAAGGCCAGGTTGCGGTTCGGGGGCGGCGGGTGCAGACGCATTTTCGCCTTCGGCGGTTTCATCGGTTGTGACAACCTCAGCGTCGTAGCTTTTCCAGAAAATCAGCGTCCCGGCACGGGCCAGCCCGACGATGGTGACGAATGATCCAATCAGGATAACGGCCCAGACCGAGGTGGCATCGGATGCATCACGCGAAGCGTCCAGAACCAAAAGCTTGCCAACAAAGCCGGACAACGGCGGCATTCCAGCCATCGCGATGGCGCCGACAAAGAACAGGGCAGCAATCAACCCGCTTTGCGGCATCGGCGGCTTGGGGGCTATGGCCCCTCCCTGCCGTTCCATGATCAGGTCAGCAATGAGAAACAGCAACGCGGTCGCAAGTGTCGAATGGAACACGTAATAAAGGGCGGCTGCCGTCGCGCCGGGCGTGAACTGCGAAATCGCGATCAGCAAAGTCCCCATGGACGCAATGGCGCAAAAGGCAACCATGCGGGCAATATGCTGCGATCCCAGAATGCCGACGGCCCCGACGGCAAGCGTCAGCAGCGCCGCAGGTTGCAACCAATCGCCAACCAGACCCTGCGTGACTTCGACGTCGGGACCGAAGGCCAGAGTGTACATTCGCAGGATCGAATAGGCCCCTACCTTGGTCATGATTGCAAACAGGGCCGCAACAGGCAGCGGGGCGTTGGCATAGCTGGCGGGCAGCCAGAAGTGCAGCGGCAGAACGGCAGCCTTGATGCAGAAGACCAGCAGCAACAGCACCGCACCAACCCGCAGCAATGCGGTATCTTCAGCCGGAATCTCCGCAACGCGCAGGGCGATGTCCGCCATGTTCAGCGTACCGGTCACGCCATAGATCGTGCCAAGGGCAAACAGAAACAGGGTCGACCCCAACAGGTTATACGCCACATACTGCACACCCGCTTTCAACCGTACCGCGCCACCGCCATGTGTCATAAGGCCGTAAGACGCGATCAGCAGCACCTCGAAAAACACGAAAAGGTTGAAGGCGTCGCCGGTCAGGAAGGCGCCACAGACGCCCATGAGCTGGAAATGAAACAGCGCGTGGAAATGCTTGCCCCGGTCATCCCAGCCCGAGGCGATGGCATAAAGCACGATCGGCAGGGCCAGCAGGGCGGTCAGCAGAACCATCATTGCGGACATGCGATCCAGCACCATGACGATGCCAAAGGGGGCGGGCCAGTCGCCAAGCTCGTACACCTGAATGACCCCGCCCGAGGCCTGAGCCGTGATTGTCAGCGCAATCCCAAGCAAAGCCACGACGCCCGCGACCGAGAAGATGCGTTGCAGGTCCAGATGGTATCGCAGGACCATGATGATGAATGGGGCCAGAATCGCGGGCAGGACGATCGGCGCAACGATCCAGTGGTTCATGCGTCATCTCCCGGCGCGTCAACACTGTCCTGGGCGGTCATGTCGATATGGTCATTCTTGGCGGACAGGTATGCGCTGAGCGAGATCATCACGATCACGGCTGTCATCCCGAACGAGATCACGATGGCCGTCAGGACCAGCGCCTGTGGCAGTGGGTCGGTATAGGGGACGTCCTCGTACTTGTTCAGAACCGCTGGTGCGTTCAGCGCCAGTCGTCCGGTCGCGAACAGGAAGACGTTCACCGCGTATGTGATCAGAGACAGGCCCAGAATGACCGGAAACGTCCGGCGGCGCAGGATCAGGAAGATCCCGGCAGCGGTCATGATACCGACGGCAGAGGCTACGAGCGCTTCCATCAGGCCTGCTCCTTCTCTTGTTGTTCTTCCGGAGGGTTGTCTCGCAGGGGGTTGATATCCATCGGGAATTCCTGTGCCATCCCCGGTTGCCACGCAAAGCGGGACAGGCTGTCCAATGCCAGCATGACCGCACCCAGAACCGCCAGGAATACGCCTGTATCAAACAGCATGGCGGTGGCCCATTCGAATTCCTCAAGCGGAGGCCAGTTGATGTAGCCGAAATCGCTGGTCAGGAATGGGCGTTCATTGAACCAAGCACCCAACCCGGTTGCTGCGGCGATCAGAACGCCCCAGCCGATGGTACCGTGGTAATAGAACCTCTGCCGCTCGATGGCCCAGGTATAGCCGCTGGCCATGTATTGCATCAGATACGCGATGGCGACGATCAGGCCGGCGATAAAGCCGCCGCCGGGCTGGTTGTGCCCGCGGAAAAAGATGTAAGCCCCGACCATCAGTGCGATCGGCATCATGACACGGGTGACCACAACCATCATCAGCGGATGCGAATCCCCGGATTGCGGCCAATGCGGTTTGCGGTTCAGCAGATAGCTGCGGACATTTGTACCGAGAACGGATTCCGTCAGCGCAAAGATGATCAGCGCGGCGATGCCCAGAACGATGATCTCGCCAAAGGTATCAAAACCCCGGAAGTCGACAAGGATCACGTTGACCACATTGGTGCCGCCGCCGCCTTTGTAGGAATTGGCCAGATGGAACTCTGAAATCGTCGGGAACGCGAAATCGCGCATCATCATCGCGTAGATCAACGCACCGGTGCCAAGGCCCGCGACCACGGAAATCGCCGCGTCCCGCCAGCGCCGTGCCGCCGAACTGTCCCAGGGCGTTTCGGTCGGCAGGAAGTTCAGCGACAGCAACAAAAGGATCATTGTCACCACTTCGACCGAGATCTGCGTCAAGGCAAGATCGGGGGCCGAGAGATAGTTGAAGGCAACCGAAACGATCAGGCCGACGACGCCGATCAATACCAGTGACAAAAGACGATTCCGATGGAACCACATAATGCCCAGCGTCGCACCCACAAGACAGATCCAGCCAAGTATAGGAATGATCTGAGCCGGCAGCGGAACGCGGGTTTCAATGCCGATGGTTCCGGTCGAATACGCGTAATAACCCAGGCCAACGGTAAAGGCGACGAAGATGATCGCATAGCGGCTAAGGACCCCGTTGTGCATCTCATCCGTGATCCATCGGCTCAACCTGGTCAGCGCTTCTATGATTGCTTCAAAGATCTGCTTGGCTTCGGGGCGGGGCAGAGCGTTCCAGATCTGCTCACCTCGTCTGTGCAACGCCAGCAGGAATAGACCACCCAGCGTGGCCACGACCGACATGTAAAGGGCCGGTGTGAAGCCATGCCAGAGTTTCAGCGAGTAATACGGAAGCTTCTCGCCGCCAATCACCGCGCTGGACACCACTGCGACCAATGGGCCGACAATGGCCGCGGAATAGAGGCCGATCAGGATGACAAGTACGACCAGGAACGCGGGCGCAATCCACAACCCAACGGGCGGATCATGCGGATGTGCCGGATAATCTTCCCGCTGTGGTCCAAGAAAGACGTGGCTGACGAAGCGGAAGGAATAAGCGGCCGAGAACAACGCAGCCAAAAGCGCCAGCCCCGGCACCAGGTAATGAGAGTGCAGCCATGTGGTGTGCACGGTTTCTTCAAGCATCATCTCTTTGGACAGGAAACCGTTCAGAGGCGGCAGCCCGGCCATCGAGAGGGCGGCAATCGTGCCGATTGTGAAGGTGATCGGCATCAGGTGGCGCAAGCCACCCAGCCTTTTGATATCGCGCGTGCCTGTTTCGTGATCCACGATCCCGGCGGTCATGAACAAGGCGGCTTTGAACGTTGCGTGGTTGATGATGTGGAACACGGCAGCGACGGCGGCAATTTTTGTGCCAAAGCCCAGCAGCATGGTGATGAGGCCAAGATGCGAAACGGTCGAAAACGCCAGCAGCGCCTTAAGGTCGTCCTTGAACAACGCGATAGACGCGCCAATCAGCATGGTGATCAGCCCCGTCGTGGCGACGATGTAGAACCACGCATCCGTGCCGGCCAGAACCGGCCACATCCGTGCCATCAGAAACAGGCCCGCTTTCACCATTGTGGCAGAGTGCAGATAGGCCGAAACCGGTGTTGGCGCGGCCATGGCGTGCGGTAGCCAGAAATGAAACGGGAACTGCGCCGACTTGGTGAAACAGCCCAGCAGGATCAGGATCAGCGCCGGCATGTAGTAGGGTGAGGCCTGGATCAGTTCTTTGTTCTGCAAAATGACGCTGAGGTCGTAAGACCCCACGATATTGCCGAGGATCAGCATCCCGGCAATCATCGCCAACCCGCCAGAACCAGTGACGGCCAAGGCCATGCGCGCGCCCTGACGACCTTCGGGAAGGTGCTTCCAATAGCCGATCAGCAGGAATGAGCTGAGCGATGTAAGCTCCCAGAATATAAGCAGAAGCAGGATGTTGTCGGACAGGACGATCCCGACCATCGCGCCCTGAAACAGCAAAAGATAGGTAAAGAACTGCCCCATCGGATCTTCGCGCGACAGATAGAACCTTGCATAAAGGATGATCAGCAGCCCTATGCCCAGGATCAGCAACGCGAACAAAAATCCCAGGCCGTCCAGCATGAAATTCGCGTTCAGCCCCAGCCCCGGTATCCAGTCGAACCGGGCGGTCACGACGTCTCCGCGCATCACCGCAGGGATATGGATCAACAGGCCCATCAGGGCCAGGAATGTGGTCAACCCGGCGGCGGATGCGGCTGCGTTCCGGCCTGCCCGGATCAGCAGGGCAGGAAAAACAGCGCCGAGAAAGGGAAGGGCCGCGATGAGGAATAGGGACAAGTGCGATACTCCGGTCTGGGCGGTCAGTGTGAAGCCAATTTTGTAAGGATATTTTCCCGACTGTCCAGATATTGTAACTTTTTTACAGAGTCCTATAGGCCGCATCAAAAACTCTGCAAGGATTCGAAAAAATGACGTGATCTTGATGCGGGTCGGGTTTTTCGACGCCCCGGTTTCAGACCATCTGTGATAGAACACATGTCAGCGAACAGGAGGCTGAATCTTGGCCGAGAAAGTGAACCGAGCCCGAAGATGGATGTTGATCGGCGCATGCGCGGCGATTGCAGGCGGGTTTGCGATCAGGGAATACCGTTTGATCCCCGAAGACCACGGCGGCGGCCGGATAACGGTTGCCGAGGCCCATGAGCAGGCCTCGAAGGGAAACGTTCTGTTGATCGATATCCGCACGCCGCGTGAATGGCGCGCATCGGGCATTGGCGAAGGTGCCGTGCCGCTGGACATGCGGCGCGAGGATTTTGTCAAAGCACTGACGGAATTGGCTGGCGGCGATCCGGCGACCCCGGTGGCCTTGATTTGCGCGCGCGGCGTGCGCTCGGCGCGCCTGAGCAACCGCCTGATCGAAGCTGGATTCACCAATGTGATCGACGTGCCCGAGGGTATGTTGGGTTCGGCCGCAGGGCCGGGATGGGTTCGGGCCGGATTGCCGGTGCGCAAATATGATGAGGATGCAGGATGATCCGGGAATTCAGTCTGGCGTTGGCCTTGGCAGTGACCGGGCAAATCGCTTTCGCGGGGTGTGCCGGACAAGAGGATACCTGTGAGATTCCCATGGGCGCCTATCACATCGAACTGCCCGACGCGGACAATGCGCCCATGGTGGTGTTCCTGCATGGGTATGGCGGCAGCGGGTCGGGCACGATGCGCAATCGCGGGATGGTCGAGCCGCTGCTGGAGCGCGGCTATGCGGTGATGGCCCCTGAGGGGTTGGAAAGGCCCGACCGGGGCGGCACCAAAAGCTGGAATTTCTATCCCGGTTTTGGTGAGCGGGACGAAACCGCCTTTCTGACCGAAGCGGTGCAAGACGCGGCACGGCGGTTTGGCATCGACACTGACCGTGTCCTGCTGGGCGGGTTTTCCGCCGGAGCCTTCATGGTCAACTATCTGGCGTGCGAGAGCCCCGATACGTTTTCGGCCTATGTCCCGGTGTCCGGTGGTTTCTGGCGCCCGCACCCTGAAACCTGCAATGGTCCGATCCGTATGTTCCATACGCATGGCTGGACCGACAATGTGGTGCCGCTGGAAGGGCGTTTGCTGGGCGGAGGACGCTTTCAGCAGGGAGATATCTATGCGGGTCTCGAAATCTGGCGCGATGCGAACGGTTGTGTCGATCACAAACCGACCGGGTTCAGCACGACGGGGGATTTCATGCGCCGCCGCTGGACCACATGTGCCGAAGGCAGCGCGCTGGAATTTGCTCTCTTTCCCGGAGGGCACACCGTTCCCGCGGGCTGGGCCGATATGATAGTCGATTGGTACGAAGGGCTTCCCGGCAGTTGATCACTCGGCCGGGGTCATGTTGCCTTTGCCTTCGACCAGTCGCTTCAGTTCATCGCGATAGCGGCGTGCTGACCGGGTAATGGCGGGTTCGCTGAAGTCTTCCCGCATTCCGACCATCTTGCGCGCGGCACCTGCCGAGACACCGCTGAGCGCTGACAACGGGATAGCCAGCGCCAGACTGATTGCGATCGGGGCCAGCCAGATCGACACCAGACCGGACAGGATACCGACACTCAGCGCCACTCCAATGACGGTTTCAAGCGCATGGCACAGGATCAGCGTTCGCAGACCATAGGTGCCACCGTCGCGCGCCTGAGGCGACCAGCCGCGCTGAATGCCGAAAGCCGTACGGAATACAGCGATCATCTGTTGCACCATCAGGATTGGAGCGTAAAGGATCGACAACAGAACCTCGGCCAGGAAAGAGGCAAGGAATTTGCGCCCGCCACCGAAATCCGCGTAGCGTACACCGCTCAGCGGCAGGGCCAGAACGCCCAGAACCTTGGGGGCCAACAGCATCGCGTACATGACCAGAATGATCAGCACGTGGCGGGTTTCCGACATCTCGGGCCATTGCGGGAACAGAGGATTGTCGGGGCTGAAATAATGCAGGACAGAGGCATCCTGACCCTGACCGATCAGCGCCCACATCAACAATAGCGCAAACCACAACGGGGACATCAGATAGCCGACCGCGCCGTGGAACATGTGGAATCGCGATACGGCACGGAATCCGGAAGAACCCAGCAATTTCAGGTGTTGCAGGTTGCCCTGACACCAGCGGCGGTCCCGCATGGCGTGATCGATGAGGGTCGGCGGTGTTTCTTCATATGACCCGCGAATACGCGGCAGAAATCGCACGGCCCATCCGGCGCGGCGCAGCAGGCCGGCCTCGACGAAATCGTGGCTCATGATCAGCTTGTCCTGACCGCTGAACGAACGCAGCTTGGGCAGGCCGGCGCTGGTGGCAAAGGCCTTGGTGCGGATAATCGCGTTATGGCCCCAATAGTTGCCCTCTTGCCCGCACCAACGGGCCAGACCTTCGGCAAAGGCGATGCCATAGACGCCATTTGCAAACTGCTGCATCCGGGCAAAGACCGACTGTGCGCCGATCAACTGCGGATAGCTTTGAATCAAGCCCGCACCCGGATCGCATGCCAGTGCATCGGTCAGGCGATGGATCGCGCGCCCGGTCATCAGGCTGTCGGCATCCAGCACCAGCATGGCATCCCAGTCCGCGCCCCAGCGGCTGACCCAGTCGGCGATGTTGCCGACTTTGCGGTCGGTATTCTGTTCGCGGCGGCGATAATACAGCTCGAGCCCGGGTGCCAGGGTGGTGCGCAGCGCCTCGACGCTGGCCTGTTCCTGAGCCGCAATCTCGGGATCGCGCGTGTCCGACAGAATGAACATGGCATAGTGGTGTTTGCCGCCGCGCGCCTGAAGATCCTCCAGCATGGTGCGGGCATTGCCCAACACGTTCCAGGGGACTTCATTGTACACCGGGGTCAGCAGGGCCACCCGCAGGGGTTGCGCCGCGGTCCGGCGCTCGGGCCGTTCCTGTTTCGCCAGCGACACCATGCCCAGCAAAACGGTGCCGACGGTGAAGGAAATCCAGAAGAAGTTGAACGAAATCAAAGCCAAAAGGATGGCTTCGACCACGTTTATGCCTTCCGCGCCGAACCAGTCGCACATGACCCACAGCAATGCCAGAGTGGCGGCCATAGCAGGCGAAAAAACCAGCGCGCGCCAGAATCCGGCAGAGGATTTGTGCTGACCGGAAGGCGCATCGGCATCCCGGAACCGTGCGCTGAAGTTCTGCGCCGGCATCGCCAGAGGCGCCTCGGGCGGCATGATATGCAGATCGCGGCTCATGCGGTCCATCGGTACAGCCAGACTTCCGAGGCAGGCTGTTTGTCTTTCAACAATTGCGCGCGCAACTCGACATGGTTGCGTTCGCCGGGCTGGAATGAAAACGCCAGGCGTGGACCACCGGTATCCGGGTTGCGCTGCAAGACGCCTTCCGAAGTTTCCGCATGTGGCGAACCCACAAAGACCGTGATTGCGCCCAGGTCCTCGAATAGTTCGCTGTCTTCAAAATCGACGACGGCCAGCCGGCCTTCGCCAAAGGTGTTCTCGCCCATCGCGGTGTTGATCACGCGCGGCATCGGTGTGCGCTGGGGTTCTTCCCCCCAGATCAGGCGATAGGACAGATCAACCTGACTGCCTGCCGCATAGGGCTCAGCGGGCCTCCAATAGGCGACGATGTTGTCATAGATTTCCTGATCTGCCGGGATCTCGACCAGCGTGACCGAGCCTTTGCCCCAGTCTTCCCGGGGCTCGACCCACAGGCCCGGGCGCTTGTGGTAATTGGCCTCGAGATCGGCATAGTCCGAAAACTGTCGTTTGCGCTGCATCAGACCAAACCCGCGCGGGTTTGTGTCGACGAAGGATGAGACCTGCAATCGGGTCGGATTGGCCAACGGACGCCACAGGACCTCGCCCGCGCCATTGCGGATTATCAACCCGTCGCTGTCGTGCACAGCAGGGCGGAAATCGTCGAACCGGCTGTGGTTGGTCTGGTCGAACAGGAACATCGAAGTTCCCGGAGCGATACCCACATGGGGCAGGTCTTCGCGCGGGAACAGCGTTGCCTCGATATCCATGATGCAATCCGCGCCCGCCGTGACGTTGAAACGATAGGCGCCGGTCACGCTGGGGCTGTCCAACAATGCGTGCACGACCATGTTGCGTTGGCCCGGTTCGGGACGTTCCAGCCAGAAACGGATGAATTCGGGAAATTCCTCGCCATCCGGGTCGCCGGTTTTCAACGCCAGACCCCGCGCGGACAGTCCGTAAACCTCGTGCAGGCCAATGGCGCGGAAATAGCTGGCCCCCTGCCAGACGCAGAATTCATCTGTCTTGCCGGGGCGGTGCATTTCAGTGCGCAGACGCAGGCCCGAGAAGCCCAGCGTGTCATCGATTGGCAGTTGCGGCACGTCTTCGGACTTGTCGAACATTTCCAGATCGAAGGCGACCGGCTTGGTCATGCCGTTCTCGACCGTTTCCACCTTGACGGTGCGCGGGAAGTACAGGCCGGGGGTGAAGAAATCCACGTTGAAGGGCGTCTCGGTTTCATACCACAGCGCCCGGTCAAGCCGGAACCGGATGGAACGGTATTGCTGATAGGTCAGGTCCTGCCATTCCTGCGGTACCATCTCGCGTTCCACATAGGGGCGGCTGGCCAGATCGCGGGCCATTTCGATCACATAGTCGCGGTCAAAAGGCGTCTCACCGCCCGTCGCATAGGCGGATGGAGCGAAGGCCAAAGCAGTCGTCGAGACGAGGAATGCGCGACGGGTAAAATTCATTTCTTCGACTTCCAGGGTTGTGACTTGAACCAAGCTGCCAGATAGGCAACGCCGATGATCATCGCAAACCCAATCATGTTGGCGACAAAAACAGTGGCGACATCCCGCCCAGCCTGATCCAGCGCGACGCCGATCAGCCGGGCCGCGGCCATCGAAAACACAAAAACGGCAAGGGATTGCTGGCCGACCTTGGTGATAACGGCCAGCAGGAATTGCCAGATACGTGCGCCCACACCATGACCCGTCGCGATCAGGCGGTGGCCGTGTTCGCCCGCTGCAACCCATCCCAGATAGGCCAGCGACAGAAAGTGGACATATCGAAGAAGGCCGAACTCGGTTTTGCCACGCAGCTCTTCGGTCAGGGGCCAGCCCTTGCGGATCACTGCGCCAAGCTCGGGTGCAGCCGTGTTGATCCAGGTGAAGACTTTCCATGACCCGAACGGGGCTGACAAAACGACAAAGGCAATCGCCACCCAGATCAAGGATTTCGACACGGGCGGGGCCGGAATCCAACCGCGCATGAAGGCGAAGCCGGTGAAAAACAGCAATTGCCATCCGAAGGGGTTGAAGAACCACTGGCGCTCGGACCAGGGTTCGGCGGGAAGGGCAAGCGCGCCGGTTTGGGCGATGAACCAGATGGCCACGCAAACTGCCGCCATCAGCCAGAAACTGACGCGGTAGAGCGCCATGTAAAGCGGCATCAGCGCCAGTACGACCAGATACATCGGCAGGATATCGAAGTAGTTCGGCACATAGGTCAGTGTGAAAATCCCGACCAATTGCGGGGCCGGGTCATTGAAGAAATGCTGAAGGTTCAACGACGAGACATAGGTCTTCTCGAACGCGCCGGTCTGATCCAACGCGGCCATTGTCATTGCAACAAAGAAGAACAGGGCAATATGCGCCCAATAGACCTGCCAGATGCGGTCGGCCACTCGGGCGGTGCCCATCCACCATCCCTTGCGCAGAAATGCCCCGCCAAAGGCGATGGCCGAGGCCATGCCCGAACAGAACACGAAAATCTCGGTCGCGTCGGAATAGCCGAAGCGCGCGGGAATCCACTTTGCCCAGGGATCGTTGGGGATATGGGCGATCAGGATGATGAACATCGCGATGCCGCGATAGAAATCCAGACGCGGATCACGCGCACTGGCAGGGGCTGCGGCCGGGGCCGCAGCGGGTACAAAATCAGAAGCGGGCGATATGGTCGCCATACGTTTTCTGTCCTTCTTGGTCTTCTTGTTATTCGGCGGGGACGCTTTGGACGTCACCGCTGTCGCGGGCCGCGTCGATCAGGGCGCGACGCGCGATGGCATAATTGTCTTCGCCCCCGGCGCGCTTGGCGCGACGGTCATCCAGAATGCGTTCCACCGCGTCCAGGCGACCAGCGCGCAGGCCGGAATCAATGGTAATGCGTTCAAATACATCACGTTGCGCGTGGCTGCCACCGGCCAGTTGCATGGAATCGCGCGCCGCCAGCAGATGATCAAACGCCGTTCCATAATGGCCGTCACCAAAGGCCTCCAGGCCCATGGCCGCAGCGATACCTGGGTCTGCCATGCGGCGGGTGGCGTCGTCGTCGGCGCGGGCCGCATCCTTGTTCATGCGGTTCAGCATCTTGGCCGTGGCATCGGCGCGATTGTCACCGGTAAGCGCCAGCAGATAATGCAGATCCGCAAAGATCAGACAGCCATCTTCCGTTCGTGCGGCACTCAGATCAGCCAGCTCTTCCCAGCGATTTCCGACATTCACGCCCTCAAGTTCAAGCCGCATCAGCAGCGAAGTACCGTTCGAGATGTCGCGATAATCGTCGGTTTTGTCCTTGCGGATGTGATTGTCATACAGCTCGATCACCTGATCGACCTGACCCAGATCCAGATGCATCAGCGCCTTGTGCCACCACACGTGGTACCGGAAGTTGTTGCAGTGGGCCCAGGCCGCCTCGCGCCCGGCCAGCCAGTCTAGGCCCAGCTGCGCATTGCCCGTCATCTCATGGACATGGGCCACCGCGTGCAGGCCCCAGGCATCATCGGACACCATCCACAGCGCCTGACGGCCCGCGATTTCGGCTTTTTCATAAGCGCCTGTTTCTTCCAGCGCGAAGGAATGACAGCCCAGCAGATAGCCGCGCCCGGGGTGGTCCGGCTCATAAACGGGCATCACCCGCTCGATCGAGCGGCGCATTCCGTTTGCATCACCCAGAACGAAGCGGGTCGCATGGCTTAGTTTCATCGCCAGAGTGTCCTGCGGATGGTCACGCAGAATCGCTTCGAATTTCTGAACCGCCTGTGCCTGTTGTCCGGCCAGATACAGGGCCAGCGCATCCACGTAGAGACGTTCGCGTTCAGTTGCAGGTTGACGTTCCATCGCCGCGTTGGCAGCAGCCAGCGCTTCGACAGCAACCGCCATCATCTCGCGCCGCCCAAGCAGCGCCATGAACAGACCTTTGACCGCTTGACCCAGCGCGAAGTCGGGCTCGAGTTCCAGCACTTTGCCCAAGTGCTGCGGCGTGACAGCGGCATGAGCCATGAACCCAAGCAGAACACCATTCCACGCTTCGACTGCCGCCGGCTGGGTCAGGGTGTTCATCTGTCCGAAAACGTCTTGTTTCATACTTGGGTCCAATCTGATTGCGATATTTGACACTGTTCGATGTACCAGAGTGTGCGAGAGGGACGTAACAGTATCGACGCTGCTCTCGAATTGGTGAAATGACGTGTGCGAAAAAGATGAAAAAAACCGCCGATTCAAGGGCATGTTTCAGCGACTTGCCGCCTAAATGTGCAAGTATTTCAATCCTCGAACGGGTTTTCGGCGCTCAGAACAGCCTCAGTATCGGCCCCACAGACCGGCGGGGCGTTACGATATGTTACAGGTGTCCGAGACAGGTTCAGAGGATTCCCGATCAGGTTGACCTGACCCGGCTGGGCCTGCATGGCAATCTGCATCTGTCTTGCGGCCACTTGTTCCGTGTTGAACACCTGATCCAGCGTCTGCACCGGGCCGACGGGCACTTTGACAGCCTCCAGACCGGAAATGACGGTCTGGGTGTCCAGCGCCTTCACAGCGGGGCGAAGAATCGAATTCAGCGCGTCACGATGCTCCAATCGGGCCGGGTTGGTCGCGAATCTCGGATCGTCTGCCAGTTCAGGAGCATTGATGAAGTTGCAGAGTTTTCTGAACTGGCCGTCATTTCCAACCGCGAGAATCACGTGCCCATCGGCGGTTTCGTAGACGTCATAAGGGACGATGTTGGGGTGCCCGTTTCCGCGTCGTTGCGGAACATTGCCTGACGTCAGATAGTTGACACCTTCATTGATCAGCCAGGCGATCTGAGAATCCACCAGCGCCAGATCGATCTGCTGGCCCTCGCCGGTCAAGTCGCGGTGGCGCAGCGCGGCCAGGATACCCACGGTTGCATACATCCCGCACATCACGTCGGCGATGCCAACACCCACCTTCATGGGCGCGCCCTCGGGGTCGCCGGTCAGCGACATGATCCCGCCATAGCCCTGCGCCATCAGGTCATAGCCAGGCTTGCTGGCATTCGGGCCGGTTTGGCCGTAGCCCGAGATTGAACAGTATACGAGGCTTGGAAACTCTTGCGACAGGGTGGCATAGTCCAGCCCGTATTTGGCCAGCCCGCCCGGTTTGAAGTTCTCGATCAGGATGTCCGCATGTGACGCCAAGCGCCTGATTTCCGCCTGACCCTCGGCCGAGGAGATATCCAGCGCGACGGATTTCTTGTTGCGGTTGGCAGACATGAAATAGGCGCTCAGATCCGAGCGGTTGCCCTCGGCATCGCTCACGTAGGGCGGACCCCATTGCCGCGTGTCATCGCCCCCGGTCGCCGGGTTTTCGATCTTGATGACGCTTGCGCCCAGATCGCCCAGAAGCTGTGTGCATGTTGGGCCTGCCAGGATCCGGCTAAGGTCCAGAACCTTGACACCCTTCAATGGGCCTTCAGATGCGGCCATCATAGCCTCCACGCTCAACTTCAGCAGCAATTACCGTAAATGTCTCAGCCTTTACAGCAGCTTCCAGTGCGGCGCGCAACTCTGCCCTGTTGCGAACCGTATGGCCATTGCCGCCAAAGGCCCGGCCCATGGCGGCAAAATCATGATGGCCGAAATCCACGCCCGTGTTGCGCATCTGTCGCTGGCGTTGTTTCAGCTCGATCAGGGCAAGGCTGGCATCCACGAAGACCAGAAAAATCGGGTTGCCGCCCATTTCAGCCGCTGTCGACAACTCGCCCGCAACCATCAGGAATCCCGCATCCCCCGAGAAGCTGATCACCGGGCGGTCAGGTTCGGCCAGTTTCAGGCCAATGGCCATGGGTACGGCACATCCCATCGTGCACAAAGCCGAGGACTGGATCAGCCCGCGTTCTTCGTTGCACGCCCACATCTGGCTCAGCAGAATGCGGTGTGCGCCGCTGTCGGCCGTGGCCAGTGTTTCAAGCGGCAGGACAGCGCGGGTTTCGGCAATGACGGCAGCGGGCCCCCAGCTTTCATCGGTGTGGAAGTCCTTTGCCAGCGCGGCTTTGATCTGCTCGGGTTCGTTGCCCGGCCATGTTTCACGGGCCGGGTTGCCTTTGGCTATTGCCTCCAATGTCTCGCCCGTGTGGGCAACAAGGTTCAATCCAGCCTGATGCATGTAGTGGTCGTTGACCACGGCAGAGATATCGATGACGCGCTTTTCTTCCGGATTCCAGATCTCACGCCAGCCGGGGCGCATTTCGATCGGGTCATATCCCAGGCACAATACCAGATCCGATTGTTCGATCAGAGGCACAAGATGCTTGTCAGCCAGCGGCGACAGCCCCGCGCCGCCCAGACAAAGCGCGTGATCCTCGGGCACGACGCCTTTGGCCTTGTAGGTCGTCACGAAAGGAATGCCAAAATGCTCCAGGAACGCCTGTACCACACTGCGCGAGTCGTCATAAAGGACATCCAGGCCGATGATGGCAATGGGGCGTTCGGCCTCGGCCACCCAGCGGCGGGCCTTTTCCAGGCATTCGCCACCGGGGCTGACCGGCGCAACCTTGGCCAGCCGGCGGCATTTCACGCCGGTAACAGGCGTGTCGGCAACCGAGATCGGGACATCGATATGAACCGGGCCCGGTCGTGGCTGCATGGCCAATGACACCGCCTTGTCGGCTATGATATCTGCGCCTTTGGCTGTCAGTGTAAAAGTGCCTTTGGTGATCGAGCGATAAACCCGGCTGTGATCCATGACCTGATGGGTATAGGTCAACGCTTCGTCGGCATCGACGCATCCGGTCAGAACGACCATCGGCACACGATCCTGCAAAGCGTTCGCCACCACATTGATCCCGTTCATTGCACCCGGACCCAGGGTGGCCACCAGAATCGCAGGTGCTCCGTCGCGATGATGAACGGCCTCGGCCATGAACCCGGCAGAGTTTTCGTGCTTGGTCAGATGAAAGGTGATCCCAGCCTTTTCCAGTGCGTCGACCAGGGTCAGGACCTCGCCCCCCGGCATCCCAAAGGCGTGACGACAGCCCGCTTCATAAAGACGTTGGGCCAGAAGATCCGCAGCGCGGGGCGAGGGGTCCTGCATCAGTCATGCTCCGAGAAAACTGTTTCGAAGCAGATTGCGGAGGACGCCTCTGGACGCAAGGCGGTTCACGGCAGTGTGACTATTTGACTGCGCGTTCAGCGATCGATTGAAACGTCGTGTCAAGCTCGGCGGCAATATTCAGCAGGTCTTGCCCACCTTCCGGGGCGTAAGGCGCAAAGACAAAGCTGGGGGTCTTGTAAGACAGGGTCGCCGTCCCGTCCTGGTTCTCGGTTACGTAAAACCGGATCGGAGCCTCGATCATCGCGTGGACCGAGGTCTCCAGAACCCGCACGGCGTAGTCATTGTTGAAGGCCCCGATCACGCGATTTCCGGGAATCGAAATCCCACGTGCTGCCGCCGCTTTGGTCGGGCCCGCCTGTGTCACGACGATCAACCCGTTTTCCTTGATCGCGGCTTTGGTTGCGTCAACCAGTTCTGCATACGGTTTCTGGGTTGGGTATACGGCCCAGCCCTCGGGCGCATTCTGAGCCCACAGAGGTGAAGCGATCAGGCAGAGCAGGGGAATGAGAGCTTTCATCAACGCGTCTCCGGTATCTTGCTTTGACCTGTGTGCCAGACTTGAGGGTTCTGCGCAGTCACGAATCCGTGTTCACCGCGCGCTGCTGCCCCCCGCGTTTCTTCAGCAAGTAGATATCCATGATCCAGCCATGGTCGGCTCGGGCGCGGGCGCGTGTGTCAAGGATCCGCTGCGCGACCTGGTCCAAAGGGCCGCTGATCAGCAGTTCTTCTTTCATGCCCACATAGGCACCCCACCAGATGTCAAAATCCGCCATCTCAAGGGATTGGAATGAGCATTCCCCATCCAGCATGACAGCAACTTTTGAGGCCCCTTCAGGCCACCCTTCATCCCTGATACGTCGCCCGGTGGTCACGACATAGGGCGCGCCCAGATCGTTGATCGGGATTGCATGAGCCGCAGTCAGCGCCTGTAAGGCGGTGATGCCGGGGATCACCTTGGTATTGGGGCGAGGGTCCAGCCGTGCCGCGATGCGCAGTGAACTGTCATAAAGCGACGGGTCCCCCCAGATCAGCAATGCAACATGCTGCGCCTCAGGGTGAGTGTCCATCGCTTCCTGCCAACGCAGGGCAATGGCGTCGTGCCACTCGTCGACACCGCGCAGATAGCCATCATCCGCCCGGCGTTTGGGGATGTCGAAATAGGCGATCTGCGGCGGGGTTTCCGTGACCTGCGCAATGATATCTTCGCGCAGGCCCGCCAGATCAGCTTTGTTTTCACCCTTGCGCGGGATCAGGATCAGATCCGCAGCCCGGATTGCTTGCGCGCCTTGAAAGGTCACATGATCCGGGTTGCCGGTGCCGATGCCAATCAGGCTCAGGTCAATCATCTTCGCACTCCGCCAGTGGCCCGTAAAGGATCAGGGCCGGAGCTGTGCCGATCTCGGATTTCAGCTGTTCGGCCAGGGCACCGATGGTGGCGCGCGTCAGCTTCTGATCCGGGGTCGAAACCGATTCAGCCATCAGGGCGGGCGTATCCAAAGGCAGGCCGTGTGAATGCAGCGCTTCTGCCAGAAGCGGGAAAGTACGTTTACCCATGAATACGACAGTGGTGGCCTGAGAATCGGCCAAGGCTGTCAGGTTCAGGTCGTCCGGCAACGCGCCACTGGCGTCATGTCCCGTCACGAACTGCACCCGCCGTGCGGTCAGACGACGCGTCAGCGGGATGCCTGCAGCAGCTGCGGCAGCCACCGCAGACGGTACGCCGGGGATGATCTCGAATTCAATGCCCGCATCACGAAGGGCAACAAGCTCTTCTTCAAGCCGCCCGAACATGCCGCCATCGCCGGATTTCAGCCGCACGACATGTTGGCCGGTCCGGGCGTAGTCCACTAGCAACCGGCTGACATGGTCCTGTTTGGGCGAGGGGCGACCAGCCCGTTTGCCTACGCCCACAAGGTCGGCGTCTTCGCGCGCGTGGCTCAGAATCGGCCCGCTGCTGAGGTCATCGAACAAAATCGCATCGGCTTTTTTCATCCTGTCGACGGCCTTCAGCGTCAGCAGTTCCGGATCGCCGGGGCCCGAGCCGATGAAAGAGACAAATCCGCTCATTCAGATGCCTCCGCAATCAGGTGAAAGAACGTACCGGTGACATTGCCCCGAACAGAGCCGGTCTGAGGTCCTTCTGCGCCTTCGGCATCGAACACACGGGCCAGCGGCGCGTCAGGCTGATCCACGATCGAGGAATAGTGGAACTCGTGCCCGCGCAGCGCCGTATTCTGTGCAAATCCCGGCATCGGGGCCAAGAGTTCCGCTTTGCGATAGCCCAGGTTGAATTTGCGTTTTTGGTACGACGTCACCAGCCCCAGCAGGCCAGCCATTTCATGCTGCACGCCATCCTTGTCGATCAGCGCATGACCCAGCGCCATATACCCACCGCATTCGCCATGCACAGGCCTTGTTTCCGCGTGCTTGCGCAGACCAGCGAGGAACGTTTGGGCAGCAGCCAACGTCCCGGCATGCAGTTCCGGATAGCCGCCGGGCAGCCAGACCAGATCGGCATCCGCCGCCGGCGCTTCATCGGCCAGAGGCGAGAAGGGCAGGATCTCGGCCCCAGCTGCGCGCCAGCCTTCCAGCAAATGTGGATAGGTAAAGGAAAATGCCGCGTCCCGTGCCAGTGCAATCCGCTGGGCCGGAGGGCGCGGCAGCGCGTCTGACGATGGCCCAATGGGGCCTGAGGAAGCCGCCCGTTTGATCGCTTCCAAATCCACATGTTCGCGCAGAAATGTAGCATATCCCACAATGGCGCTTTCCAGATCCGGGTGTTCGACGGCCTGGATCAACCCCAGATGTCGCTCGGGGAGGGTCAGATCGCCTCGGCGCGGCAGCACGCCCAGAACCGGCAGGCCTGCACGTTCCATCCCCAGCCGGGTCAGGCGCTCGTGCCGGGGGCTGGCGCAGCGGTTCAGGATCACGCCGGCAAAGGGCAGATCGGGGTTGTATATCTTGAACCCCAGCGCTGTGGCTGCCGCAGATTGCGCCTGGCCGCCGACATCCAGCACTAGTACGACCGGCCAACCCATCCGTGCGGCAGTCTCGGCGCTTGACCCATGACCCAACTCGCCCGGCTTGGCCACGCCATCGAACAGGCCCATCGAGCCTTCGGCCACCACGATGTCAGCGCCTTCGGCCTGAGCTGAAATTGCGTTCAACAAAGGATCGCCCATTGCCCAACTGTCAAGATTGAACGAAGCCCGCCCAGCCGCTGCTCGGTGGAAGGCGGGGTCAATATAATCCGGTCCGCTCTTGAACGGTTGAACGGTCAGGCCATCCTCGGCCAGCGCTCGCAACAGGCCCAGCATGACCGTTGTCTTGCCCGTGCCCGAGGACGGTGCGGAGATCAGAAGGCCCGGAGGGTTAATCATCACCATGGCTCCAGCTCGACCAGGGGCTCTCGGCACTTTGTGGACGATAGCGGCGGTCGTAATCTTTCGAATAAAGGCAGCTTTCGTCAAAGCCTTCGCCCGCCAGGGCCGGACCGACCATGATCAACGCAGTCCGCGAGATGCTGTCATCCAGCGCCTCTTTGAGCGTTCCCAGCGTCGCGCGGATGATCCGTTCATCCGGCCAGCTTGCGCGATAGACCACGGCGACCGGACAGTCGGCCCCATAGGCCGGGGTCAGATCGGCAATGACCTTGTCCAGATTGCCGATGGACAGATGAATGGCAAGTGTCGCCCCTGTGCGTGCGAAATTCTCCAACGTCTCGCCTTCAGGCATGGAAGATGCACGGCCCGGCGTCCGCGTCAGAACCACGGATTGCGCCAGCCCGGGCAGAGTAAGCTCGGTTCCCAAAGCCGCCGCAGCCGCCGCAAAGGACGGAACGCCCGGAGTTACGCTGACCGGGATGCCCATTTCCTTGAGGCGGCGGATCTGTTCCCCCATCGCCGACCAGACCGACAGGTCGCCGGAATGCAGACGGGCCACGTCCTGGCCGGCCTGATGTGCGGCCTCGATCTCGGCCATGATCTGATCCAGATCCATTGGCGCGGTGTTCACGATCCTTGCGCCTTCGGGGCAGTGGCCGAGGATTTCTTCAGGAACCAGGGAACCCGCATAAAGGCAAACGGGGCAGGATGCGATGATGTCGCGCCCGCGCAGTGTCAACAGGTCGGCGGCGCCCGGTCCGGCGCCGATGAAATGAACGGTCATGTCTGTCCTCCGATGGCAATGGCGCAGGTCGCCAGCCGGTCGTCTGAAATCTGTCTGGGTGAAAGCAGCCGCGCGCCCGGGCCAAAAAGCTTTCCGGCGGCGGCCAATGCGGATGCTTCGGCCACGCTCCCGGTGCCATAGGTGGCGCGGCTGCGGGTCGAGCAGGTGAGAGTGCGTTGATCGGCCAGGTCGGCGGCGGCAACGAAATGCAGAGGAAGGGACAGTTCTTCGGCAAAGGTCGTCAGGGCGGAATGACCTTCCTTGTCGGCAACGGTTGCCAGGGCGGCGACATCGTGGTTTGCGGCCGCCGTGACAAATACGGCGCGCAAGCTGTCAACCGTGGCGGCGGACGAGAATCCCAAACCGGCAACGATCATAGCGTCACGCTCCACTGCACCACCGGATAGGCGGATTTCCAGCCGCGCCGCGGTCCAAGCGGCGCCGACTGCGCGAGTTCGATCCGCAGAAGCTCTCCGCCCAGTTTCTCATGCCACTGGGCCAATGTGGCCTCGCTTTCCAAAGTCACGGCATTGGCAACCAGGCGGGTTCCGGAAGGCAGGTTCTGGTGCAGCCAGTGCAGCAGGTCTGGATCAAGCCCCCCTCCGATGAACACCACGTCGGGCAGTTCCAACCCATCCAGTGCAGCGGGCGCGGTGCCATGGATGACGTTCAGCCGATCCTGACCCAGTGCATCGGCATTCCGACGAATGCGCTCAGCCCTGTCAGCACGGGGTTCAATGCTGGTTGCGGTCAGGGTCAAATCGCACATCAGCCATTCGATGCTGATCGAGCCGGTGCCCCCTCCGATATCCCACAGGTGCTCGCCCCTTTGCGGAGCAAGCGCCGAGAGTGTCAGCGCGCGGATCGGGCGTTTGGTGATCTGCCCGTCCGTCTCGAAGATGTGGTCCGGTTTGCCAGACGCCTTGGAAAGGGCAGGTCCTGCACCGGAAACCTCCAGACCGACGCAGACCGGATGGTCGAACGTACCCAACAGCGCCTCGGTCAGCGTGACTGTTCGGGTGTCTTCGAGCGGACCGCCAAGCGCCTGCATCACATGCAGGGCCGAGTCGGCAAAGCCTGTCTCGGTCAGATACCGTGCCAGTTCCGCCACGGACTTTCCGTCACGCAGCAACAAGATCGCGTGCGCTCCCGGCGCCAGATGAGGACGCAAACGGGTCAGCGGCGCGGCGTGCAGGCCGAAGGTCAATGTGCTTTCCAAAGGCCAGCCGAGCCGGGCAGCGGCCAGCGAGAAGGTGGATTGGCCGGGCAGGGCGGTCCATTCACCGGCATCGAAATTGCGCGCAATGACCGAACCCGCGCCAAACCAGAACGGATCGCCCGAGGCCAGAACAACCGTCTGCCGGCCACGCAATCCCTTCAGGATCGGCAGCCCTTCCGAGAACGGCACAGGCCACTCGACACGTTCCGCCCCTGTTTCGGGCAGCAATGACAGGTGGCGCGGCGGCCCCATGATCACTTCGGCCCGGTCCAGCACTTGACGGCTGGTTGGCGACAGGCCATCAAACCCATCTTCGCCCAGTCCCAGAACGGTCAGCCATGGAGATTCAGACATGACAACCCTCCTGATCCTTGGCGGCACGACCGAGGCCAACGCGCTGGCCAAAGCTGTTTCGCAACAAGGGATTGCGGCTGTGTATTCCTACGCTGGACGGGTGGAAAACCCGCGTCCGCAGCCCTTGCCGGTAAGGGTTGGCGGTTTCGGCGGTCCGGAAGGTCTGGCCGCCTATATCCATGAGAGCGCCATCACCCATGTCGTGGACGCGACCCATCCATTTGCGGCCCGGATGAGCCGGAACGCGACCGAGGCATGCGCCGCGACGCGGACGCCATTGGCCGCGTTGACTCGCGCGGCCTGGGTGTCGCAGCCCGGCGATGTCTGGCGTCACGTGCCCGACATGGCTGCCGCCGTGGACGCATTGTCCGGCGATGCTCAGCGTGTCTTCCTTGCCGTTGGCCGCATGCATCTTGAAGATTTTTCGACCCGACCTCAACACAGTTATCTGCTGCGCCTTGTGGATGAGCCCGACACTTTGCCCTTGCCGAATGCAGAGGTGGTCGTCGCCCGAGGGCCGTTTACCGAAGCCGACGACCGGGCGTTGATGCAGCGCCATGGGACGCAGCTGGTCGTGTCCAAGAACGCAGGCGGCACGGGCGCGCGCGCCAAGCTGGACGCGGCGCGGGCGCTGGGCCTTCCCGTCCTGATGATCGACCGCCCGGTTCTGCCGAAGCGGACCGAGTTTTCGCAGGTCGCACAGGTTCTGGACTGGCTGTCTCATCCCTGATCCTCATCAGGGGTGAAGCGAGGGGTGTAAACGATGGGTGCGCCATCGCGCTCGATGACGCGCGTTCGGGATGACCCCACGATCACCACGGTCTGCATATCCGCCATGTCGGGCGTGGCTTCGGCCAGTGTCGAAATGCGCATCTCTTCATCGGCCCGCGATACAGCGCGGGCGAACAGGATCAGACGTTCGGGCTCACATTCTTCGCGCAGGATTTCCAGCGTCTTTACAAAGCCTTCCGGGCGGGACTTCGAGCGCGGATTGTAAAAGGCCATCGAGAAATCCGCCTGTGCAGCAAGGCGCAGGCGTTTTTCGATCAATGACCATGGTTTGAGGTTGTCGCTGAGGTTGATGGCGCAGAAATCATGCCCCATCGGGGCGCCCGCGCGCGCGGATGCAGCCAACATCGCCGTGATCCCCGGCAGCACATCGATCTGAAGGCCACGCCATTCCGCAGGGCCGTTTTCCAGTGCTTCGAAAACGGCCGCCGCCATGGCAAACACGCCGGGATCGCCCGAGGATACAACGACCACCCGTTTGCCATCGGCAGCCATTTGCAGCGCATGTTGCGAGCGGTCGATTTCGACCCGGTTGTCACTGGCATGCAGTGTAAGGCCGGGGCGTTCGGCAATACGCGCCACATATGGGATGTAGCCCACAACATCGGTGGCTTCGGCCAGCGCGGCTGTTACTTCTGGTGTAACAAGCGCCTCGTCACCCGGCCCCAGACCGGCAATCTTGACCCAGCCGCTCATGGTCGCCGTCCCTGACCGTGCACGACGATGATCGAGAAATACGGGGTGATCTTCTCGCAGGCTTCGGACAGCTTTGTCACCGTCTGGTTCGGCATCTGCGCATATTCCACGATCCACGCCCGGTCATACAGGCCAGCGGTCTTCAGAGCGCGCTTCACCTTGTCGATGTTGCGTCCGATTTTCATCACGACCAACGCATCGGTCAGAGCCATGCGTTCCGCCAGCGTGTCCTCGGGCAGGGTGCCAACCAGCACGGTCAGCACATCATCACCCCAGGTGATCGGGTCTCCGGTCGCGGTCCAGGCTCCGGACATGCCGGTAATGGCGGGTACAACTTCAACCGGCGCGTCTTGGCGCAGTCGGCTGTAAAGATGCATGAACGAGCCATAGAAGAAGGGATCGCCCTCGCACAGAACAACCACGTCCTCACCCCGTTCTGACAGGGCCTTGAGATGCCTTGTGCAGTCTTCGTAGAATGCTGCCAGCAATTCGTTGTACCGCGGGTCTGTCACTGGGATCTCGGTGGTTACGGGATATTCCATCGGAAACTCGACCGCGCCTTCGGGGATCATCCCGTTAACGATCTTGCGCGCCTGACCACTGCGACCGGGTTTGCGGAAATACGCTACATGCTTTGCATTGCGCAGCAGGCGATCAGCCCGGACGCTCATCAAATCCGGATCGCCGGGGCCAAGGCCCACACCGTATATGGTGCCCATCTTCATTCTGCCCGGCTTGCGATGGCGTTGATGGCCGCCACCGTGATGGCGCTGCCGCCCAGACGACCTTTGACGATGCAGGATGGCACCGGTTGCGCCTGCCACAGCGCATCCTTGGATTCCACCGCGCCGACAAAGCCAACCGGGCAGCCGATGATCGCGGCAGGGCGCGGGCAATCCGGGTCTTCCAGCATGTTCAGCAAATGGAACAGTGCGGTGGGCGCATTGCCGATGGCGACCAGCGCACCCTCCAGATGCGGCCGCCACAGCTCCAGCGCAGCGGCGGAACGGGTGTTGCTCATCTCGGCGGCCAGCGGGCGTACGCGTTCATCATGCAGGGTACAGATCACTTGGTTGTCGGCGGGCAGGCGGAAACGGGTGACACCTTCGCTGACCATGCGCGCATCACACAGGATCGGTGCGCCATTTTCCAAAGCAGTGCGGGCCGTCTGCACGAAGCCGGGCGAGAAATGCACGAACTCTTCCAGCCCGACCATGCCCGCGGCGTGGATCATGCGAACGGCAACCTGCTCTTCATCGGCATCAAAACGGGCCAGATCAGCCTCGGACCGGATGGTGGCAAAGCTTTCCTTGTAGATCGCCGCGCCATCGGTTTCGTATGTATAGGGCATCAGGTGAAGTCCATAGTCATGAGTGTTTCCGGGTCGAGTCCGCGTTGGCTGGGCTCATCCCCTGCGCGGCCCTGTTTGACAAGATCAAATCGTCCGTTTGCGCCCACCAATGTGATGTCGGCAGGACCCATGCGAGCGCATCCCTTGCTACAGCCCGAAACATGGAGGCGTCCGGACACCCGCACAGCCAACGCCCGGGCGATGTCGCGCGTCTCGGCCTGCGCCTGCGGGCAGAACGGCGCGCCGGGGCAGGCGTCGGTGGTCATCAACGGATCGGTTCCATCGTCGACAAAGGCCGGGGCAGGTATCGCCGCCCCGCCTTCCAGCAGGATCAGCCGCCACGGGGTGACGCGCAGGGCGCAAGCGCCGCTGTCCTCGATCAGGTCATACAGCTTGCGCGCAGGCAGCGACCCAAAAGCCGCGCCGTACAGGGCACCCAGTTCACAGCGGCCCGGTTGAAGCTTTGCGCCAACAGAACCGGGCGCACATCCCTGCCATTCCTGCGGCAGGGCGTCGATGACACGCGCCATGCGGCGTGTTTCGGGCGTGTAGGTTTCGGCAAACCACATTGCCAGCGCGATCACGTGGTCAATGGCGTCGGTCTCGGTCACGCTCCGCCCGGTTTCGCAGCCATCGGCGCGCAGGATCAGGCCGCCTGCTCCGGTTTCCAGACGAATATCAGCCGAATCCGCCGCCAGCAGACGTTCGCGGCCGGTGTCGATTGCAAAGCCGAACTTTGCCGGCAGGGCCGGCAGCTCCGCAAGCCGATCAATCAGTTCATGGGTCAGTCGAGCAGTCAAATGGCCCGCCTGATAGAGCGGCGTAACCAGAATATTGCGGCGTATTTCGATACCGGGTTCCGCATCCAGCAGGTTCAGCGCGGCAAGCTCTTTGAGAAGAGGCTGATGGTCTTCCTCTTCCACGCCCCGCAATTGCAGATTGGCGCGATTGGTCAAATCGATCGAGCCGTTGCCAAAGCGGTCCGCCAGATCGCACAGTCCCAGTGCCTGATCGGCCTCCAGACGCGCCAGCCGGGGCCTGACCCTGACGACCAGACCGTCACCGGACATCATCGGACGATGGGCGCCCGGGCACCAGCCCTGAACAATTGGTGCACTCATCTCAATCCCTCCAGATCAGCCCGGATAGAGTTCCGGCGCGTGTTCCAAAGCCCGGCCTCAAGCAGCGCGCGGAACCGGTCCTGCATGGCCTGGCGCGCCTTGGGATTGGCCTCTTGCAGGAACGCGTCGACCTCTTCGTTGCCCAGAGTGGCATCGTGGTAGAGGTCAAAAAGATGTGGTGCGACCGTGCCAGACAGATGCGCGAAAGAAGCCATATGATCCAGCGTTGCCGCGATTTCAGCCGCCCCCCGGAAACCATGGCGTTGCATCCCGGCGATCCAGCCGGGGTTGGCGGCACGGGCGTGGACGACTCGGCTGATTTCTTCGCGCAAAGTACGGGCACGCGGATTTTCGGGGTTGGTATTGTCCAGATGGTAAAGCTGCGCGGTTCCGCCGGCGATCTTCTTGGCGGCGGCAAAACCCGCCTCGTGTGTGGCATAATCGTTGGCCAGAAGAAGATCGGTTTCGGTCAGGTCCTGCAAGTGGACAAAGCTGTCCGCATTTGCAACGCGTTGGGTGATGCCGTCCTTGTCCTGCGAGATGTGTTCGCCTTCCAATGCAAAAGAGCTGGCCTCAAGCCACGCTTCACCGGCCTGCGCACGGGCCTCGTCGGTATACACTTCGGAAAGTTCGGTCATATTGACGCCATAGCTTCCGGGCGCAGGTCCATAGACCCGCGCTGCCGGCTCCTGCCCGGCATAGGGGTTCCAATCCCTTGCCTCATCGCGCGCGGCCAATGCGCGAACCGCTTGGCCAAACAAGGCGGACAGCGTCGGGAAAACATCCCGGAACAGGCCCGAAACCCGCAGGGTCACGTCCAGGCGCGGGCGGCTCAGGTCGGTAATCGGCAGAACCTCGATGCCGGAAACCCTCTCGGACCCTTTGTCCCACACGGGTTTGACGCCCAGCAGGTGCAGGGCCATGGCGAATTCCTCGCCCGCCGTGCGCATGGTGGCTGACCCCCACAGATCGACGATCAGCCCCTTCGGGTAATCGCCTTCTTCCTGAAGATGGCGCCGCACCAGTTCTTCGGCCAGTTTCACACCCTGAGCATAGGCCGCACGGGTCGGAACCGACCGCGGATCGGTGGTGTAAAGGTTCCGCCCGGTGGGCAGAACATCTGACCGGCCACGATAGGGGGACCCTGAAGGCCCGGCATCAATCCGCTTGCCTTCGAGTGCTTTGATCAGCGCGTCGCGTTCGGCGTGGGCCGAAGGAGCCGGATCGAAACTGCCCGTCACTTCGGGCACACGCCCGAAGATGTGCAGCCCGTCGCCAAACTGGCTTTCCTTGATGTCACAGACAAAGCGGTCGATGCGGGTGATGGCCTCGGCGGTGCAGGTTGCCTGATCGAGGCCGAGATCGCTTTCCAGCCCTATCGCCTGCGCCTCATCTCGGATATCTTCCTGCAAGCGGTCGCGGCGTTTGGGGTCAAGCCCGTCGGCGTTGGAAAACTCATCCAGCAGCGATTCAAGCCGCACCATCCGATCCGGCGTGCCGCTTTCCTTCATCGGGGGCGGGATGTGGCCCAGCGTGACGGCTCCGATCCGGCGCTTGGCTTGCGCGGCCTCGCCCGGGTCGTTCACGATAAACGGGTAGATCACCGGCAGATCGCCGATCAGCGCCTCGGGCCAACAATCGGCAGACAAGGCGACCGATTTTCCGGGCAACCATTCCAGCGTTCCATGCGCGCCGATATGGATCAGCGCATCGGCACCCAACCCTTTGCGCAGCCACAGATAGAAGGCGACATAACCGTGGCGCGGGGTGCGCGAGAGGTCATGATAGTCGTCATCCCGCAACTCGGGCGTGCCGCGTTCGGGTTGCAGCGCGACCAGCGCCTTGCCGCGCCGAAGCGCGTTGAAATGGAAGGCCCCATTGGCACAGGCCGGATCATCTTCGGGCGCGCCCCAAACGGTGGGCAGATCAGCGCGCAGGGTCTCGGGCAATTCCGCAAGCGCATCCTGATAATCCCCGAGCGACCACGAAATCCGTGCGTCCAGAAGAGTGTCGGCAATCGGCTCGCCTGTCGCGATGTCATAGCCTTCTTCGTCAAGATCGGACAGCATCGCCTCGGCCGAGGCCAGCGCGTCGAGGCCAACCGCATGGGCCATCTGCCAGTCTTTGCCGGGATAGGTGGACAGGACCAACGCAGGAATCTGATCTGCCTTGGGTTTGTCGTTCAATGCAAGCCAGCCCGATACACGGTCGATGATCGCTTCGATCCGGTCCGGTTCGGGCCGATGTGCAAAGCGCGCGTATTCCAGATGCGGATCGCGTTTGCCGGGTTCCTTGAAAGACGCGATTCCCGCCGAGATCCGTCCATCCACCTCGGGCAGTACCACATGCATGGCAAGATCGGCCGGGGACAATCCGCGTTCCGCCTCGGCCCAGGCTTTGCGGCGGGAGGTGGCGAGAGCGACCTGAAACACCGGCACGCCTGCCGCGTCCAGAGGCGACGTTCCCGACGCGCCTTTTCCTGAAAACGAAGTGGCGTTGACAATGGCCGATGGGTTCAGCGCAACAACATGTTCCCGCAACCAGTCGGCGGCCACAGGCGCCTTGAGAGACGGGGCAAACAGGCCCACCGCCTGGAATCCACGGGCGCGCAGGCTGCGGATCAGGACGGCGATCGGGGCGGTGTCTGCCGAGGTCAGGTAAGCGCGGTAAAAGGTGACGAGGATTCGTTTGGCCTTGCTTTCGAATGCGGTTTCCACCGGGATTACGCCGCGATCCGGACACCACGTACCACATTCGGGCAAGGTCTTGGCGCCCATCACCGGACCGGCATAAAGCCCCGCCGCCAAAGCCATCTGTGCCAGCGCCGCCTGTGCCGCGACCTCGCCGCCGGTATCGCACAGATGCGCCAGACGTCGCAGGGTCGAGACCGGCAGGGTGGAATAGTCATCCAGCCGCGTATCCTCGCGCCCGTCAGCGGGCAGCACCGCCAGCGCGATGCCCTTGGCCTGCGCCAGCGCCAGAACCTGCTGCAACCCATAAGGCCAGTAGGGGACGCCGCCGATCAGCCGGATCAGAATGCCCTTGGCGCCCTCCAGCGTCTGCTCGACATAGGTATCGACCGACAACGGGTGTTTCAACGCCGTCAAATTCGCCAGCCGCAGGGTCGGCATTCGCCCTTCCGGTCCGCCGCCGCGATGCCAGCCAGCCGCGAAAGCCCCCAGATCGCTGTCCGAAAAGGACAGCACCACCAGATCCGCCGGGCTCTGGCCCAGATCGGTTGGGGTCTCGGTTTCCTCGAGCCCGTGGCTTTCGCGGAAGACGACGTGCATGTGTCTTACTCGGCAGCCTCACGCACACCCACGAGGATTTCGCGGATTTCCGCCTCTTTGATATCGTCATGCTCGGCGATGACGACCAGACGCGAACGACGGTCTTCACCGGGTTCCCACGGGCGGTCATACTGGTGACGCACGCGGGCACCTACCGCCTGAACCAGCAGGCGCATGGGTTTGCCCTGAACGGCGGCATACCCTTTGACGCGCAGGATGTTCAGTTCATTGGCGAGGCGTTCGATATTGGCGACCAGTTGGGTCGGATCGGTCTGCTCGGGCAGCTCGACGATGATGCTTTCGAAATCGTCATGCTCGTGATCGTGATGGCCGTCGTGATGCGAGGGGCGGGCGTCCATGTCATCCTCGGCGGCGGCTTCCAGACCCAGCACAACGCGCACGTCCACGGCACCTTCGGCCACTTCGACGACGGGCAGGGGGCGCGGCGCCTCGGCGGCGATGATCTCGCGCGCTTTGGCCACGCCTTCGGGGCCGGCGAGGTCGGGCTTGGTCAGCAGGATGATGTCGGCGCACGAGATCTGATCCTCGAACACCTCGGACAGGGGCGTTTCGTGGTCGATCGAGTCATCGGCCATGCGCTGGGCGTCCACCGCTTCGACATTGGGCGCGAAACGGCCTGCGGCCACAGCCTCGGCATCGGCCAAGGCGATCACGCCGTCGACGGTGATCTTCGAGCGGATGTCAGGCCAGTCGAATGCCTTGAGCAGCGGTTTCGGCAGGGCCAGACCGCTGGTTTCGATCAGGATATGATCCGGGCGCGGCTCCAACGCCATCAGGGCCTCGATGGTGGGAATGAAATCATCTGCCACGGTGCAGCAGATGCAGCCATTGGCCAGTTCCATGATGTTTTCCGCCGGGCAATCAGGAATGGCGCAGGATTTCAGGATGTCGCCATCGACGCCTACATCGCCGAACTCGTTGACCACGACAGCAAGGCGCTTGCCCTGTGGGTTCTGCATCAGGTGACGCACCAAAGTGGTCTTGCCCGAGCCCAGAAAGCCGGTGATCACTGTGACGGGGAGTTTTTCGAGGTTCGACATGTCAGGCTCCAATCGGGGGAATGCGCGAGGCACAGTTCTTGCGAAAATGTTCGGGGCGTTCGCGCCATTTCACCAAACCATCTTCCGTGGCCAGATACTTGGTCGCGCCGTCGACGATGACGTCGACATGATCTGTTTCGTTCAGGTTTTCATACACGAAGGTCCAGCGGCCCGGCCCGCGCAACACGATCGAACAGCCTTGATCACAGTTTGACAGGCATTCAACGGCTTTCAGGGTGACACCGTCGGGCAGGTCTGCCTGTTCCAGGGCCTTGTGCAACAAAGCGCCCGGGCGTTGCGCATCATCTTCGACAGGCAGGCCGCGACGGCAGGTGGTACAGACCAGCAACTCGACTGGTGCGGTCTCGGTCATGTCTCTCATCCCCCCAAATCCTCTTCGCGGGGGACGGGGTTTCATGCGGGCCACGATTGGTCATGGACCCGACACCGGAACACCCCGCCCGGTTTCAACTTCGGTTGTTGGCAGGTCTCCCGGCTTGCGGATGCCAGAGGCGGGCCTCTGTCGGATGTCCCGCCTTCCCGGCTTTCGGGCCAGTGGCATTGGGCATCCTCTCCGTTCACGGTCGCGGGGGCGGCTGCGTTTGGCGGCAAGACCGTTGACGCATTCCCTTTTCATCGGCTCTCACCGACACCAACGAAAGGGACATGCGGCACCGCTGGCCTGCTTGTCAAGCGAGTCGCGCGCAACAATGATGCAGAGGCATGGAAAGCGACCTGTGGGCGTCGATGGGCGGCATGGTGTGCCGGGCTCCAGCCCGAGATGGGCCGGGCGACGAACGGTATCTCAGCAAGGGGCGTAGACTATAGTGAACGGGTGCCTAGACTGAACCTTTCCAGATGATGGGAAAAGACCACCGAACACCCCGGACCCTCTTGCGCTAATAGATGACGTTTATCATGAGCAGCGAGACGACCAGAAACAGCGCTGTCATTATTCCGCCGGAGCGGACGAAATCCATCACCTTGTATCCGGCCGGACCCATGATCAACGCGTTTACCTGATGGGTTGGGATGATGAAGCTGTTCGAGGTCGATATGGCGACCGTCAGGGCAAAGACGGCCGGGTTTCCACCCGCCGCCACCGCAATCGATACCGCCAGAGGCACCAGCAGAACTGTGGCCCCCACATTGGACATGACCAAAGAAAAGGCCGTCGCCAGAATGGCGATGCCGGTTTGCAACGACCAGAGCGGCCAGCCGTCCAGAATTATCATGATCTGCTGGGCGATCCACGCGGCCGTGCCTGTGTTCTGCACGGCTTGTCCCAAAGGTATAAGGCAAGCGAGCAGGAATACGGTGTTCCATCCGACCGCGCGGTACGCCTCGTCCACGCTGAGCACACGGGTCAGCATCATGCCCACCGCGCCGGTAAGAAGACAGAGTGAAAGCCGGACGTCCGTGAACAGGATCAACGACAGCGAAATGGCGAAGAATGCCAGGGCCCAGCCGACTTTTTGCGGCCTCAACTCGTCCTGAGGAAAGTCCGTCGTCACAACGACGAAATCCGGATCTCGTTTGATCCGCATCAGGTTGTCCCATCTGGTATGCGCCACAAGCATGTCGCCCGCCTGAAACTTTTCGAGCCCGATCTGAGTGGATTCGTGATCCTCGGTCTCGACATGGCTCAGCGTCTCTTCGCCGCGGTGAATGGCCAGCAGCGACATCCCGTAGGTCTTGCGAAACAAAAGCTCGCGGGGGCATTTGCCGATCAGCTTGCTGTCGGGCGTGATGACCACCTCGGCCACGCCTGCATTGGTTGGGGCGAACTCTTCGACGAAAATGTCCAAATCCGGAAGAACGGTCAGCCCGTATTTCTCGGCGAACTTCTCGACCTCCCAACGGCGGCCGACGATGGCCAGCCGACACGGCGCTGCAATTTCCGCTGTCAAAACCTGAACCATCGAGGTTTTGCCGCGATAGAAGGTGGAAATGATGTACAGGTGGTTTTCGTGGTTGATGTCGGCCAGAATCTCGCCGACCAAAGGGCTGTCCTCGGGCACCACGACTTCGAACACATCGGCTTTGAGGCCATAGACCCTTTGCAGGTATTCCTGTGTCCCTTGTCCGGTACCCGTATTGTCAGGCCCTTCAGCCTCGGGCAAAACCCAACGTCCCAACAGCAGAAAGTAACCAATTCCCGTCAGGATCAGAACCGCACCGATCGGCGTGACCGAGAACAGGCCGAAGGGCTCCATTTTCTGAGAGGCCGGCAGACTGTCATTTGCCGTCAGGATCAGATCGTTCAGCAGGATAAGAGGAGACGACCCCACCATCGTCATGGTGCCGCCCAAAATGGCGCAGAATCCCATCGGCATGAGCAGGCGCGACAGTGGTATGCCCGACCGTGTGGAAATTCGGCTGACAACCGGCAGAAACAGAGCAGCGGCGCCGACATTCTGCATGAACGAGGATATGACGCCAACGGTGCCGGAAATGATTGGTACAACCCTGCCTTCGGATTTGCCGCCGTATTTGAGGATGACGGCAGCCACCTTGTTCATGATCCCCGTCTTGTCCAGACCGGCCCCGACGATCATGACCGCAATGATCGAGATGACGGCATTGGATGCGAAGCCGTCGAACAGAAGGGTGACATCCGCCAGATTTCCCAGCCCGGGCGCGTAGCTGAGCAAGCCTATGAGAACCAGAACCAATATGGCGGAAAGGTCGATCCTTATGATCTCGGAAACGAACAGAAAAACGGTGAAAGCCAGCAGGGTGCAAACGACCCCCATCTCGAAGGTAAAGGCAATGTGTTCCACAATACGTCCAGAACTTTTTCTTTGTTAGAGTCCTAGTTCATCCTTCCCGAGTTGTCATGAAGTTTCGTTTTTCGGCGATGGTGAGACATAATATTGCTCAAGGGCTGTTGTTTGAGCAATGCTTTCGGGAACCCCGTTTGACGAACACGTCAGAAAGAAGGATTGGACAAATTGCATGAGGCAGCCTGCACGTTTCGAGCGGGTGCGATGCCGTTCCAACCAAGTCGAAGCAGCACAGGTAATGGCAGGTCAATTCCAGCCATGGAAGACAGACAATCCGACAGCTTTGTTTGCGGCACCATTCTGCCGCTGCCTGAACCGCTTAAAGGGCCTGCTTGGCCGTCCCTGATCGCAATCTGACTACAAGAATGGTATACATCTGAAAGGGCCGGAACAATGGTTCAGGTCACCAATTCTGAACATTTCGAGATGAAGATGCCAAGGAAGTACGGCGAGGTGTTGCCTGAACGCAAGCTGGCGGCATATGCCAAGAATGCTCGCAGTCGGATGGAACAGAACCAGATCGCAACACGAAAAATCCAATAGTTGGTTGGATATTGAACCTCGAGGAGGGAAAAAGTACCGCAAGTCATTGGAGGTACTGGAGGCGAGTACCGGAATCGAACCGGTGTACACGGATTTGCAATCCGCCAGTGAGGTCTGTTTTTCAACGGTTTTACTGTAAACGGACCCCGTTTGTTCACGACGAGAAATCAACGACTTACAAGGAAACGGTAAACGGTTTCCGGGCGGATGCAACATGAAAAGGCTCCGTCCATTCAAAGATGTTCAGCTCCAGTGGTTACGGTTGTTGTTGCTCGATTCAGAGCTCAGTCCGCGCGCATTCCAGTTTGCGACTTATTTGGCGGTTTGGCGCTGCAACAAGGAAGCAGGACCGAACGAAGGGAAGGCTTGGCCGTCTCATTCGCAGGTATGCGAAGACCTTGGCCTAAAAAGCGAAAAGACCATCCAGCGCTTGATTAAAGAACTCGACGGCAAGTGGTTCGATATTAAGCGCGGGAATGGTCTCAGGCATTCGACAGAATACGTCCCTACCAAAGCAACGCATCTCGCAGCTCAAGAACTACGCGAACAAGAAGAGGAAAAAAAGCCGGACAATATTGTCCGCCTTCCAACCGCCAAAGGCGGACATTCTTGTCCGAAAACCCGGACAAATCTGACCTCAGAGCCCGGACAGAAATGTCCGCCAAAAAAAGAGCAAGAAAAAACAAAAGAAAAAGGCGCTTGCGCGCCGGATTTGCCTGATCAGGGGCAATCCGGCCCGCCGCGACAGTGCCCGGTACGCACGCTCGTTGTCGTCAGAGCTGACGATGCTGAGAAGACTGTGGCCTGGGATCAGTGGTTGAGCGACAACGGCTTTCCCCCGCTTCACGGTTTGTCGATCCACGGTAGTGATGGGAGTGATCACGGCTACCTAATGCCGCGCCGATGGGTGCCCACCAACAATGAAGATCAATCAATGGTCCGAGGATACATCCGGTGGTCGTTAGCGCACCAGTATGGGTGGCCAACGCCTGGTGATCCCGAGAGGCGGCGTGGTCAGCACAATCACAATTCTAGGCCGCAACTGATTCAGGGAGCCGGATTATGAACACCAATCAAATTAAGGGCTGTTCGTTCGCGTTTCCTGAAGGTTTGAAAGTCCCCGCAGCGGCCAAATCTCATCCAGAATTGGTAACGGAGTTGAACTTTGGCGAGGAACTGACAGAAAACAATTGGCTTTCTGAGCTATGGCAAGGAAAGACCGTAGCTGAACTGGGCTGCAGCTTGGGGCTTAGAGCCGCATATCTTGCGCCATGCACGCGTCAGATTTTCTGCACTGATCCAGATGCGAGGCGTTTGAGCCTAGCACGTGAGACGTTTCGGCTAAATCAACGCAGAAATGTGGTGGTGGTCGATGAAATCGCCAATGAAATCTCGACTGATGTGCTGTTCATTGACACCCGTCGCTGTAGCGACGGATCCCTGCCAGAATTCAAAGCACAAGCGCCACTCTTGATCGTTGCCGGGCCACTTCCTCGAAGCACTGCATCGAGAGTGTTGGAAGCAGGCTACGAACACCTCCCCCAATACCATCGAGCAGCGGTGTTTGAAGCACCACGGAGGCACCATGGAGTTCAGTGATCTCTTCAATCTTTCAGATAACGATTATGCGGTGGATCTTCTGACGCGTGTTTTTGGTGGCGTGGTGGAATTTGTGTCCGGTGAAGGTGGGTCTTTGACAGATGTAACGCTGCTCACAGACTTGATTTCGATCTTCAATACGGCGTGCCTTTTGCTTGCTCTGATCGTCGGCAGCTATACGACTTACGTGCTTGTCTTCGACACCGCCGCCGATGGCAAAACCTTCGGCAACCAGTCGGACACAAAGTACACTATCGTTCGCATTCTTGTGGGGGCAATCGCGTTCGTTCCCATCCAAGGCGGGCTGACAGTGGCGCAGCTCGCTCTGATCTGGCTGAGCGTTCAAGGATCGGCCCTGGGCGACGTGGCGTGGCGTACTGTTGCTGATGGTGCGCTGCGGGACGAGCCTGTCCTCGCTGCAAGTGCGCCGCTTTCGGAAACCGACTACCTGATCAACCAGCAGTTCGCGAATACGCTTTATGCGCTTGCCCACGGCGAACTTTGCCAACGCCAAATGGATCGTCTTGCGGTCCTTGCACAAAGGCCAGCAGGGACGACTCAGCGCGTTGTAGATGCTGGCAGTTATGGCGTTGCGCGGACAGGTTTTCTGGGCATAAACTCGACTGAATACACGCACTTGGAACGTCAGATCTATTACTCAGATGAGGGCGGGTCTTATGGCCGCGCCGACAATCTCTGCGCCAGCGTTTCGCACCAGGTCGAGTACATTGCAACTGCCGATGGCGAAAGCAGTGCCGACTTCGCAACGCGAGTTGGTTCAGGTGTTCTGCTCAATCGATACCAAGCAGCTGACGGTGCCATCACCGGCAATCTGCTGCCTGTGGCATCCCAGATCGCAGATTTGATTTTCGCCGGAGAGCGCGACCGAGACGCCATCCAAACCTTGATGGATGACGCAGTTTCGAACGCTTTTGCCAACTACATGGCCGGCATCACATCTGGAGGCTTGTCGAACACCGAGTACGAGGCGCTTCACGCCGATCTGCTAGATGAAGTGGACACTCTCGGCTGGCCGTTCGCGTTGAGCTGGCATCGCGGCATTACCATGGCTGCTTACACATCCACTGGAACCGCAGCCGAGCTTCAGATTTACACCAATTTCGACAATGGCATTAACGACTACTTTGGCGGGCTGTTGTCGCGAATGACAGGCTCCGTCGATGCCGCCATGTTCCAGAAGGTTAACGATGACTTCGGATACCTTGAGCAATTCGAAGGCTTCGTGACCGAGCTGGGCACCTATGAACCCGGTGCGACTGCAACAGTGATTGACGCTGGGAATAGCGAAACCAGCGGGTGGTTCTATCGTCTGTACCAAGTTTTACTTGAAGTCTTCACAGTCACAGATGGCGGCGACACCGCGACCTACCTTGATCCGATGGCGGACGTGATCACGGTAGGCAAACAGATCTCGGCCGTGGGCGGCACTATGATTGCCGCCGGTGCTGTTGCGGATGGTGTTTCGATGTTTGGGGGGCTTGCAAAGGGTCTCGGATATGTCGCCGAGTATCTGCTTTACCCAGTCGGGTGGGCGCTGCTGATCTTCGGTTTCGTCTTGATCGCGATCATTCCGGCGATCCCGCTCGTGTATTTCTTCGCCGCCGTTCTGTCCTGGCTGCTGACGGTCATTGAAATTCTGTTCGCAGCACCTCTGGCAGTTCTCGCATATTTTGCGCCCGCCCGAGACGGAACATTGATTGGCCCGGCGGCAGGCATTTTGACCTCGATCCTTGGAGCGGCTCTGAGACCACTGTTCATTATCCTGGGTTTCATTGCCAGCCTGATCATCATGCGGATCGGGATGGATTTCCTGTTCCTGCTGTTCTCGGGCTTCCTGGGTTTCATGACGGCGGGTGGGTCCTGGTTCACTGTGATCATTCTGGTGGGCCTGGTCTGTATGTACGTTCTGGTGACGCTCTACCTGGTCATTGTGGCGTCCAGCCTGATTACAGAGCTCGGTGATCGTGTGCTTTCCCTCGCCGGGATGCTCACAGAAAGAGCCAACACCATGAACCTTGAATCCAACGTGGTTGGTACCGCCGCACCCACACGGATCATCAGTAATCAAGCAGCTGCCGTGGGCCGCGTGACCAAGGCCGGAGGCGGCCAAGGTGCGCAGCGCCTCCTCAAAGGTCCAAAATCGAAAGGAAACCGACAATGATAAGGACGGTCATTATTATGTTGGCATTGTTGGCTCTGGCCGGATGCAAAGCTGACAGCCCAACTGCTGCAGATATTGAGCAAGGCTATTTGAACGGGATCGAGGCCGACAAAGCTGCCGCACTGGCTCAGTATGGGTCAATCGAAGACATGCCTACTGGCTTGCAGCTCTCGTTGAAGATGCGGGCCAGGAACGTGGAGCTGACTTCATGTGAGGAGCATCCAACCAATATTGGTTATTTGTGCATCTACAATTTCGACCTGCTCCGCGATGATGGCTTTGTGGTGCAGGCAGGCATCAAGGATATTCGCGGGCATGTCTTCAAAGGTGATGCCGGTTGGCTTGTCGAGGAGGTCGCGCAATGACCACGTTTCTCGATAACCTGCTGTTCGATATGGCAACCACGTTCTTTCGCCCGTTCACCACAATGAAGAGGGGATGGCTCGAGCGGCTTGGTCGGCGGTATCTCGGTGCAGCTTGGGCGCTCGTCCTGTCTTTGCTGACTTGGGGTTTTCTGCTGAGCTATGCCGTAGATGGTATTCTAGGCAGCAACGTTGGTATCGAATTCTATCTTGCTTCAACCATCATCATCCTTTGGTCCATCACAACCAGCTATGTGGCGCTGTTGGTCCTGGCGATGTTCGTTATTTCGGCGTTCCGTAGGCCCGCAAGCTGACGTTGAGGATGTTGGACTGGTTTGATGTCCTCAATACACGCCCTCAAGACAACGGCAAATTTCATTGGTCAACCATGGCAAAACTCATCTGGATATCGCCCACCATGAGGCAGGAGGAAGAAGGATTTTGCGCCGCCTTGTGGGCGGCTGGCAAAGATCGAAACGATCTGCGCAGGCGGAGCCGGAGTGGGTTCGAAGGGATACCCTCGACCGCTCTTTTTGAAGACGCCACAGGCGGGATGAAAAAAGGGTAAGCGGGTTACTCTTTTTTGAAAAAGAGTAACCGAAACGGAGCGATCATTATGGGGAAGTCGGGTGCGGCAAGAGTAAAGTCCGGTGATCTGGCATATGCGACCGCGATGCAAAGCCACGAAGAACGTCTGGATTATGCGGGAGCTAAACGGCGAGTGCGAGACGTGCCGCCGCTAATCTATTCTCCGTATGCCGCACTTGAGGCACCCGATCCGGACCGGGAAACTCGAGCAAACCGGTCTCGGAAAGATCGTCTCCTTTGCATTGATCGTTTCATTCGCCCGAGGCCAGCTGATACCAACTTCACCATTTGGGATGCGCTCCAATCCCACATAGCAGGAGCGCGCAAGAGCAAGGCCGCCAAGAAAGAGTTTCTTCACGCGTTTCTTCAATACCCAACTGACCTGGAGTTGGACGCAAAGTGGGAGCGAATAATGCTTCGACAAGCGGTGGAATTCATCAACCTGACCTACGGTGGGAATGCAGTGTTCCACGCGCGCCTTGATCGTGATGAAGTTGGTCGGCATGGCGTCGATGTCTTTTTCGCGCCACGCTATGAAAAACACACGAAAGCGGGTGTCACACAATGGGTCAGCTTGTCAAAGTTCAGCAAGGAGAATGCCCGGAGACGGTACCAAAAGCGAGAAAAACGCAAACGAGATAGCAAAACAGGCGATATGGTTACCGTGTTGGACAAGTCTGGCAAACCAGTGATGATCTGGAACGACAGCGGTAAGTTTCAAGGGCGCGCTTTGCAGGACGCCTGGCACGAACATCTTCAGGACAGCGCCCACATCAAGTGGGCTGAGCGAGGCAAAAGAAAGCGAGGCAATGACCCTGACTGCCTCTCGCCCGAGGAATACGCGGCACAGCAGGAAGCACAAAAACTCCGAGCTGAGGTTGATCGCCAACTTGATGATGAGAAATTAGACCAGTTCGGAGACACCACTCTTCAGAAAACAGCATCTAAGCTAATCGAGAAGGCAGGCGAACGTGCATCAAACGAGGCGATCTTGGCGTCTAAGCACATCGAAGAGGTTGCGCGGAGAGATGCCGAGGCGATGATGGATCGCGTTTTTGAAGGCGCGAAGGCGGATGCCGATGCCATAACCCACGCCTTGCTTTCCGATGACGCACGAAAATTTGTCGAGTTAAAAAAAGAGAATGAGAGTTTGAGGGCAGAGGTCATTCGGCAGAGCCAGATAATTCAATTGATTTCGAGAGTTCTGAGGTCTGTTTTGCCGCCTAAGTTTCGAAATTTAGTAAAAAGTGCTTATGAGGCTGGCCGATTGGAGCAGAAAAGGGTTAGTTCAGAAGTGCCTTTGTTTTCCGAAGACGGACCACCCATCTAGTCTGGGGATTCCAAAGGTGGATCAGGCCGCCGCTCCTTCGATCGCCCATTCATTCCCTGGCCGTGTCCAACAGGGAGAAGTTTAGCTGTAGATTGTTGCTAAGAGATCCGTCAATCTGGTCAAATATACTGCTTTTGTTCTTGAGCTAGGGGGATTTTAACCACATAGTGTCAAAAAAATACCCAGAGGTGACACGTGCAGGACTTTTCTCAGCTATTGACGAAGGCTGGCTACAGTGTAGCTGAAGCAGCCAAGCGACTTGGGTATTCTGAAGGACATATCTATCGATGGAAGCGCGGTGAAGAAACCCCGCGAGACAGCGTGATCCGTCTTCTTGAGCTTGAAATCGAAAACCGACAGGTGAACCTCGAGGGATCATTTGCTTTTATCGACCTGTTCGCTGGAATCGGCGGTCTTCGGAAGGCTATGGAGAGTGCAGGCGGCCGTTGCGTGTTTACCTCAGAATGGGATCGTTTCGCACAACAAACCTATCTGGCAAACTTTCCGGACAACCGGCCCGTTGTTGGAGACATTCAGGAAGTCAACGCAGAAGACATACCAGAGCACGACGTACTAGTTGCCGGGTTTCCCTGCCAACCGTTCTCTATCGCAGGTGTTTCCAAAAAGAATGCGCTAGGAAGAGCGCATGGTTTCGCAGATGAGACCCAAGGAACGTTGTTCTTCGATGTACTGCGGATACTGATGCATCACCGGCCGGCGGCTTTCATGCTGGAGAACGTGAAAAATCTAAAGAGCCATGACAAAGGCAGGACTTTCGATGTCATCAAAAGGAAGCTGACTGAAGAGCTTGGCTACACGCTCGATACTCGGATCATTGACGCTGGCCACTACGTTCCGCAGCACCGTGAACGAATTGTCATGGTTGGTTTTCGAGAGAAAACAGACTTTTCCTTCGATGATTTGTATTTGCCTGAATATGGGCGTCGACGCATGCGCGATATCTTGCACCCAGAAGATGGCACGGAGTCTGCTGAAGGACATTTTACTATCGGCATCGACGCAAAGGTGAACTCCAAATATACTCTTACTGATAAACTCTGGGCGTATTTGCAGGGATATGCGGCGAAACATAAGGCCAAAGGTAATGGTTTTGGTTTTGGCATGGTTGATGGGGATAGCATCTCCAGAACGCTGTCCGCTCGCTACTATAAAGACGGTTCAGAGATCCTCGTAAGTCGTGGAGAAGGTAACAACCCTCGCCGTTTAACGCCACGAGAGTGCGCACGTCTTATGGGATATCCCGAAGATTTCCGTATCCCAGTTTCTGATACTCAAGCATATAAGCAGTTCGGTAACTCGGTGGCAGTTCCAGTGTTTGCGGAGGTGGCAAATCTCATGGCACCTCATGTTTTTGACGTTATGAACCGTTCAGCATCGCTCAAGAAAGTTGGCTGATGTTCACGACAAAGCTACGCGCCGAAGGAACATGGCAGCTATCAAAAGCAGGGACACGAAGCCTGAGTTGGTGATACGAAAGGCGCTACATGCGCGAGGTTTTCGTTACAGGCTGCACTCCTCCTCCTTGCCCGGGAAACCTGATCTAGTCTTCAAGAAGCACAGGGCCGTAATTTTTGTGCATGGCTGTTTCTGGCATGGACACAACTGCCCTTTGTTTCGCTGGCCCGCTACTCGTCAAGAGTTCTGGCGGGCCAAGATTACTGGAAATCAAGAGCGTGACCGGCGTGTGGAGGCTGAGATACTGAACTTGGGCTGGAGGGTAGGTGTTGTGTGGGAGTGCGCGTTGAAAGGGCGCGAACACGTTCCCTTAATAAGGGTAATTGACTCCTTGTCGTTTTGGTTGTCCTCTGACGAAAAAACGACAGTAATTCCTAATGAATATTGATCGAAAACAACTAATTAACCTGTTGCTTCGCATGGACACGGATCTTCGTCTCCGAAGCTTGCTGTTTGAGCTGCATTTTGAAGAGTTTATCTGTCCTGCGATGATAGCGAGAAAGCCTTCCGCAGGCTTTACAACTGGCTGGATCACCGGCGAGCGCGACGGAAAACCAGTTGCTTTGAAAGATGTCAGAAATGGTCTGAATTCGGTTGATCAGAAATTTATTGAGCACGTCAGTAGCAAAGGTTGGAAAACAGGACTCTTTGAGTTTGATGGACGATCCTTTCGGGCAATGCATAACTCCGAGAATTGGCTGCAGGCTGGTTGCGAACGCGCGAATGTGAAGTTCAAAGACTATTGCTCCGAATCCGAAAGCAAAGTCGAAAATCGTGTGATGAAGTATCTTCACGTGATTGATGAGGCAGTGCTTGCCGGTGGCTTTGCCAGCCGAGCTGCGATGAACTGCTTGATGAAGGCTGAAATTGTTTCAAACATTCGCGATTTGGACGCAGTGTTCTACAGCGAAGACAATGGGTTAAGCATAGTGGAGTTTAAGCGGAAGTATCCTATGCGCAATTTCCGCCCTTGGCGGAGTGGCAAGGACTTAGAACCATTTCCGTTGGATGCTCTGAGCGATCCTGAGCCCTTCGCTAAGCCACGAAGCCGTCCCGGGCAACACTTTGGACTCGATACGAAGTCTCATGGGAAGACAGTTGTTGATGCTTTTGCTGCAGGTATTCGCTACCTGTACCTGGTTTTGGAATCGCGGATGACTTCACCAGACGAGTTCTTTGGAACCGATCTGCAAGCTCTCTATAGAAAGCCTTTACTCTTTGCAGAGGTCACGCCGGCTTCATTTCGAGGTATAGCAGAAACGAAGGGCGTTCACCGTGGTAGAGATGCGCCTCGACGAGCACAAAGCGGATCATTCAACTCTGGAAGACGATTACAGTTGACTGTTGATAGAGCCGATTTTCGGCTCTTCGATATTTTATCTCCTCAAAATGAAGTCGAATCCCTATGACGTGCCCACTGAGTAGTTTCATAGAAATGCTGAGTAGTTTCGGCGCGGTAAGATTTTACGCTAAACCGCTTGCTGCAAATGACAATTCAAAGAACCAAGTGTATCTCGGAGGAGGCTTTGGTGCCCTGAACATTATTCCTCATGGGAGCATCAAAGATGATGTAACTCATGTGGCAGGGTCCGTGCGTGATCGTGCAAAAGCACCAGTGAACTTTTTTTGGGTAACTTCTGGAAAACCAGAGTCGGCTCCAGATGCTCAGTTGATACTTTATCCTAAGTATCCAGAGGTTCGGATGTCCGGTTTCTTGCGCGGAACAAAAAACGGTCCCAACTTACTCATGACTAGTCGAGCAGAGGGCCGAGTGCTGATCTTGGGAATCTGCGACGACGGAAGAGTGTTGGGCGATGTCTTTGGTCGGGATCACCCTGCTGCAATTAGGCTAAGTGAGCTCGCGGGGGTACTCTCGACCAGTGGCGTATTCCTAGAACTGACACAACTAAGGTCTGGCGCGCAGGACACCCGAGCTGCCTTGTTGGCGGCTCTGAAGAACATTTATGATGAAGAGTGGATCGCATCGTGCAAAATTGGAAAATCCGGACAACCAGAACCTTATAGCGCCAGAAATGGCGGCGGTTACACGCTTGAAGCCAAATTGGGTATTTCTCCAAATGGTTACGCTGAACCAGATTTTTTGGGTTGGGAGCTCAAGCAATACGGTGTGAGAGATTTCGAGAGGTACATAGCTAAATCTCCCGTCACGCTGATGACGCCTGAGCCAACAGGAGGCTTCTACCGTGATGCCGGTGTTGAAGCATTCCTGCGGCGTTTTGGTTATCCCGACAAAAGCGGAAAAGAGGGGCGGATAAACTTCGGTGGGGTGTATACCAACACCAAGGAACATCACCCGGATACCGGTTTGGCGCTGAGACTTGAGGGGTTTGATGCCGCGAAAGGAAAAATTGAAGACTTAGACGGCTGTATCGTGCTCGTTGATAAATACGGAGAACTAGGCGCAACTTGGTCATTCAGGGACATCATGGCCCACTGGAACCGCAAGCATGCCAAAGCTGCGTATGTGCCATCAATTATGAAATCACCACCACCGTTCTATAAGTATGGTGGTGTGGTTCAGCTTTGCGAGGAAACAGATGTTCTTTTGTTGCTGAAAGCCATTGCGGCGGGCAGTGCCTACTACGACCCGGGCATCAAAATGGAGAAGGCTGACAGTAATAAACCGCTGTTAAAGCGAAGAAGCCAATTTCGGATCAAACACTCAGGCTTAAGCACTTTGTATCGCAATTTCGAAGAGGTCGCCTTGTGAATTCTTTGAGAGAGTATCAACGGATTCCCGTTTTCCTACCCGCACGTGGCGTCGATCTCATTTTTCACGACATTAATCCCTGCGATCTTTTCAGCCTTCGACCGGACGTGCATTTTCGTGATGGCCGCAGCGAATATTGCAGCCTCCTGCTCCGCGACATCCTTGATTGGCTGGGTTTCCCAGTAATGCACCGCGCTGTCGACACCGGCCTTTGCAGCCCCTGTCAGAAACTGACCTACTGGACCAAAGTATTTGCCCAAGATGCCAAGCATGAGGTCCGCAGCTTGATCTGAAAGGATGTTGTCCGGCGGATTGCCTGTGGCGATAGACGCGGCGACCTCGACCTTAAGGCCATTGCTGGAATCGATGACTTGCTGGAAGACTTTGAGCTGTGCTTCGCTGTAAGCGTCCTTCACCTCCTTTGGCAGTGAATTCGTGCTGAGGTTGCTGACTGCCTCAAGGAATAGCCATTTGCCGATGGTAAGCGCGATCCGTTTCTGCTGGTCAGCGTCAGCTGCCGCGTAAGCGGCCTCGGCCGCCGCGCGGTGTTGCTCAAAGAGCGCGATAGTGTTCTGGATGCGCTGTTCCACATCCGCGTCATAGTTGGCGAATTCGGCATCGAGCATTTCGACGAGCGGTCCGTCGCGGTACTTCCATGCAGCATCGCAATCAGCGAACACGCCATGTCCAGTTATCACCACTTGAGCAAAAGCCGACCCCGCTCCGAACAGGAGGGCAGCGGCCGTAACAGCTGTCGCAAACTTTTTCATAACTCCTTCCTTTCTATGTGTCTTTGTGAATTTAGCTGAATTCATCGGCCTAATGGGAGCGGTCGAAGACCCCAGCCGCATCCAGAACGTTCGCCGTTCCCGCGACGGCCCACGCTGTATGGCAGCTTTGAGCAAGCCGTCCGCATGCGAGATACCGAGATCAACATCTTCAAGTTGTAGCTGCTCATTCGCGCCAAGGTGGCCGGTTTGCGCGACGACGGGCACGACGAGGGCTGATCCAAGATACGCCCTACGCGTCTGTTCGCCTTTTTCGATCGACTCTGTCAGTATGGAAACGGTTTTAGCTGTCTTAGACCTCAACGATCATGCCCCCAAGAAATGAAATATCTAGCTCTTAAAAAAGTGGGATGACTTCAATTTACTCAATACTTTGGTTCTGATTAGTTCAGTGCAACACTCTCAACAAAATAGCAAAAACGGGCTGGCAGATTATTGTATCGGCGCATAAATCCCAATTAGTTATTCAAAAACATCAGGTCGTTTACATAGGCCCACGGGTGTAGAGTAATTGGCGATTTCGTTAAACCTGCTGCAGTCGCCACTTCCGACATCAATGACACGCAGTCATTCAGAAGAAGTTGGTACTCGCCAGCTTTCTCAAATTTCTGGGCAATTTCTTCAATAGCTTGGTGCTGGGCGGGATTTATCCAGACAAGTAGCGCCGAATCCGGTCTCTCATCCAATGGTCTTAAATCAATCCCTCCAGGCATTTTACCAAGACTGAATTTTTCGTCCTTGTCGGGATAAAGACCAAAAACACCGTCCGTAACGAATGACTCCGTGTCTTCTCGAAATGTCAAAAGAGCTACATAGGCGTGCCCGATAGATAAATCGGTGATACTTGTATCACGCGCGAAAAACACTGCCATTCGCCAAGCTTGGGGAGACAAGTCTTCTCTACGATCAACCGTTTCCTTACTCTCGACCTGGGACAGGTCGATCACTGGTATGTCCTCCGCCCAAATCAAGGAAGCCGAAAAAATAGCCCAAGAATATGTTAAAAGGCCTAGACCAAGGCGCATCATTTTTTGAGTCCGCCTGACCCGATTGAAAACCATGTTTTCATAAAAAAAGCGCAGCATAGTTTCACCCCACACCTACGACGATAGGTCCAGAACACCTTTCAAATCAAGAAATTTGGACATTTTTAGTTCCAGCTATTTGCTTCTTCTTTGCGCTAGGATCAGGGCTCATAGCCAATAAACGACGAGCGCTGTGAGTGCGATTGCTGATGGGAAGACCGTTGGCCTCCCGGACTTTTGGAGATTTAGTTTTTTGATTGCTCCTCAAGTTGCCATACGATTTCTGTATACTTGAGAACGACTTTTGATTGATTGCAGCCCATTCACAAGATGCGTCAAATGTATCTTTGGAGGTTACGAAAAAGCGCCCGAGGGAAGCTGATATAAGGAAGAAATACTATAAAAATCATCCCAGCTCACCGCCAAAAACAAACAAAATTGACAGCTGCGGCAGTTGGCAACTACTCTCAAGCTATTTCCAGCATCAATTTTTGAGGTAGGCATTGTCTATTGGTGGAAGCGATGATTCGATTTCGGTAGTTGGCAAATTAGCAGATGCCAAACTAACGCGGCGAGGGTTTATTGGCGCTGCCATGTCCGTTCCAATCGCGGCTCAAGCTGAATTCTTATTCAACCAAGCCATGCTTGAGCCGGAGCACGTAGATCTCGGTATTTCCGATGCCGGAGGATTGCTCAAGGTTGCTATTCAGAGCGGGCTGTCGCGGGATCGTCGCGCATTCTGGTCGCGATTGGGTGTAAGTGCAGTACGGCGATCGCGCGCTGTTATTGATAAGAACGGCAATGAAACGCTTGACGATGAGCAGATAAGCGGGCCGACCTGGAGTATCGAAACGGATCGATTTGGGCCCCTCACGAAAGTCCGGTTTCGCAATCAGGTCTTAAAGAGTGGTCGCCGACGCTATACCGTCTCGCTGCACGATGTTTCGTATGGACGGGTTTCCGATCGTACGGTCCGTTTCATCTTTGACGAGCATCTGGAACTGGATACCGAAGGACGTCAGCTCTTCGAGGATATGCAGCAGCATCCGGAACTGGTTGGAGAGGTCATTAAGACGCGGTTGAAGAAGCTTACCGTTGATGACGTGCCAATGCGAAGGGTTTACACCATCCGCGTGGCAACAGACATCTGGTCGTTGCGAAGCGCGCCCACCTCAAAGCGCTGGTTCGAGTTGGAACCGGCGGAAGGGTATGACGCCACCGCAAAGGTAGGAGAGTTTCTGCGGCTCGACCGCTGGATCGATCAAGCCCCGACGCGCAGGACCAAAGAGGAAACGCCTCTTGGTTTTGAGTTGCTCGTCGATGCGGGCCGGATCACATCTACCCTCAAGCTCGTCTTCAACGGACAGGTCGGTTACGAAGACAGGGACGCAGGCCGCAATGTTTTGTTGTCCTTCGACCAGTTCGGAACATGGCGTGTCGCCCGAGACGGCGTTTTTCTCAACGCTTTGGCGCCCGAACTTCAGCTTTCGAATTTCCTTATGCGGTGGCTGCCGGTTGGCGGCGAACCCCTTGAGGACCCTCCTGCGCAACCGGAAAACCCGGCTGAAGATGATGGACCTGATGTGCAGGAGCGTGCGGGTCCTTCGGCCGCGAATGAAGCATTCGAACTTGTAGGCTGGTCCGACGTCGCGCCGGGCGATGCGCCGTTGGCCTTTAAGGGCAGGGGGGAAGCACCGGGGCTGACACTCTATATCGATCCTGACGCCCGCCGCACCAGCAAGGTGCGGTTTCGCATCTTGGAACCCACGCAAATAGAGGCAGGTAAGATCAAACCCGGTCAATTGCGCGCCGAAGCTTCGCTTCTGACCGATTGGGCGCGGGTTCAGGTTGTCGGCTCGGCAAAAGCGGCCGCCGGGCCCTTCAACAAGCTTCGTGGGCGGTTGATGGAACGGGTGGACGCACCCGCCCGCATGAACGATTTCGATTATGCCGAATGTGTCGGTAATATTGGATTTGGTGCCGACTTCACCGGCCCTGCGAGTAAACACTGGCGGGTCGAGTGCGCCATCGGTCCGATCGGATTTCGTGGGCCAGCACCGGAAGACACCGTCTTGAACGGAGATGCTGAAGCTGCGGCAGATGATCCGTTTCGCCAACGCCACGGCGACCAGGTTCAGGCGGTCTTTTCCTGGGGCCGGCGCAAAAATGGACCATTCGTCCCACGGCGGCGCCCACGGACCGACTGGATCGAAATCAATGGCGTGTTGCGCGAAGCTGCCGTCACACTACCGGGCGCCGATTTCAACCGGCTGACCTTTGCGCCTACTTCGCTTACATTGCTTTTTGCTCCGGGCGAACTGCCGCCGCCGCAAACCAGCTATATCCGCCTTGCAGCACCGAAAGACGCTGCGGAGATCGCGCAATTCGATTTGTCAGACGCCGCGCTTGTCGCCGCGAAATCGGATAACCTGCTTGGCTTGACCTTCCGCTTTGGGGACCTCGCCCTTTCGATGCAACGCGATCGCACCGAACTGGTGCGCCGCAATGCCTCCTGCCGGATCACGACTGACCGTGAACTTGATGGCAGCCACGACGTTCGTGACAGTCGCCCGGTTCTGGTTGTCGAGTTTCCCGGCCAGCATTTGTTCGAGGAGGCATTTTTTCGACCTAATCTTCAGGAACTGCCCGATGTGATCTTCGAGGCACCCTCAGGGAGCGACGAAAAGCACGCGATCATGACAGTCGCGCGAAACGGGACGACGGAGGGGGTCAAATTCACTACAGAACGGGTCTTTCTGACAGCGGAAGAGCAGGGCAATGGATGGGTGCTTGATCCCAATGACCGGCAACAGGTCGTCGATCTTCTGGGCATCTTCAAACTGGATGATCCGCGCGAGAAATTTCGGACTGCGTTGAATTCAGCAAAAATCGCGGCCGAGGAATCCACCGCTTTGGCGAAGGACAAGGGAAAACCGGCCGGAGGAAAAATGACCCCGCGCCCTTTCGCAGCTCTGACCGCAAGCTTCGCCGCCGGATTGGCAAACTTGCCGGGTGCACCAGCGGATCAGCATGTCTACATCGGACCCTACGCGCTTGACCCTGACGTGATGCGCGTTGCGCGGAAAGCCTGGCGTCAATCCTTCCGGGATCAGCTCGAGGATCAGGCAAATCGGCTCCTCGAAGGGGTGCGGGACGCGGCGAAAGCGCTCCATGTAGAAGCCAATGCACTCCAACATGCCGCACTGACGCATGAGATGCGACGTATAAAGCAAGCGCATCAGACTTTCGAAGGCGCACTTGCGCTAGAGCAGCGCCTCGAAACGTTGTACCCGAGCTACCAACTGTTCCGCACCGTTTATCGCGACATGGTTCTGGATCGTACCCTGAAAGGCGCGGGCCAGAATATTGCAGATCTGGCGCCGCAGCGGATTGAAATCGTAAGCGTCGATGCGCTAGGTATTACGGACGGCCAAAACGATTTCCCGCGCTGGATGAGCCAGATTGGACTGACCGTTGAGTCGCTCCAAAAAGATCGCGATGCCGCAAGGACGAGGTTTATTGAAGCGCTCAAGGGCAAAGAACCCGTCGATATACCCGCCCGTGGCCGCATCTCGAACCCCTCGCGTTTAGCGTTCCGCGTTCGGTGCCGGGATGGAATCTCGGTCGCACGCAACAGGGTCGAAACGCTCGATGTCCCAACAGACGCGTTGGCCGAGGAGGTAAGGGAACGGCTAGACTTCACCCTGGAGGGTCTGACGCGGTTTTCCGACTTTGAGCTCTCGGTCGTTCGCCGTGCCCAGGCCGTGTATCGCCCAAGCGAAGCGGGACGGATGGACCTTGCTTCCCGCCGCCGCCTCGACCTGTCGCAGGGCGCACGTTTAGACCTTCTTGAGTTCAGCTCAGGTCCGTTCGTTACCTCTGGCACGCGCTTGGGAGAAGTCGCCAGATCTCTGAAAGACCCTCCGCACTTGCGAGAAACGGCCATCGAAATCCCCGCGCGATTGACGTTGTCGCCAGATCAGAACGCCGTGGTTATCACGCGGACCGGCAAAATCCCCGATGGTATATATTGCTCCGTTAAAGACGATAGCAAGGTGAACAAAAACTCGGGGTGCCGCCCGCTTTCGACCTTCGGTCACCAACCATACGTGCCGCTATGGTCGGCGGATTTCCTGGTGGACGAAGTGGACCCAAATCTACGTGCCGTGCACTCACCCGACTTGCGCCCCGACGTGTTTGCGGCGCGGGTCCAGCGCAAGAACTTCCAATCCGATGCAAACGCTGGCCAAGTCTATCCTGCGAGCGCCGAGGGGGGACGCTTTCCTGGTGCAAGCGCACCGCCGCGTGGGCCCGTCGCCCCGTGGCATCTTGGAGCGCATGAGACCCAGACCCGTGCCCTCGGTACGCAGAACCTAGAAAACCCGCTGCCCACGCAGCCTGCGATTTCTAGGCTCTATGCCTACCTATCGGGGGAAAAAGCACGCCTCGCCGCCATCAAAGCGCGCGATATGAAGTTTCGCGGTGCCATTGATGCTTATGCGCGCCACGAACTGGTCCTTCTCAGTTCTGTATGGGGCCTTCCCGTTTTGGGGCGTCGCAAGCCCAACGGCCAGCTTATCGCCGATGCGGGGCAATCCGAACCCGAACAGCGCTATCGCCTTGCCGACGTGGAACACGGCAGCGCGCTTTACGAGCCACGCACGCTTCAGACCATCGAATTGTCGCTGACGCCCATTGGCGGCACTCTCCGCCACGCCAGCAGTTTCGAGCCTTTTGCCGCTGCCTTTGACAGTCATGGCGAGGCCTTATTCGACGCCGCGTCGGTCGAGAGTTGGCAGCAATGGACAAACCTCGGGCGAGACGTGCATTGCGAGATCGTCTACAAAGGGTTCCTTTGGCCCATCGGTCAACGTGCCTCGCTGGTGCAGGTCACTGAACGCGAGTTCTTTATCGACATCACCGGTGCGATCCGTGCCGCCCTGCGTCAGCGGCTCTTTATCCGTGTCGGGAAAGCCGAGAAACTGTTCCCGGCATTGAAGCAACCCGCCCAGGGCCGCCGTTTCCCGGTCGAAAGGCTGAAAAACCTGACGACCCAAACACCCGATATCGTCGATCCGTCGGACGATCCTATCCGAGATACCAACGGTGCGATTACCCTGCCGGGCGGGCGTATTCAGATGGCGCAAGGCGCAAAGGGGCTCGTCTTCTGGCCGAGGACAGCGAAGCTACCCGACGCCAATATCCGTTTCGAACTCGACCTCGACGGTACTTTGACAGACATGCCGCTGATCTTCGTCGACAACGTTGCGGCCAACGACCGCCAGACATTGGAGCTGCTGGCAGCCTACTACAATGATTTACCAACACCCGACCCGCTGTCGGCAAGCGATAACCAAAAGGACTTCGACCCGATCACTCATGTCCGTACGCTTGATATGGGTGGAGGCAAAAGGCGCTATGCTGCGGAAAAAGAGGCGGGGAGTGCGAGCGCCGAAACACAGCTTTGGACACTTTGTGCAACCGGCTTGTCAGGGACCGTGTCGCAGCCCGAAGATACAGTGACTGCCCGTGTCTGGTCCCGGCAGGAAACGATCTTCCGAAGCGACCCGGTTCTGCAAGGCGCTGATCAACCGCCATTCTACCCCGCACTCGAATGCTGCCGAATCCGCGTCCGCCAGGCCGAGCGCTTGATCGGAAGGCCGCTGTCGGGTGCGCGTGCCGGGCAGGTTAAGGACAACCGGTTCCTGCGCGCCATGCCGGATGCGCATTTCGTCGAATTCGGTCTTCCGGCCTCCACCAACGCAAACGGGCCGGTTCAGTATGCTGTCGAAGGCAATGTTGCTGAAACCTATCTCGCCTTAGTTGACCAGCTCAAGCTGACCATGGGCGACAAGGGTGACAACGCGGGTGGTATCTATCGCCCCTCTGGACATGTGGTCGGGTTGTCGCGCAGCCGGGGTGTTCTGACATGGTCAGATCGGCTTGATCCGACCATTCCTCTCGCCTGCGACCGGCTGTTGTCCGTCGCAAAGGCGTTTGATATCGGCGAAAAACTGGTGCCAGCAACGCCCGAGAACGGGCAGGCACCAAAGGCCGAGAATTTGCCGTCGCTCTGCACCAAGGCGACGCCGGTGCTTATCGATCCGAATATCGAGCAGACGATCAAGGACGCCCAGAAACTCTACAGCGATATTGTCGATGGCAACGCCAAGATCCTTGGCCTCGTCAGCATAAAGCAACTTTTTGAGTTCATCGAGAAACTTGACCCACCATCAAGCGGCATGCCCGAGCTCGCCGAGAACGCCAAATACGGTGCAAAGGAAGTGCAATCAGCCATCGGACAGGTTGACGATGCGGTTGGCGATGCGCTTTCGGCCTTGGATGAGACGGTCGATCTGGTTCGCACAACGGTGATCGTTCCGCTTGCCGAGGCGGTACACGACATTCGCGAAGGCTGGAATAAACTGGACCGCGACATCGCGAGTTTCGCCGGCAAAGTGCCTGCAAAGTTTCTGGGCGATATTTCGTTCGCAAAGATTTTTCCGGACCTCCATTGCACGCTTGTCGCCTTTGACGCCGCGCTCGCCCGCGCTATCGGCGCCGCCGACGCCATCGCATTCACGCTCGCGGTCAGCGAGGTTTTCGCAGCCGGTCGCCGCTTCCTTGATGCACTGTTCCGGGCCGCGTCCGACCCCGGCCATCGCATCGAAGCGGGGCTGCGCGGCGGGATCGAAGGCATCCTTGAACTCATCAATGTTTTGCAGGAACGTCGCGCCGAACTGGTTCTAGAACTGGCAAGCAGCTTTTTGGACGACAAAGACGTCATAGCACCATTCGCCAAGATTGCGCTTTACGTCTCAGGTCAAACTGACACACTTCCCCCAGAGGTCGAAGGTTTCGCACAAAAGCTTGTAACAACTTTGATCCCGGAAACCGGTGGCCCCGAGTTCCTCGCGATCATCGCGGTGCCGCCAAAACCCGCAGGTGTGGATCAAGACCTGTGGAACGATCTTTATCCGACTGCGGACAAAGCACGCGACGTTTTGCGACTGATGATAATCTTGCTCATCAAGGATCGTGGGCAATCCTCTCTTGAAGACTTGCTAGATCAGACTAGGGCGGATTTCATCCGAACGCTCGACGACAGGTTGCGGAATGCACTGGAGAGTGTCAGGGGCTGGCTCGGCGATGATCTGACGATGGCACAGCAGATCCGGTCACTGGCAATTGAACGGGTCAACAGTACGGCGTTCCAAAGCGCGATTGCGGCACTACCCGAACCGGCCCAAGGGCAAGCAAAGACTGCATTGGACGAGTATCGCAATCTTCTTGCCGGATTCGAGGGCGATAACGAGGCTGAGGTGCGAAACGCTCTGAAGCGTTGGATAAAAACAGGCTTCAGCGACGAGTGGAACCTCTTCAAAAACACCGAACGCTATGTGCGTCAGGCCGTCGCCGGCATTGAGGCAGGCGACTTTGACAGGACTTTCGACGCCCTCGTCAGGCTTGCTGAACTGCACTTCGGACCGATGACCGGCTTCGAGCGGCTCTGCAAGGAAACGCTGGAACCATTCAAGGAAGTGGCCGCGGCGATTTATCCCGGAGAGGACGGCATACACGCGCAATTATCAACCCAGATTGATAGCTATCAGGCGCGGGTCAGCGCTCTTCTCGTCGAAGTCAAGAACGCAAATGACGAGATCGCTAGCGTCCAAACGCAATTGAATCCCGGCGGGCCGATCCATACCAAAGTTGCCGATCTTGGATCGGAAGCCGCTCTGAATACGCTGGCATCGGCACGGGAAACCGTTGCCGGACATGCAGGTAATGTCGATGCGGCATTCAATGATCTCAACAGCATAGCTCAATCCCTGGCAGCGATCGTCGCGGATGTCAAAGCCGACGCCGCACGAACCGCTCGGTTTGCCGGCCAATTCGACAAACTTGCGAATTTTGATTGCAAACCGGAGAATATCGGCGAGCTCGCCGGTCTGGATGATCTTCACCGCGATTTCCGCTTGATGATCGATGAACGACGCACGCTCATGATGCGTTTGATAGAACGCGCCAACGACATCTTCGCAGCTGTTGAAAGCCTGGTGAACAACCCGACGGTCCAAACCGCGTCTGTTGTCGGTGCGGCGGCTGCCGTCGCGGAGGACTCGGCAAATGCCTACCTGTCGGTCATCAATCTCGCCGATTTCGGCAGCGACATTGAGAATGCGGCGAATACGCAAATCCAAAGCCTGAAGGCTCTGCAAACCAGGCTTACAGAACAAGCCAACGCTTACACCGGTCAGGTCGTCACGCTTCTTCTGACGTATACAGACGAACTCGCGCGGTTGCTGGAAAGTGCAAGGGCCATGCTGCGGCGGGGTGCCGATCAGGCAAGGCCCGCGCTCATTGTGCAACTCGAAGCCCTTTTGGGTGCTGACATCAATGGCGCTGTCACCGAGATTCTTGGATTGCTCGACGAATACATTGAGTGGCTCGGCGCCGTACGCACAGCCCTCGAACAAGTGCAGACCGCCGATGACAAGGGCAAGGCACTGGCGGAAGTGAAGATCGAACCGGTTGGAAGACCAACAACCGACCTTCTCAAGTTTTTTCAATCACCCACGGAACAGGGCCTTGCGAATATCAATGTCCTGAACGCAATCGAAGATCGCCTGACAGAGGCATTGGACGACCTCGCCGACCATGGCGCTGCCTTGTTTACGAAGGTCAGCAGCGATGTCGTGACGCTCGCGAACGACGCCATCACGACCATCTTGACCACCGAAATCCCTATTCCGTTTCCAGAACTTGCGCCTATCGGCGGCAAATTCACTGGCGAGCAAGGGCGAAACAGCCTTGTTGGAATTTATCAACAGCTCCTGGAGTTCCGAAACAGAATTGCAGAGGACGAGACACTGACTGCACTGGGCGCCGACAACATACTGTTCGTGCCGCCTGACGGCCGATTGCTGCGCGATGATCCACCGAAATTCGAACCTTACCAGCCAGGTGGGGATAAAGAACTTGATGGCGGCAATGATCGGTTAGCGGGCGACGTCGCTTGGCTGACGTTTCTTGGGACGGAAGGTGCGCCGAGGCTCACCATCAACAAAGAGGACCCGGTTTATACCTTCCTTCAGGCATTTCTCAAGGAGTGGAAAGTCCTACGCCCAACGCCGGTGGAAATCGCAAGCAATATCGAGAACATCGTCGCCGAGTTCCTCAAAGGCGATCTTTTTGCGGCCATCGATTTCAATGATCTGCGCGGTCAGGTCGAAGATTACATACTCAGCCTTGTGCCCACGCAAATTGACATGAGCTATGGCTACGGCGTCGAGCTTGGGGACAAGGTCCGACAGGCGACCGCTGGGATATTCGCGCCGGGTTCCGGCTCGAAACTGTCCATCGAGGCAGGCATTAAAATCGATCTCGGATTTGACAAGGCATCCGTTCACGCCCGCACCGTTGGCCGGCTCGACGCCTTTGATGTCAAGCTCGTCGGCGACGCTTTCGACGCGCTGACGTTGAAGTTTAATGGTGCCACGTTCACAGCTGAAACCGGTAAAAAGATGAATTTCGATATCTCGTATTCCGATTACGAGATCGGACCGATGTTGGAGTTCGTTCAGCAATTCCAGAGCTTCCTCAGCCCGAAAGGCAATTCGGGTTTCTTCCTCGAGCCACAGTTCTCGCCGCTTGGGGTCGAGGCAGGCTACATCCTCAACCTCGGTGATTTCTCTGTCGGCGCGATGGCGATTTCCAATGTCGGGCTTGCGACCTCGGCGATTCTTCCATTTGAAGACAAGGACGCGCGGTTTAAAGCATCGCTTTCAACCCGCATGAGCCCCTTCACCATCACCTACACGCCTTACGGTGGATCCGGATTTTTCGCGATCGAGGCCAATGCCAATGGTATCCTGGGATTTGAGGCATCCTTCGAGTTCGGCGGCTCGGCGGTCTTTGCATTTGGACCGTTGACCGGACAGGGGCGATTGATGGCCGGGTTCTACATCCGCCAGTCGATTGCCGACAACGGTCAGAAACTCACCGAGCTCAGCGCCACTTTCTTTGTTGGCGGTACCGCGCAGATTTGGATCTTTTCCTTCGCAGCGGCGCTTTCGGTGCGGCTGGGCATGGTGAACGGCAACATGAGCGGAGAGGCGATTTTTTCGTTCTCCTTCTCGATGGGGCTGGCCGATTTCGAATACTCAGTGGTGATGTTCAAACGCGAGGCCAAAGGCTTCAATGGCCAGCAAGGGGCAAGCCTGCGCAACATGCCTTTTGGACGCGCCGGTATCCGCGTCGCTGATCTAAACTTCAACACAGGCACGCTTCAGAAACTCAGCAATCAGGTGCCGCGTGTCGACACCCGCACCGCGTGCCAGGCTCGCGACTGGCGGGGTTATGCCAAATACTTCACCGACGAACCGGCAGGGAACCTGTTCTAATGCGATCTGACCCAAAGACCGAAAAATCAAACGCAGCCGCGATGCCACGCGTCCGCATCCACGCACGCATCGTGCCGAACGGAGTTGCGCGCCGACCTTCCAGCGAAACCGGCTGCGCGCTTGAGCAATGTGATGATAGCAAACTGCGCGCGACGCTTCTTCTTACCCCTCAGATCCTGTCGTCGAATACCAAAACCGAGGGCGTGCGCCTCGACCAGTGGCCTGCGAAAGTGCACGAGCTTTTGAAAGGCGGTGTCGAGGGTTTGATCGTTACTGTTCCGTCTGGCCACGGCTCGGGCAAGGTCTGTGATGGGGACGTCAGGGCGCTGAAATTCACTGCGCCAAGTATTGCAAATATCTCGTCAGAGCGCGACCTGCAGGCGCTTTGCGACATCTGGGTCGGTTCTCTTTGGAAATACGATATCGCCGACGAAAACGGTGCCCGCGACAATGTCGTCATCGGCGCCGACAGGTGGAAGTTACTCGGCGAAAGTATCGCCCGAACGCTTGGAAGTAACTCCGTAACGTCCAACGGGATGGGGGAAGACAACGCAGTCGAAACAGCGAACAAGGTGCCTGACGCATCCCTTTACGGGGCCGACGGTCAGGTCGCGCCGTCTGAAGCGGCCGGTCAGGCAAAGACGATGAATGTTGTGGCGGCCCTCGACATCCGTCATGCGGACCTCGCCGTTTCCTTGGAAGGTCAACGCGCAGTCGCGCTTGCAGAGTCTCTGAAGGCGGCCTGCAAGGAGGCCGTTGAGCGCGCACCTAATCCGTTGAAGCGCCGGTCATCTGAGCGATCTGTCAAAGTGCTGAAAGACGCTGATATCAAGAACAACATCGACGAAGAGTATCAGGAACTTGCCAATGAGATAATCAAACAACCGCCGCGCGAAGTAAATGAGACGTTTGCCACCTACTGCAAGCGTCTTTCCGATGGGCTTCCGATCCTTCCGAATCTGGACCCCGAGAACTTTCCCGGCGGACGTCGCCTCTTTCTGCCGAAAGATGTCGAACGCATCCTTCTTACCAACGAAGGTCTGATCGCCGAGTTGCGCCGTCGACGCCGTATCGCCGAGCGCACCGCCTTGTTCGAAGATCTCAAGACCGACCGGGAAGGCTCTGTGACTCTTTACAACAAAGCCAAGAACGTCGTGATTTCAGATCAATGCGTCACCGCTAATGGTCCGGAATGGGCCGGTACGATGGTCACGCCCGCCACCGTCGCTAATGGCGAAGACGATTTCGACGACAATACTGCCGCCGCCCGCTATGCCAACTGGCAGCAATATCGAACCAAGATCGATGAAGACAAGCAGACGCAAGGTGAAAAAGTCGACAAGAGCCTAGAAGCTGCTCAACGCAGCTTTTTCACGCTACAATCCACTCCGACGCTGGCGCGCGCAACCATGCTTGCAATCGACCTCGAACTCGATCTCAACGACGAGCACAAGGCAACGTTGGATGAGATGGGAGAATATGCTCATCTCTCCGTAAATCTCAATGCTAACACGCTTGGGAATGAAGTTGAGTCCGTCCTGCCGCGCCCCTGGACGTTGCTTCGCGTAACCGAACCCGAGCGCGAGAATTGCTATCACTTCTGGCCCGCTTCGCGTGAAGAGGCGGACTGTCGATCTGCTGGCCAAGGTGCACCTGCCCAGAACACCGCACGCCAATATGGGGGATTGATGGTCATGGGCTTTGGCTCTGGTAGTGCCGCAGATACCAACACGCCACGGTTCGATATCACCAGCCTCGACATTCGGACGGCCATGGAGCTGGAACTCCAGCGTCGCAGCATCGAACAGTCAAATGTCGAGACAGAACAGGAAGTCGGCCAGCAATCGGCTACAGAGAACCGTGCAGAAACTCCCGGGGCATCCGCCACTGAAACCAAGGCGCTACCACCTGGCGTAAACGAAGCCAGCGATCCGACCGATCTGGTGGACGAAGGTGACCGCCAGGATGTCGGACTGACTCTGCTGGACCGCGGTCTTTGTACCCAGGCAATTCGGAAAATGGCCGCGCGCGACGCCAAGTTCGATACTGACGACCCGGAGGCTGCATGTGTCGTCGAGGATAGGCTTGCCATCGTACTCGACGCCGAGGATTTAACGATGGGTTACCGCCTATATGTCGGAACACCTGGCAATGATTGCACGAAATGGCATCCGATGATGTCGCGTGCGATCAAGTTTGGCACCACTGGCCCCGATTGGAGAGAAACTAGACGTATCGAAGACATCCTGTCGGACTTGGTCGGCCGCTTCGGCTCGCCCGAGCGGGTGGCGCTTGAGAGTGCTTCCTTTAACGTGCCCGGTCGTATGCTGCCGAAATCCGAGGCACCGAATGGCGGCGGCAAGCTTGACACCGAAGCAGTGTTCGAGCAGGCCGTTTCAGTCTGGGATGGTGGCCCCATGGGGGTGGAATGCTCTGTCCAGCCAGGCACCGAGATGACTACGCCAGACACATTGATCTTTGGGCGGGAACTGAGCATCCCCGAAGGCAACGCCTATCGGCTTCCCCGGTTGCGTTATGGCCGCCCCTATCGGTTTGCGTTGGCTGCCGTTTATTCCGGCGGACGTTCGATCGATGAGGTTGAATTCCCGGATGACACAGGGCAGCATGATACGCGCGCCGATCTTTACTATCCCTCCGAGCGAATGAAGTCGACTGTTCAGACCTGCGCAACCAATAGCGAAGATTGCACCTCGCCGACGGTGCAACCTTTCGTCCGGGCTCTGCGGCAAGCAAAAATCGGGGCCCCGCAGGTGCTGATGCCGGAAGGACATGCGCGACGTCTGAACGGCCCAATGGGGCCGGATCAACTTGGCATGATGCTTGTTCGAAGCGTCGATACGGACGAGAAGAACCCCAAGGATAAACGTTTCACGTCGCGCGGGCAGCCCGCAACCGCCCGCCGCGTAATCCTGATCCCGTCGATCCCGCTTGCACGTGCCGCGGCACATATGGGTAGTCCTGACAACACCGCTGGAACGACCAGCCGCCCGGAAGATCCAACTCGTGGCGTGTTCGACAATCTCCGGCAAACGCCAACTTCAACCGGTGGCCTTACTTTCGTCCGCCAACAAAAAAACGGTGGGGGATTCCCGGCGATAAAGACCAGCTATTTAAAAGGTCTGAATGGCACCCAGCATTTCTCGAAACGTGAGATCGAAGATGCCCCCGCGGATACCGCTTTGGCAGAGGGGCAGGACCTTGATGGCGCAATCTTTGCCGCCGGATCGTCTCCCAAAAGCGCTTATTATCCTGACCCCGCTGCCGAATCCCTTGTCGTGCGTGTGCGTTTGCAGGGCGGATCGGGTGATTGGCTCACGATGGTCGAAACCGCTAAACCCGACACGAAAGAGATAGCGCCCATCGATCTGATCAGCGGCAATACCTATCCTGACCGCCGTCGCGTGCTATTAACCGTGAACCGCAGAAATGATCGCGAGCAGATTCCGACTGCTCTTGAAGACATTATGACATACCGTGGGCGCAGGTCCTTCAATCCATCACATTCGGACGGCACCAATTCCTCAGGTCGGTTTACCGCCCGCGAACTGATCCTCACACTTGCCCCGCACGAGTGGGTCGATGTCGAGATGTGGCTTTTACCAAGCGCAAAACGACTTGCACGTGATTTCTCGGTCATCCAGACCCTTGGCACCCATCTCGCGCAGCGTGGCGAGAATGCTGTAGCGTCCAGCCTGAAAGCCATGTGCACAGGTGCAAATCTTTGCCTGCCCGAAGACATTTTGGACGACCTTATCGCCGATTTGCAAAGAGTTCGCGCAGGGCAAGTTTTCTTTGGTCCCGGTGGCATCGGTGCGCCGACAATGCCCGCGCTTCTGGAACTCGCAAATGCCGTGCGGCGTTGCATGATCCGCCATCCGATAGCCGAGATTTCCGGGGTGTCCTGCCTGCGCGCGATCCATGCGAATAACCGCGCAACGGTTGCCCCCGTAATCGTCCCGGCAGAAAACACAGATCACTTCAAGCGCGCCACGTATTCAAACGCAGCCTCACTGCAATACGGCCCCGAAAAGCCCCTCCGAGCGTTCCGCCCTGCCGAGCTTGCCGCCGGTCCGCGCTCGTTCGACGAACTTGTGAACGAGAGGAAGAGGGTTGAGAGGGAGAATAGAGCGTTCGGAAAGGACCAACCGTTTGAGCCTATCTCAGAGATTCCGCATGCAGTCTGCATCGATGACGGCGCGCCAATCACTGTGGCGGCGAAGGGATCGACCAACCTGATCCTTGACGGCGACGTGGCCCTCGATTTGAACCAAATCGACACGATCGAAGTGCGCGCGCGGATGGCTTTCCCCGGATCGACAACTTTCGATGATCGACTCCGTGGTCGATCGTTGGCACTCCGACGCGCCGGATGGTGGCCGCTGGTCGACAAACCGACCGGCGTTCCTGCAGATCACGAAGGGGAAGCTTTTCGTGACGCTCAAAGCCTGTTCGGATTCCACGTCTATCCCAGCGGTCAAATTGCCTTTGATCGCGCCGAAGTCACGCTTTTGCGCGCCGAGAACCTACCGCGTCCCAGTAGCAATTCCTGCCGCCGGAAGCTCAGTCTTCGCAGGCTTTTCGAAGAAGGCGATATCGGCGATGTCCGCATCACGGAACGCCACCTGTTTCCTGATGGCAAGGCGCGCCGAATGTCGGTCTGGGTCAACGGTTTGCCGCGCGCCGGGCAATTCATGCGCACTGCAGATCGCCAATTGCGGGCGGGGGACCCCTGGGTGGCCTCCGAAGGCCTGCATCACGATGTCGGTGAGCTTGTCGCCGGAGAAGACCTCCGGGCGGAGGCTCAGTGCCGGCTCAGCGAAGAGATCGAAGTCATTCTCCCAGCCACCAAGCGTCCTGCCAAACCGGACGCCCGCGCACCGCTTCCGGCATTCCGCCATGATCTGCCTAAGGAGGCCGACAAGACCCGCACCAAGCTGATGCACCACCGCCGCTCGATCATCCGCATTCCGCTCGGTCGAGAGTGGTTTTCGTCAGGCGAAGAAGAACGCCTTGGCATCGTGCTCTGGCCGCCGCAGATTTCAACAGAAGACAACCGACTGATCGAACAGAACAAAGTTGTTCTTCGCGATCCAAAAACCGGCAAAGAGGTTCGCCGGATAGACCTCGACGATCTTAGCCACTACCGCCTGACGAAACGCAAGCTTATCGACATTATCTGTCCTGCAGTAGACGGAGCAGATGATCCGATGCCGTTCGAGGACAGCCATCTTGGTCCCGGTGGCCGCTTTGTTTCGCGGCGGGGTGCCGACCCGGTGCGTGAAGGAAATCACCACAAGCAAATCCTGTTTGCACCGGGCGATTTCCCCGATCTCGATCTCGAAGACGGAGACCCTCAGAAGGCAGAGCTTGTCACCATGGTAGAGATGCCTCTGTCGGATGACGAGGCACCCGAAAGCAACGCCGGAGACCGAGCGCCCCCGATGATGGTGTCGCTCCTGACATATCAGCCAAGGTTCGACCCTGAAAAGGAGACATGGTACGTCGACGTAACGCTTGAAGACAGCGAGGCTGCCGAGACCTTCGTGCGTTTTGGTCTCGTCCGCTATCAGCCCCACACGCGACCCGAACTCCGATGCTCGCGGCCGGTCCGGCAGTTCGTCCAACCCCTACCGGAGCGTATAGCCGATATCAGCCGAATTGCGCCCGAGGAAGGCAATGGCATTCGCGTGCGGCTCTGCGGTCCGACATTCTATCGCCGCCGGATCAGCGATGCGCTTCAGGCGGAGTTGGGTTTGAAAGACCAACCAGAAAACCTAGACTCTTGGTTCGCGGATGTAGGGTGCAACCCTCCAGACGACCCGAGAATTGCGCATATGGCCGACGCATCCGACATGGTACATGGGGCTGAAGCCGCGCCGCGTATGAAGGTTACCGTCTTCCGCGAAGGGACGGACCCCCATGGGCGCGCTTTCCGCGAGACTGTACCACTTCCCGTATCCGCCGTCGGACGGGACAGCCACCTGCTATTGCCGCTTGATGCCGACACCGGTGTCATAGGCCCGAGTGATTTCGCCCCGATCACTAGAGAGAACCCCGAGGCCCGAAAGCGTTTCTTCAGGTTAAAGGAAGACGACAAGTTCAGAGCTGGGAGTGTCGTCGTCAAAGCCGCGTTCGTAGCGCGCGGCGATGGGACCTGGCTGTTGAATATTCCCAAAGAGATTCTCGGCGATTTCAACGGCCTAAAAATACAGGTCGAAGAAGTCGAAGCCTTCGAGCCGGCCGATCCTGACACACTCGAAGAACAAGCCCGCAAGTTGGTGCCGAGTATTGTTGAGAATGAAATGGTGGCGGCGGAGGAGGAGAATGACGAAACAACAAGCACGGCTGGTCCACCAAACGTTCGTACGGTTGGCTATCACCACAGCGGTGCACGGATGCGCGCGGTTTTTGATCTGTCGGGCTGGTCATAGGATCGAACCATGCAAATAGTTGCTGTGATAGCGAACGTAAGTATTGCGAATTCGCTTCCTAGGATTACTGATCGGAACATTCGTTTTGTGGCGAGGATGTCGCGGTCGATACTCAATCAAAGTAAATCAGCTATTTGGAGGTGAAAACGGCAAACCTGACATTTGATTTAAGCAAGCAAGGGGATCCAACTACGTTCGCGATACTCAAGTTAGCCGAAGGAAAAGACGTCGAACGACAGTCTGGGCTCGTCATCAATTCTGTTCGAACGCGGGGTATCGTACATGATGACCAACTTAGTTAGGTTCACAGCATGGGTGCCTCGGGTATAAGATCGGAACATCTCAGAACCCCCTCGCATTGTGCTCGACGTCCTGCCAGTGTTTGTTCGCTGGCAGCGATTTGGCGCGTCGTGCGATATCCTCAAACCGAACGGGCATGTAATCCCAGACATCGACGCCTGCATTGACGCTGTTGCTGGACCCTTTCCAGTTCTTATGCACATGGCCGAAGATCTGGAGCGCACCGCGTCGGGCGCGGTTCCACGTGATCATGGGATAGTGGCACAGGGTGTGCATCTGTTTGTCAGGGCCATCCTTAACTTCCGCCATGTGAGAGGTACTGTTCCAGGGCAATGCCAGTGTCTGCTCCAGGTCATGGTTGCCAACAATCAGATGCTTTTCCGCGCCGGGCAATTTGGAGAACAGTTTGGTCAGCCATTCGCGGTCCTTCGCCTTCTGCCCAAAGGCGAAGTCACCAACGATCCACAGCGCATCGTTGGGGCCGACCATGGCCCAGAGGTTCTGCATCAGAACTGCATCCATGTGGTTTACTGAGCGAAACGGGCGGTCGCAGAACTTGATGATATTCTCGTGCCCGAAATGGGGGTCTGCTGTATACCAATTGATCATGTCTTTAACTCCGTAATGCCTACCTTTCATGTCTGGTGGCGGCGTCAGAGACAGTGCGGGGATGGGGGATCATCGCGTGGCGAACAGCTCGAAGCCGCCCGCCATTCTGCGGGCGCTAGAATAGGGTGATATCTGCGCGTGCTGTGATCATGCAGCGTTCATAGCGGCTTTGCGTCCGCCTGACTATCCGGGAAATCACAGATCCATGTCCGAGGCTTCAACCTCCTCACCGGTCAGCGCGTCGACAATCTGGCGATCCAGCTCTTCGGTGTGCATCCGGCCGAGCTCATAATCTTCCAGAGAGAAGGTGATGGAGGTCATGCCGGGTTCACCACGATAGCTGACTTTGAACGTTGCGATGCAGCCCGGTTTGATCAGCTTGTCGCGCGGGCGTTCAAAGCGGTACTCGACGGAATTGCGGTAGTGCTGAGCCGAGCCGCATAACTCATATTCAGTGATGAGCTTGCCACCGGAACGGGTCGTTTCCTCGTGCCTGATTGGCCCCAGCGCATCGAGGTCGTGAATAAAACCATCTGAACTCCAAGCATAGGTCAGCACCATATCGCGTCCGTTGATCTCAACACGCGAGGGCGACCCGTAGGTCTCTTCGATCTGGGCTTTCAGCTCCAGCGGTTCAGGCAATTCATCGCTCGGCTGGCGAATGCTGCGATAGATTGCCATGGGACGCTGTTCCATCACATCTGAGGACAAGCGGGCTGTTACCTGATCTTGTGCGGCTTTGACCAAGCGTCCATTGATGCCGACATCTCCAATGCGGGAATATAGCTGATAGGTGAACTCAAACACTGCGCCATCAGGGGATTGAATCCTCAGAACTTCGCTCTCGCTTGTGGGGTCAGCGTCGCTGCGTTCCGCGTAGACGCCCAGAACATCATCAAGCGGATCGCCGGGCTGAAGGCCGAGGATCTCATAGGGGTATGGGCGCTCTGCAGGCGCGGGCACAGCGGTCAAGGTATCTTCCGCGAACCCAGCGGAGGCAAACGAGAGGCAAAAAGCAAGCGCAAATGCAAAACGGATCATGCAACGGACTTTCTGATGTAGGAAAAGGGAGAGGTGTCACCTTCGAAAGCTTCAAGGCGCAGGCCTCGCAGGGCCCACTGAAGTTCGATGGTCAGTGCAATTACTTCGGACCAGGCTGCCTGCGCCTCGCGATATCGGGCATATCCCGGTTGGCCGGATTTACAGGACAGCATGGAGGTAAAATGAGCAACGTCGCCATGCAGGATCTGTTCAGCCAGCGCTTCGGAGCCAGGGAGCTCTGAGTGGAATACGGGAAGCGTACCAAACGCCGAGCGGATCTCAGCAGCTTCGGCTGCGCCATGGCGATGGCCGGTGATCAGGCCAATGATGTGTTCGGGGCAGTCAAATCGTTCATTGATGCTCTGTGATGAGAAGCGTGCCTCTATCGGGCCTGTAGCGGGCACAACAATCAAATCAGCTTTCGCAAGTGCCATCGACACGGCGTCTTCAGGATAGACCTGTGTGTCGATCAGGACGATGTCAAAGCCGCGCATGGTGGCGGCAGCTAAGGCATCTTCCACACTTTCGTCTGTTGGGCATTCAATCAATTCCAGTTGAGGCGACCGTAACCGACAGGCCTCCATCGCAGTCAGCCATGTCTGTAATGTGGAAGGGTCCTTACAATTTGAGCCCCTGGAGGTCTGACTGGTGCAATCCATCACCATCACACGCTTGTCCAAAGCCAGAAATCCCGACGCCAACGCCATAACTGCCGTCGTCCGCCCGGACCCGCCCTTTGCTGCATGAATGGTGATGGTGTGCATACTGCATGTCCTTGTTAACCAAATACATATTATAGTTGATAACATTAAAGTATGTAATCCACAATCGTCCAGCGCATGGATATGCGCAAATTAGTTGGACAAAACTTCGCCCGATTGCGAAGGGAAAAAGGCCTGACACAGGAGGACATCGAAGCTCGCTCCGGGTTTAGTCAGCAATACTTAAGCGGATTGGAGCGAGGCCGAAGGAATCCTACGATCATCACTTTGTATGAACTTTCGCAGGCTCTTGAAGTTAGCCATGTCGAGCTGGTTGAGCCCAGAGATCAAAACTGAAGGCGGCTGGCTATTTGGAAAGGGAACGCGTAAGTACTTGTGGAAAAGGGTGTTTCGCCCAAAAGGGAATATTAGAGACCCATGCAAGCCAAAATTGATAGGCACTTTCGGCCACGTGCTCGACTGCTTCAACATCTTGGTGATCAATTAATTGGTACACCCCGCCTAGCCGTATTCGAACTAGTTAAAAATGCATATGATGCCGATGCTTCAGAAGTCGTAGTCGAAATTGCTGGAATTGGTAGCGGGCATCCATCTATTCGGGTTTCGGATGATGGCACTGGAATGTCACCAGAAACAGTCAAAGATATTTGGCTCGTAATCGCTCACGATCACAAAGAAAAACAGCTGGCTAAGAAAGAGCGAACCGCAAAGGGCCGATTGCCTCTCGGATCCAAGGGTTTAGGTCGACTGTCGGTGCATAAGCTTGGGAACAAAATACGCATGGTAACCCGCGCTGCGGGCGAACAAGAAGTCGTGGTCGATATTGACTGGAATAAGATGATCGAGCACGAGTTTCTTTCTGATGCTGAAGTCGACATCGAGTTGCGCGAACCTGAGGTTTTCACGGGCGAGAAGACCGGCACCGAGCTACAAATATTGGAGCTGCGTGAAAAACGATGGACTAGAGGTGAGATACGCCGTCTGTATCGTCAAGTCACATCCATTTCATCGCCATTCGGCCAAGTCGGAAGAGACGACTTCAAAGCAATTCTTCAGGTGCCAGATGTTCCACAATGGATAGAGCGGCTGCCTGATCCAGTAGAATTGCTAAAACGAGCGCCCTGGAAATACACCTTCAAGTTTGATGGTGAGAACTTCGAGTACCACTACTTGTTCAGAGGAATTCCGGGGATCCAGCGTCAAGCACGCGAAGTCGAAGAAGAAGAGGTTTCACTACTTGTGCCACCTCATGAAGCCGATGACGACGATCCGCTTTTCAGTGGTAAAGCGCAATCCACCACCCTGCGAAAGGTGATTGCTGATCTAACGACAATCGAAGGTATTGGGCCGGTCTCTGGGGAGTTTTACGTTTTTGATCTGTCACCCCGCATTGCAAAACAGATGGGAGAGACAAAGCTAATCAAAGACTTCTTGGACGAAAACGGAGGTATCCGTGTCTACCGAGATGGAATACGTGTTTACGACTATGGTGAACGAAGCAATGATTGGCTGGGCTTGGATTTGAAGCGGGTTAACAATCCAACAAGAGGGCTTAGTCGCAATATCGTGGTAGGGCACGTTTCGATAGATCAGGATGGAAGTCCTGGTCTAGTTGAGAAATCTAATCGTGAAGGCTTCATTGAAAATGATGCTTACGAACGGTTTAAGCAAGTAGTGTTGGGAGCGATCGACCCGCTTCAACGAGAACGCGAAGTTGACCGTAAAGCTATAAGAGAGCTCTTAGGCGACGTCCAAGACCCCGAGGTCCGCAGTATTATGGAGCCGGTCTCAAAGATTCGGGTTATCGCCAGCAAAAACAACCTTTCAGGCAAGATTGATCCACTGCTGGATCGCATAGAGCATGAATACGTTGAAATGAAGAACCGACTTTTGGCTACTGGTATCTCAGGGACCAGCTTAGCCGTGGTTTTTCACGAGATCGAACAAGGAGTTAGGTCTCTGTACAAAAACATGGAAAACCATCCTGAGATGGAAAATGTCGCATCTCAAGTCGAAGAGATGATGAAGCTTCTCGACGGGTTCTCCGACCTGTTACGCAAGAAGGATCGCAAGCCCGTGGATTTGAGGAAACTCATCCGACGCGCGCGAGACTTGAACCAAATTCGTTTCAGGCATCATAACGTACGTCTGAATTGCCCAGCTGTCGAAGATGACGCCCCCGAAGTTACAGTGTCTTGTTCTTATGGCTTAACCTTGGGTGCGATTACGAACATCATCGACAATGCGATCTATTGGATGCGGGCCAAGTGGCCGAACGAGGACGATACTGGACGCGCACTATACATAGGCATTGACGAGGATTTCGAAGGCGGTCCAGCTGTCATCATCGCTGATACTGGACCGGGGTTCCGGGACGCGCCCTCTGAACTAGTACGCCCATTCTATACAAGAAGGCCTGAAGGTATGGGCATGGGGCTCTACTACGCAAATATGGTTATGGAATTAAACGATGGGGCGCTTGTGTTTCCTGACTTTTCAGAAGCGGATGTGCCTGATGAATTTGAGGGGGCGATTATTGCGCTCCAATTTGCTGATTTGAAGGACTAATTGATGTTTCTGCATTCCAAGTTTGTCGTCGTGGACGACAAAGAGCATCATTTGAGAGGTATCAAGGAAACACTGGATTCGCTTCGAATAGACTGTCACTCAAAACTATACGAAGACGAGGCCGTGGGTGAGTGGACTGCGTTGCCCGGTACAAGAATCCTTTTTCTAGATCAGAACCTTGTTACAGGGGCGACTTTCGGAACCGCGGACAACAAGGTTGCCGTTACTGCGATACAGGATGTCATCACCAAAGTTATCTGCCCCGATAGCGGCCCGTATGGTCTAATCTTGTGGGCTGAAGAGCCAGATTTGGAGACCTTAAAAGCCAGTCTTTTCGAGCGCTTTACAGGTGATGAAGCCCGTTACTTACCAGTGTTTTTTGCTGCGCTTCAGAAGGGTGAGTACATTGACACAAACGATGGAAGGGTCAAAAATCCTGTTAAACTTCAAGAAGATATAGTAAGTCGGCTTTCCCAGAACCCACAAATGAAAGCACTTCTGAGTTGGGAGACTGACGTCGCTGTTGCCGCTGGCGCTGTTCTAAGGTCAATCGTGAACTTAGTGCCGATGAGCAAGCGTTCTTCCGATGATTTCAGCAAGGAGCTGGGAAATGTGCTCTATCGGCTGTCCCAGGCGGGAGCAGGTATTGATCGGGCCGAAGAAAACCCAAGAGAGGCAATCAACCACGTTTTGGTTCCTATTCTGGCGGATAGGATTACCGAACATGATCCACAAGGTGATGCGGGAGACGCTTGGAAAAGCGCTATTGTGTCCCACCCTGATAAATTTGCGTCTATTCCAGTGCAAGCCGCAATCAATACAGCCATCCATGTGTCTCGAGCCACTTCGCCCAATAGCGCGCCAATACTACCCACTGACTTAGGCGCGGTTATCGAATTTCCATTTGAGAATGAGCAAAATACTTTGAGCGATTTGTTCGATCTCTCGGTCGAAAAATTCCGCCAAGACACCTTCTTCGGAATGCACGAACAGGATTGGGAAAAGTGTGCTTTGCGGCTCGTCCAGATTGGGGCTTCATGCGACCATGCACAGCCTAAGGATGGTCCTTTGCTTTACCTTTTAGCTTTGGAATGGCCATACCAAAACGCTGATGGCTCTAGAGTCGATAGCGCCAAACTCCATGCCAAGAAGAGCAGCAAATCTGGACTGGAGTGGAAGACACCCAGTATTTTGGTTGGCGACGACTTGGTGCCGGGCAAGCTGTCTGTCTTCCTAAATTGTACTTTCAGCGCGAAACGGGGAGATGTTACAAACTGGAATGCGGTCTATCGGCTGAGGGAGGAATTGGCTTCAAAGTTGACACAAGAATTTGCTCGCCACATTTCAAGACCCGGTATTCTCACCATGAGTCCCGACGACTGAGTTAGGTTGTTCGCCGATGACCAGAAGTTTACTGTATCCCAAAGTATTCGAGTTAGAAGCACGCGGCACAAGTTAACAGCAGTGTTAGAGAGAAAAACTCCGATGTGGATGGGCGAGTTTGGGCTTCCGGCAGTAGGCTGATACGGAAATCAGATTTGCTGTTGTCGGTGGCGCCACGGCGACGTTTTGGCTAGTTGGATCAAATGTTGGCTTCACTGTTTTGTACTGTGTGATTGTCATCAGAGTGTAGCTCCAAATACTCCTGATCCAAGAGATCTAAGATTTTTGTGGCAGCCTTTTCAATGTTTTGTGACGACATTCTCGTGGACTTCGGCCACCAACCAACTGGGTGCTTAACCGCAGAAAACAGATCATTCAAATCGGCGTTGGGGTGTTGTCTGAGGCAAGCGGCTAACAGATTAACCGTCAGTTCCGCAATCTGAAGTCGATCCCGAATTGGCACTGGCTCCGGAGCTAAATCAAATACACTGTGTAGATCGATGCGTTCATCTGATAGCAGTTTTTCAAGAATATCACTGCCGACGGGCCTCGTTCCGTTTTCGTAGTTCACCAATGCACGTCTTGATATCCCCAAAAACTCAGCAAATTCGGTCTGACTTTGTTTCCGCATCTTTCGGCACTTGGTAAGGCCTTCTGAAACGCAGATGCGATTGCGATTTGCCTTGCGTCGATTTGCATCCTCTTTCTGAAGATATGGAAAGGAATCCGAAGACCCGCTCTTTCGGTGTTGGTTAAGTTTTCGGGTTCGACGTTTCTTCTCGGCTACAATTTTTGCCTTAAATTGGGTTTTGAAGTCGCGATCCATTGGAGAAGTCCTACCCTTGGTTGCGCACACTTGTGCTCAAATAGAGCTTAACTTCAACAGCGGGTATTTTACCACTGGTATCGCACAAAAACTTGTAGAAACTTGCGGTTAGACGCAGTTTGGAGGATGCAGCTTTGATTGCAATCGATGATATGGCAACACCTGAAGAGTGGTGTAAAAGACTGCAGAAATCCGGCGCTTCTGTTTCTGCGCGAGCTCTTCGAAGCCTGGCTCGTGAGCATGGGCAGTTTTACTCACTTGGTCGAGCTATGATGCTCACCTCCAGTCACATCGAGGCGCTCATGTGCATTGAAGCTTCAGCCTCTGCAAGTCAGACAAGAGGCTAGTTTTTCCGTGTCGAGCAGCTCTCAAGATATAAGGCTAGTATCATCTAACGATCTTGCAGCCGCGCTTGGATTTGCTGCTCCGAACGATGCATTCCGCAACTTCTGTCGGTCTCTGGACATCATCCCGTTGAGGCGGAACCCGAATTTTTTTGATCCCAAACTCGTTCGTCTAAGATTGGATCAAGCACAGGGTCTGCAAAGCGTCGATGAGATGCAAAGTGATAAAGTTGATCTTGTTGCGCAAAGGAGGGCAAGACGTGCCGCGCAGTAGCTTGCCAAAGGGTGTGCATCGTGTTCGCCGCGATACCGTGGAAGGCGTGAAATTTCATTTTTACGCTTGGCGTGGCGGAGGCCCGAAATTCTGGGAGTCTTCCGTTAAGGAGCCTCGCGAACCTGAGTTTCTTATAGCTTTTGCCGAGAAAGCAAAGTTCAGGTTTGCCGCAGAATACATGACGCCCGAGATGGTGGACGGTTTTCTCGATAGTACTGCAATGCCGAAGGGCGAACGCACACAAGCGGATTATCGAAAATGGGCTCTGCGCTTTGCAGCGGAGTTCGCTGATGATCCCGCGAAACTTTGGGAAAACCCAAAGTCTAGGGGTGAACTCAACGAGTGGAGGGCGAAGTGGAAAGACTCGCCAAAGCAGCATGACTACGCCGGCACAGTCGCGGTGCGCATCCTCAATTGGGCGAGGGATGAAGGAAAGATTGCGGCGCACTTCTGCGATCGCCTCCACCGCATCTATACAGTAGACCGGGCAGAGATAGTTTGGACGGACGCCGACCAAAGGTATTTCAAAGAAGCCGCACCGCCTTGGGTGCAACGCGTGATGACGCTCGCATGCGAAACCGGGCTTAGGCCTGCAGATCTTGTGCGATTGACGCGGGGCAACCTTGAAAGCTTCGATGGAATCGATCGTTTTCTGGTTCGTACGCAGAAGAGGGGGCGTGTGGCACATATTCCTGTGACGCCTGAACTTCGGCAACTGATCGATGAAACACCGGCGGATCAGCTTGTTTTGTTGGTCAATGATCGAAACAAACCGCTCAAGCCCACGTCTGCAAGTCGAGCTATCGCACGCTACCGGGCTCGCATTACCGACAGGCTGAGCGATCCGACGCTCAGGCTCCAAGATACGCGCGGAACGGCTGCAACGCGACTCTTGCGTGCAGGCCTGGGCCTTAACCAAATCGCAAATCACATGGGCTGGTCGCTTCGCTACGCCGCCGCTGTGATCGAACATTATGCCGCCGTTTCACCTGCTGAGAGTGCGGAAGTCCTCGATTTACTGGAGCGCGAAAAGCAGCGCCGTGAGGACAAAACTGTAAACGCTATTGTAAACGGCCCCAATGGGGCAAACAGAGGAGAGGGCTAAGTGACTGAAAGTAAATGGAGGCGAGTACCGGAATCGAACCGGTGTACACGGATTTGCAATCCGCTGCGTCACCACTCCGCCAACTCGCCTTTACAAGTAAAATCAAATACTTGCCGTGGTGTGCGTGGGGTTTTAGCAGCTTTCCCAAGGGGCGTCCAGAGGATTGCGCGCAATTTTGTCGACGAGATTGAAATTTGCCGAAGCCCGCAACCGCAAACGCATGGGCGTAGGGGGGTTGCGTCAACAGGGCCGTTGCTGGGCGTTTCAGGATGTGGCAAAAGCCGGGTAACTTTGGGAATGACTCGAGAGATCCTATGACAGATTTCGCTGCCCGGCGCCGCACTATGGTTGATACGCAAATCCGGCCTTCGGATGTTACAAAGTTCCCGATAATTGAGGCGATGTTGAACGTCCCGCGCGAAAACTTCGTGCCTGACGCACAGCGTGAGGCCGCCTATGCCGACAGTGTGATCGATCTGGGCAACGGGCGCTGTATGCTCGAGCCGAGAACGCTTGCTAAAATGCTGGATGCGCTCAACATTTCGAACGACGAGATGATTCTCGATATCGCTCCGGCGACGGGGTATTCCACTGCGGTTGCCGCGCGTATGGCCCAGTTGGTTGTTGGTGTGGAAAGCGACGACTCGCTGGCGTCCGAGGCGCAAAGCCTGTTGGCTGAGGCCGATGTGGACAATGCCATTATCCACGCCGGTCCTTTGGATCAGGGTGCGGCTGAGCACGGTCCTTACGATGCGATCATGGTGCAGGGCGGTGTTGAACGGATTCCCGACGCGCTGTTGGATCAGCTCAAGGAACATGGCCGGATTGCATGCCTGTTTGTTGAAGGCAATCTTGGAACTGTGCGGATCGGTCGAAAGACCGGAGGCCGGGTCAGCTGGCGGGATGCGTTCAACGCCAGTGCACCGATACTAGAGAGCTTTTCGGCGGAGTGTGCATTTTCGCTATAGTTCGCCGATAGATTCTGCTGGCGCCTTGATTAGTTGAAAAGAAGACCGCAAACTGCCTTCAGGGCAGTGTAATTTCGTTTGAGAGGATTTCGGTATGCGTGGTTCAGCGACAGGCAAGCTGGTCAGGGCATTCGCAGTGACCGCAGGACTTGCCATCAGCGTTATGCCAGGGCGTCCGGTGTGGGCTGACAACATAACAGACGCCTTCATCGGCGCGTATAATACAAGCGGCTTGCTGGAGCAGAACCGGGCGCTGCTGCGCGCGGCAGATGAAGACGTGGCAATCGCGCTTTCTGCATTGCGGCCAATCATCAACTGGACTGTACAGGTCAGCCAGGATTATACCCGGTCTCGGACCAACAATGTGGTCACAACGACCGAGCCGTCCCGGTTTTTCACCGGTCTGGGGCTAACTCAGCTTCTGTATGATGGTGGCGCTTCGGTTCTGGGCAAGCAATCGGCGCAGGAGACGGTTCTGTCGACCCGGCAAACCTTAATCGACATTGAGCAACAGGTGCTTATCCGCGCTGCAAATGCTTACCTGGGCGTGCTGCTACAGGAAGAAACAGTCGCAATTCGCCAGAACAACGTGGATGTTTCGGCGGAAGAGCTTCGCGCATCAAATGATCGCTTCGAGGTTGGCGAAGTAACGCGCACGGACGTGGCGCTTTCAGAGGCGCAGTTGGCAAGTTCTCAAGCTGATCTGGCGGTCGCTCGTGGTGAACTGAGCATTGCGCAGGCTGAATATGTCAATGCGGTCGGCAAGGCGCCGGGGCGGACGGCCGGTCAACCCAGCCTGCCCAATCTGCCACGGAGTGAGGCAGAAGCGATCAGCCTCGCGCAACGCAACCACCCGGCGATTCTGTCGGCGCAGCATCAGGTCCGCGCTTTTGACCTGATTGTACAGCAGCAGCGGGCCAACCTTGGGCCGAATGTCAGTTTGAATGCTGATGCGGGTGTGCGTGAAAGCTATGACAACAACGACTATGTGAACGACGCGACCGTGTCGCTGGACTTTACACAGCCGATTTACGCCGGTGGCCGGTTGGCCGCGAATGTGCGGCGCGCTATGGCAAATCGGGATGCGTCTCGTGCGAATCTTCTGAACGTACAAAAGAATATCACACAGGGCGTTACGGACCGGTATGCAGCGTTCCAGGCAGCCAGTGCCAGCCTCAGGGCATCGACGGAACGGGTTCGCGCATCGCAGGTGGCATTTGATGGCATCAGGGAAGAAGCGACCTTGGGTGCCCGGACCACTTTGGACGTTCTGAATGCTCAGCAGGATTTGCTGGACGCGCAGCTGGCCGAAGTGGCGTCGCGAACGGAACGATCCCGCGCAGCGTATCAGCTGTTGCAGGCGCAGGGCCTTTTGACGGCAGAACGTCTTGGCCTGGCGGTTCAGATCTATGACCCGACTTTGTACTATAATCTGGTCAAGAAAGCCCCCGCGCGTGTCAGCAAACAGAGCAAGGATCTGGATCGAGTCCTCAAAGCGTTGCGTCGGGACTGACCGGCAATACTATTTGTTGTAGGGCTCGGATTGTTTGGCTACACTCGATCCAACGATAGAGCGGTAGAGAACAATGTCTGATAATGTCGTGAAAGCAGGGATCGAAGACGTTCTGTCTTCGGTCAAACGTCTGGTCAGTGAAGACAGTCGCGGTAAATCCTCCTCGGATCAACAGGGTGCAACGCGCAAGCCGGGGCGTTTGGTGCTGACGGACGCGCTGCGCATCAGCAAACCCGCTCAGTCCGAGATCATGCCCGCCAAGCCGTCTCCTGATGTTGCCGACTCGGCCAAGCCGATGCTGCTGCGTGCCTGCGACATCGTCAGGGCAGGTGATCCTGCCAACACTGCGGATGACGCGACCGAGGGGCATTCCGCGGAAACCGGCTCAACCGATGATCCCGCGATCAGCCTGAGTGCCAAGATCGAAGCGCTGGAAGCGGCGATTGCGCAAACCGAGGATCAATGGGAGCCGGATGGCGACAGCGCAGACGCCTATTCCGGCACACCGACGCATTCCCTGCCGTGGAACGTCGAAGAGGAGTTTGCGGCCGCAAGGACCGTCGTTCTGACTGATCAGGAAGATACGGACGATCCTCAACCCGAGTCCGCTTCGATACAAAACGCAGAGTTCATCCGGGCGGGACGACCGGCTGAATCCGATCGTGCCACTGAAGTCGTTGAAGACGTTTCGACAACGGATTTGGATGAAGAAACATTGCGTGAGCTGATCGCGGAAGTTGTCCGCCAGGAGTTGCAAGGCGCGATGGGCGAGCGGATCACGCGAAACGTGCGCAAAATGGTTCGGCGGGAAATCGCGCGCGCGCTCGCCGCGAAAGATCTGGGATAAGACTCAGCCGCGCTGTGGTGGCTGTGCCAGGCTCAGCATCAGGTCAAGATTCATGTGGCGCTCCAGATGATCGGCCAGATCATCCAGCGCCTGCTCTACCCCGTCTTCGTAGGCAATGTCCGACGTCACGCCCAGCGTTGACAAATAGCGGGCACGAAATGCGTCTGACGAGAAAATTCCGTGCAGATAGCTGCCCTTGACCCGGCCGTTGCTGCTGGCGGCGCCTTCTGGTCTGCCTTCGACCTCAAGCCATGCGCGGGCGCGGTCCGGGCCGTCGGTATGGCCCATGTGGATTTCGTATCCGCTGACCGGTTCTCGGTCTGGTAGGGCATGGGCGGAACGTAGGATGACCTGTTTCTGCCCGCCCATTACGGTATCGACGTTCAGCAACCCCAATCCATCAACTTTGCCCGGCCGGCCGTCCACGCCATCAGGATCGGAAATGGTCTTGCCCAGCATCTGATAGCCGCCGCACAACCCCAGGACATGTCCACCGCGGCGAACATGTGCATACAGGTCGATATCCCAGCCCTGTGCACGAAAATAGCTCAGATCTCCGATCGTGGACTTGCTGCCGGGAAGCAGAACCAGATCCGCATCGCCGGGCAGGGGACGTCCGCCTGGAATGACCTCGACGCTCACGCCGGGCTCGGCAGACAACGGATCGAGATCGTCGAAATTGGCCATACGCTCCAGTTGGGGCACAACGACCTTGCACGCGCCGCCTGTATGGGAACGGATGTCCATCATGTCTTCGGCCGGCAGTTTCCAGGCGTCGTGAAACCAGGGCACAACCCCAAGGCAGGGCCAGCCTGTTCGGGCCGAGATGTCATCACGGCCTTCGTCAAACAGGGACACGTCGCCCTTGAAACGGTTGATGGCAAAACCCCTGATCTGCGCCACGTCGCCTTCGTCCAGAACGGCCTGAGTCCCAACGATCTGCGCAATCACCCCGCCACGATGGATGTCCCCGACCAGAACAACAGGAATGTCCGCTGCACGGGCAAATCCCATATTGGCGATGTCACCTTTGCGCAGGTTGGTCTCAGCCGGGCTGCCAGCGCCCTCGATCAGAACCAGATCAGCGTCGGCGCAGAGCCTGTCAAAGCTTTCCAGTGCTGCGCCCAGTAGCTTGGATTTGTCCTTGCGATAGTCACCGGCCTTCATCGTGCCAGCGCGCTGCCCCTGAACGATAATCTGCGCGCCGGTATCCGTCTCGGGTTTGAGCAGAATAGGGTTCATGTCCGTGTGTGTTGCCCGCTTTGCCGCGCGGGCCTGAAGGGCTTGTGCGCGGCCAATTTCGCCACCGTTTTCGGTGACGGCTGCATTGTTCGACATGTTTTGTGGTTTGAACGGCGCGACCCGAAGGCCCCGGCGCGTGTAGGCGCGCGCCAGCCCCGCCACCAGAACCGATTTTCCGACATTGCTGCCGGTCCCTTGAATCATGATGGCGCGAACCATGCCTTGTCTCCTATAAGTCTGGGCGCAGATGATCTGATTTGAGCCGAAAGGGAAAGCCCCGGATGAATACGCCTGCGCATCTTTTGATCGGGGCTGCCGTGTTCGCCCGGCCGCCGCAAGGGCCTGTCCTCTGGGCTGCGCTGCTGGGAGCGTTATTGCCGGATCTGTCCCTATACGTGATGGCGGGCGTATCCCTGTTTGTTCTGGGCATCCCCGAGCAGGTGGTCTTCGGGCAGCTTTACTTTTCCCCGGCGTGGCAGACCGTATTCGCCATAGACAATTCCTTTATCCTATGGGGGCTGGCATTCCTGCTGGCAGTCTGGAGAGGTTGGCATGTTCTGGCTGTCGGTGCAGCGGCGGGTCTGTTGCATCTTGCGACAGATTTCCTGCTTCATGCGGGCGACGGACGGCCACAGTTCTGGCCCATCAGCGACTGGGTGTTCCAAAGCCCTGTCAGCTATTGGGACAGCGACCATCATGCTTTGTGGGTGGCACCGGTGTCAGCCTTTGTCTGTCTGGCTGCATATGTTCTGCTGTGGCAGCGTGGATTGCCGGTTTGGGGCAAAGCCCTGTTCGCAACCATGCTGGCGGCTGAATTCTGGGTGGTGCGTCAATGGTTGTTGTTCTTTTGAGCCATTGGCTTCATACCTGACGATCAGGTATAGAAAAACGCGCTCTGACAGGCAGAGCGCGTTTGTTCAATCCAAATCTACCTTGGTTCAGGCAGCTTCGGCCTGCTGTGCAGCGTTGCGGCGTTCGCTTTCTTCCCGCGACAGGGCGACCGAGGTACGGACGCCGCGTCCAACGAATTCCATCAATCCGCTTACAACCCGTTCGTTCGGGTCAATTCCTGCGCAGGACAGAACTTCGCGCCCATCGCGCGAACGCGCCCAGCGGGCGATTTGTTCGGGGCCATTGCCGTATTTCTTGTCATCGGCGATAGCATCATCAAGCGCAGCCAGGACAACGGCCGCGAAAAGTTTGCGCGCACGATTGCCTTGCTCATTGTTAAAGGCAGTGCCGTCAACGAAATCTCTCATCTCGTCTTCCTTGTTGTTCTTGCTCTTGCATTTTCGGCGTGAGGGTCCTTATGACCGATTAGGTGCGATTCGGATACAGCTAAAATGCATAGTTGCGTTGCGTCACTTGCATGGCTCGCTGCACCTGCAGCACTAGGTGTCGTTGTCTTGTCAGGTGTGATCCCGCCAGATATAGGGACCGCAACTGATGCATCAACCGTTTGTGAAGGATTTATGTAATGCCCAAGATAAATGGGAACGAAATTCGCCCCGGCAATGTGCTTGAGCATAACGGTGGCCTGTGGGCAGCGGTCAAGGTCGACCATGTTAAGCCGGGCAAAGGCGGGGCTTTTGCACAGGTAGAACTGCGCAACCTGCGCAATGGCTCGAAATTGAACGAACGCTTCCGCTCGGCGGACAAGGTCGAACGCGTGCGTCTGGAGCAAAAGGATCAGCAATTCCTGTATGAATCCGACGGAATGCTGGTGTTCATGGATTCAGAAACCTACGAACAGATTGAATTACCAGCAGAATTACTGGGTGACCGCCGTCCGTTTCTGCAAGATGGCATGACCATTGTTGTCGAATTCTACGAAAGCGAGGCGCTGAACGCGACGTTGCCGCAGAAAGTGACCTGCAAGATCGTCGAGACCGAACCGGTGGTAAAAGGTCAAACGGCGGCGAACTCTTTCAAGCCCGCGGTGCTGGACAATGGCGTGAAAGTCATGGTTCCCCCCTTCATCGGCCAGGACGAAATGATCGTCGTGAACACGGAAACGATGGAATATTCCGAACGCGCGTGACGTTTCGTCACGTTACGCATCAGACCGCGCAGGCGCCCGCCGCGCGGTCTTTTCTTATGCGTTGGGTCGATAGCGATAGCGGGTTGGATCCGGGCCGAACAATTCCAGCATCAATTCGTATTTGATACGATTGGCGCTGACCTGACGATAGAATGCGATCAGAAAGGCAGTGGGTCCCTGAATGCGGCTGAGCCCACTGGTGGCGGCCACCACGGTGCCCACATCCGTTTTGCCGTGCAAGACCAGATATCCCCCCAGCATCAGGATGCCGACGGTGCCGGCCCCGTTGATCACGCTCAGCAGGAACTTTGCCGAAAGTTTCCACAGGAACATCCGCCGCCGCGTGTCGTAAATGTCATCGAACATGATGTTGATATCCCGCTCAACGGCTTCGATATCCTCGGTCGTCAGTCGGTCGGTGGCACCGCGCAGAATGCGAACCCGTTCCGCCACGAAAGTGTTCACTTTGCGCTGCGAGACCAGAACGATGATGATTTGCGGCACGATCATTGACAACGCAATCAGCCCCAGACCTGGTTGCGTGGACGAGATATAACCGATGACGCTGATCAGCGTTCCAATCTGAACGACCGGATCCGAAAAGGCTCCACCGGCAAACTTGCCCAACTCTTCGGCTTCGGCCGAAATGGCGGTGGTCATGGTGCCTTTGCGCAGGCCTTCGTCTGAATCCTTCAGGTCGGTCGAACGCCAAAGCAGGCGTTGGCGGATCAGCCGGATCATGTCTTCGCCCAAGGTTCCGGCGCGATAGCCCAGTACCCATTTCAGGGCGAGGCTCAGCAGGATGACGGCCATCATGCCGATGCCTAGTTGGATCAGTTTTTCAGTCCCGACATCGTCGGATGTCAGGTGATTGACGATGTCGCGCTGAAACTCTAGCGGCACGGCGGCAAGGCCCGCAATTGCGACGGACAGCATGATGAGGATGATCTGTCGCCCCGCACTGGCGCGCCAGATCGCAGAATAAAGTCGAAACATGCGGGTATCCGGTTTGTCCTGTTTGCCTGCACTGTGGCAGTGCAGGACAACGGGTTCAAACTTTTCGATACAAGCTGATGCGCGGGTCGTGCCGATTTGGCAACAAGGTGGGCTCAGTCCTCCAGGCGCACCGTGGCGTCTCCGGCCTGCATCTCAGGGCCTGCGCGATCAAATCGCAGATACGCGATCCCGTTTCCGCCGGCCTGTGTGTACAATGTTCCGACAGGTTTGCCATTTGCACTGATCTCGGTCCCCACCGGGGTCGAGCCCTGGACAACGACGCGTCGCAGACCTTTGCGCAATTCGGTCTTGTGCTTCATGCGCGCGGTCACTTCCTGCCCGACATAACATCCTTTTTTGAAATCCACGCCATTCAGCGCTTCGAACCCTGATTCCAGGATGTAACTGTCCGGGGTCAGTTCAATGCCTGACTCGGGAATGCAGTGCCGGACGCGCAGTGCATCCCAGTCGGTTCCATCATCACCTTCGGGTTCGGGGGAGTAGTTGCGCCAGCCCATGTCCGGGTGGCGGGGATCGGGCAGGACGGTTTCCGGCGCGGCTCCGGTGCCACGTTGCAGGTTCAGATCGGTTCCCTCGATCGTCACATCCGCACGCAGCTTGTACATCGTCAGACGTTTGACCAGATCATCCGCAAGGTGTTCGGCCACATCCAGAAGAACTCCGTCGCCATCTCGTTTCAGGAAGAAATCCGCCAGGTACTTTCCCTGCGGAGTAAGCAGAGCGGTGTAGACCAACCCGTTGTCCAACCCCTTAATGTCGTTGGTAATCAGATCCTGCAAAAAGCTTTCGGTATCCGAGCCGGACAGGCGCAGAATGCGGCGGGTGGGCATGGCTTGGTCCTCGTCATTTCCTCAGGCCTCGTGATATAGGAAGTTCCGATGCCAAGACCAGAGGTTATCAGACGTGCCCGCGCCTATTACCGTCGTAATCCCGACCCTCAACGCCGCCGATGCTTTGCCCGAATGTCTTGGGGCTTTGATGGAAGGGGTGCATGCCGGGTTGATTCGGGAATTGATCATCAGCGATGCCTGCTCAACCGATCACACGCCGGATATTGCGGAAGAGGCCGGTGCGACGGTCGTGACCGGCCCACCATCCCGAGGCGGCCAGCTGCGCCGAGGGTGCGCGCAGGCCAAAGGGGATTGGCTGCTGATTCTTCATGCGGATACAGTGCTGCAACAGGGGTGGAGCGAGACCGTCAGCGCCCACCTGCCTTCAGCCAAACCTGCCGCGTTTCAGCTGGCGTTCCGCGCGCGCGGGATTGCGCCGGCCTGGGTGGCTGGCTGGGCCAATCTGCGCAGCAGGATGCTGGGATTGCCCTACGGAGATCAGGGAGTGCTGGTTCCGCGTCACACCTATCAAGCGGCAGGCGGGTTTCCCGACCAGCCGTTGATGGAAGATGTGGCTTTGGTGCGCGCGTTGCCAAAGGTAACTGTTCTGAACACACGCGCCTTTACGAGTGCGGAGCGGTATGAGCGGGCGGGGTGGATTCGGCGCGGTGCTCGGAACCTGTGGACTCTTCTGCGTTACTTTCTTGGGGCTGACCCGCAAGCTTTGGCGCAGACGTATCGTCGCTGAGCGTGGTGCGCAACTCGACCACGGATTTCCCTAGCCGAAACGGTGCCGCAAAACTGACAAGGCATAGGGCCACGATTTGCAGGACAAGAATATGAGCATTGTCCTGTAGGTATTCCCATTCTTCTTTCAGCTTCCCGACCTGCGCGATCAGGTCGTCGTAGCTCTGCGCAAGTATCAGGTAGTCGCCAGCAATCGCGGGAACCTTGCGACGCATGTTGTCAATGGCGGTCTGTGTGTTTTCGTCCAGTGAAGTGAAGACAAGGAACTGGTCGATGTCAAAGGCATCGGCCTTGGCGGCCATGTCACGTATTTCGTCCTTTTCGTCCTTGGACTGACCCCCAACCAGGAAGTGAAGTCCCTGTAGGGGGGCCACTTCGTTCGTGACCGCGATGAACAGGGGCAGTTCCGAGTTGCTGGCGGTCGAAGCTGAAAGGAATTCAACCTTTTCGCATAAAACGGCGGTATCCGGATCAAAGGCCGGATCACAGAACCGCAGGCGGAACCGGGCCGCATCCCTGTCAAATGCCAGCGTCGCGGCATAGGCCACGTCGATCTGTCGGTCCAGTCGCGAGCTGTCCGAGGTGTAAAGCCCGGCCAAAACAGCCACCAATGCCCCGATGCCACCCAGCACAACCCATACCAGATCAGCCAGTTTCCACGCCCGGTGCCCTGCCGGTTTGCGAAACAGAAAGGCAGTGCCGATTGAGCCGATGACAAAGAAAAGGATCAGCAGCGGCAATTGATTGTCGGTCACAAAACTCATGCGTCCAATCTTAGGACCTGTGACCCGTCCTGCAACAGGGATCACGGGCAGTTGTAACGTCTTACCATATCCCCATACTGTAGGCAGCGCAGGGGGGACTTCGATGACCAAAGAAATCGTTCTTATCCACGGAGCATTTGCCGGACCTTGGTGCATGCAGGATTACGCGGCCTTCTTTCGGGACCGAGGTTGGACGGTTCACGTTCCTGCCTTGCGTTACCATGACGGTGATCCGAAAGCGGACCCCGACCCGGGTCTGACTGATGCCAGTGTCATGGACTACACCAATGACATCGCCGATTTTGTTCAGGGACTGGACCGCAAACCTGTCATTTTGGGGCATGCCATTGCTGGGGTGGTGGCGCAACAAGTGGCGTCTCGTGGTTTGGCCAGTGCCATCGTTCTGATCAATCCCAATGCGCCTTGGGGCACTTTGCCCGAAACCGATGATGAACGGGCTGTACCGCGCACCTTGATGGAAGGCGGCCCATTCTGGAAGCAGCCGATGCGGGTCGGGTTCGATTTGATGGCCCCATTCGCCTTGAACAAGATGGATGAGGCGCAGCAGCACGCTGTATTCGATCAATTGGGCGCGGAAAGCGGGCGCGTGATGTTTGAAATGTTCTTTTGGATGTTCGATGACCATCACGCGATCAAGGTTGATTTCGACAAGGTTGACTGCCCGGTTCTGGTGGTCTCGGGTGCCGAAGACAGGGCTGTTAACCCCGATACCTGCCGCGCACTGGCAACGCGCTATGGGGATCGCGGAACCTTTTTGCTGGTCAAAGATCATGCGCATTTCCTGTTCATGGAGCCGGGTTGGGAAGGGCCGGCCTCGAAGATCGAGAAATGGCTGACAACCCAGGTGATCTGAAACGGGCTTGACAACGATCCACCCTTTGCAGACATGGCGCCAATTGAATGGGGCAGTTGACCCTTTTGGCGCGAAATCTCTGCGGGAAAGGTCCGGACATGACCCTGTTCGTTGTCCTTATTATTCTTTCGGCTGCTTTGCTGCACGCGGTGTGGAATGCAATCGTGAAGACAGCGGCGGATCGAACCACCATGCTGGGTTTGGTCGCTTTGGGTCAAGTGCTGCCTGGGGCACTCATGGTGATGCTGCTGCCACTGCCAAACCCTGAGAGCTTTGTTTACATCCTGCTCTCGACCGTTGTGCATTTCGGCTATTACTTCATGCTGGGAAAAGCCTATCAGCATGGTGATCTGAGTGTGGTCTACCCCATCGCCCGTGGAATTGTCCCGGCGCTGGTTTCGCTTTGGGCAATGGCCTTGGTCGGAGAAGTGCTGCCTTTTCAGGCCTGGACCGGTATCGCCCTGATTGCCCTGGGTATCCAGCTGAGCAGTTGGAAAGCTCTGCGCTCGGGCGTTGGACGCACCGCACTGATGTTTGCGCTGGGCACCGGGTTCTGCATTTCGATCTATTCGGTCGTTGACGGGATCGGTGTTCGGCTGTCGGGTAACACGCTCAGCTATTGGGCGTGGGGTGCGTTTCTGCACCTGTTCATTGCCGGATTTGTCGGGGTGCGGAAACGTGCGACCCTGAAAGACCTGCCAGCCAAAGTGTGGATGATCGGCATTCTTGGCGGGCTGGTATCGATGACAGCTTATGGTCTGGTGCTGTACGCCAAGAACTTCGCACCGCTGGGCGCGGTTTCGGCGCTGCGGGAAACTTCGGTCATCTTTGCCGCACTGATCGGGTTCGTATTCCTCAAGGAAGGCAACTGGGCGCGACGGTTGGGTGCCGCGGTGCTCATGGCCGTGGGTGTCGCCCTGATCGGATTGGCGGTCTGATCCGGCTGAAAAGCCCAGGGCGACAGTGATATTTCTGGCTTAGCGGCCGACCTGAAACGTGCTTTGTGGCTTCCAGTGCATGGTGCCCTTGTCGCTGCTTACACATCGCAGCAGGCGTTCCTCGCGCGTGTTGATCGTGTCAGTCACGGTGTTGTCGCCAAAGATCACGATGAAGGAATCCGGGGAATAAGCCAGCCCCTTGTAATAGCAAAACCGTGTTTCCGCCCCGTCCGGGATCGGAGATGCCAGGCTAAGCGTCTGTTGCGCCGGGGCCTGGGTTGCCAGCATGGCAAAGGCCAGCCCATAGGTCAGTGTTTTCATGTCGTCCTCTCGTCCTGCAAATCTGTTGTCGATCAAAAAGGGTTTGGACGCCCGGACCTCAATCATGGTTTCTTGTTTCAGCAAGTTTGAACGAGATCAACGGGTTAGGCAACGAAAATCCTACACGCGCAGCGACAAGCCAAGGGGGCGATTTTTACGGTCGGTCACTTCTGTGGTAACATGGCCGCATTGTTTAAGGAGAATTGAGAGATGTTCAGACCCTCTGTGCAAGCGATTATGGACGTCATGTCCCAAAAAGGTTTTGTGGTTTTCGACACCCCCACTGTCGATTGGAACCTGAACATAGTGGGCATTCGCGCCCACCCGGTTTCACCCAAGAAATTCGATGATGTCATGACGGTGTTCCACCGGTTTCTTGGCGTTTGGGATATAGCGTATTACCCGATGACGGCCGATCCCAGCGATCACTACCTGAAGAACCCGATAAACCCGGATGGGACGGCCATTCTGGCGCCGGGGCAATATCGGTCCTGCTACAAGATCGATATTCATAAACGAGGCCGGCCCGGAGGCCATAAGGCGCTGTGTCAAAGGCTGGGAACCGTTACCGTGTTTCGGGACAACAACAGGGATGGAAACCTGAACCTTGTTAATCCTCAAAGCGGGATGTTCGGCATAAATCTGCACAAGGGGCCAAACAACGGTGACGATGACACTGCGAATACGATCTATTCCGCCGGGTGTCAGGTATTCGCCGATCAGCGTCACTTTGCCGAGTTTCTGCTGAAATGCGAAGCCGGGCGCGACGCGTTTGGCAACAAGTTCACCTATACGCTGCTGGATCAGGCAGATTTCGAATAAGGCGATGCTTTGCGAAGGTTCTGCAAGCGCCGGGGCAGGACAGGGGCTGGGGGCGTGCCCGGATTCTAAACCGGGCCTTGGCCCTAGGTCTCGCCTTCGGCCTGAAGATCGCGGAAATACCGGATGGTTGCGTGCAACCCTTCTTTCAGTTGCACTTTGGGCTCCCAGCCCAGCAGGGTCCGCGCCAGTGTGATATCGGGCTGGCGCTGCTTCGGGTCATCCTCTGGCAACTCCTTGAAACTGACAGGGGTCTCGGCCCCCACAAGGGCCTGCACTTCGCGGGCCAGCTCGTTCATCGAGAATTCGTTGGGGTTGCCCAGATTGACAGGGCCGGTCACGTCCGCGCCGGTCTCCATTAGGCGGATGAACCCTTCGATCAGATCATCCACGTAACAGAAAGACCGGGTCTGCGTACCGTCGCCAAAGATCGTGATCGGATCACCCGTCAGGGCCTGCATGATGAAGTTCGACACGACGCGCCCATCTGCCGGGTGCATTCTGGGCCCGTAGGTGTTGAAGATGCGGGCGACCTTGATCTCCAACCCCATCTGCCGGTGATAGTCGAAGAACAAGGTCTCGGCGCAGCGCTTGCCCTCATCATAGCAGGATCGCGGGCCAACCGGGTTGACGTTGCCCCAATAATCTTCGGTCTGCGGATGGATGGTCGGGTCGCCATAAACCTCGGAGGTTGAGGCCTGAAAGATCTTGCATTTCAGCCGCTTCGCCAGACCCAGCATGTTGATCGCACCGTGAACGCTGGTCTTGGTCGTCTGCACCGGGTCGTGCTGATAATGCACGGGCGAGGCAGGACAGGCGAGGTTATAGATCTCGTCGACCTCCACAAACAGAGGGAAGGTCACATCATGGCGCATGAACTCGAACCGCGGGTTGTTGTGCAGATGGTCAATGTTGCGCTTGGTGCCGGTGAACAGGTTGTCGACGCACAAAACCTCATGCCCCTGATCCAGAAGCCTGTCGCACAGATGCGAGCCCAGAAACCCGGCCCCACCGGTTACGAGAACACGTTTTCGACTGTCATAAAGGCGGGCCATTGCAAATCCTTAATCGTTAAATCCAAGCCAGCATGTCACGGGGAAGCCGGGTCTTGGTTTGATTTGTAAACCGAAGGCGTTTGAATTGCAGTAGGTTTTGGTTTTTTGAGGGCGCGTGTGGTGTTGGTGCGTCTTCCTATCCGGCCAAGCTTGATGCAAGGCATCAAGCACGCGCCTAACCCGCCCCCCAAGGCGGGCGCGAGGTTAGTTTTGAGGTAGAAGGGATGTTCACTCATTTCGTTACAGTTGACGTGATAGCACACGCGCCAATTTTACGATTGTCAACTTCCGCCAAATTTCTCGAAGTCCTGAAGCAATGCTTCCGCTAAGCCTGAGTTCAAGAATTTTTCTGGGTCTTTAAAGATTTGTCTGCCAACAAGTTGTTTTTGTTTTTCCGACATAGCACTCAAGATTTTTTGCGCCGATGACGCTCTATCTTTAAACAGACTCCATGTCGCAGAGTTCAACAAGGTGTCAGGAAGCGGAAACTCGCCCTCTGAACAGCGCACGAAGCTTTTCCCCAAAATCTGCTTGTCGTCGCGTATTTTGCCGAAGAAGATGATTGGACCTAGCTTAACGTAAGTGGCAAGAAAACTGCCACTTGGAGTGTAAATTGTGTCCCTTTCAACGGACCGTTTTACCCAAGTATTCCAGTTTGACGGCAAAGATGGGTCATTAAAGCCATCAAAATACCCAAGGTGGAGAAAGTATTGGCTATACTCTCCGGGATGCTTGGACGAGCCGGTAAGAAATTGTTTCCAGCTTCTCTCGGCTTTAAACAAAAGATCCAGCGAAGATGGATCATATTTGTTTTCGATTCCTCGATACAACTGAGATTGTACAGTTCGTAGGGCTAGAGAGCAGGCAAAGCGAGAAAGCCAAGAGCCATACTTTGCCGGTATTTCACCACTTCCAGTAGCAGCGTCAAACAGTCGCTTTTTAGCTTTTTGCTCCCACGTTGAAAGTGTTGTTTCGCATTCTGAGCAATACAGGTAGTGCCTATCGCCATCCTGCACCCTTTTATTTGGGTTAGCTCCGGCCCGTAAAAATGGAGTTCCACCGGTATTGATTAACCAACGAAAAACAAACTTGGGGATAACGTGGCTGCTATGAAGGTTCGCCTTCTGTCCACAAAGCCAACACGTTCCTACCCTCAAACATCCAACTCCTCCACGAACCGCGCGTTCTCCTGAATATACTGGAACCGCAGTTCGGGCTTCTTACCCATCAGACGTTCGACCAGATCGCCGGTCTCGCCGGGTTCGTCCTCGTCGATGGTGACCCGGATCAATTTCCGGGACGCGGGGTCCATCGTGGTCTCTTTCAGGTCCTTGGCGTCCATCTCACCAAGACCCTTGAAGCGGGACACGTCGATCTTGCCCTTGCCGCCCAGACCTTTCTCAAGCCACTCATCCCGCTCGGCCTCGTCCAGACAGTAAACCCGTTTGGCCCCTTGGGTCAGACGATACAGAGGCGGGCAGGCCAAATAAAGGTGGCCTGCGTCAATCATGGGCCGCATCTGGGTGAAGAAGAACGTCATCAGCAAGGACGCGATATGCGCCCCGTCCACATCCGCGTCGGTCATGATGATGACCTTGTCATAGCGCAGGTCGTCGAGGTTGAACTTGCTGCCCAGCCCCACGCCCAGCGCCTGCGTCAGGTCGTTGATCTCGGCATTGGTGCCCAGTTTCGAACTGGCCGCGCCCAGCACGTTGAGGATCTTGCCGCGCAAGGGCAGTAGGGCCTGCGTTTTGCGGTCGCGCCCCATTTTGGCCGAGCCGCCGGCCGAGTCGCCCTCGACGATGAATAGTTCGGTGCCTTCGCGTGTTGAACTGGAACAGTCCACCAGCTTGCCGGGAAGACGAAGTTTTTTAGTGGCGGACTTGCGTTGTGTTTCCTTCTCGGCCCGTCGGCGCAGGCGTTCTTCGGCCCGCAGGATCAGGAAGTCGAGGATCGCGCCGGCGGATTTCGTGTCGGCGGCCAGCCAGTTGTCGAAGTGGTCGCGGACCGCGTTTTCCACCAGCCGCTGCGCCTCGACCGTGGCAAGGCGGTCTTTGGTCTGGCCGACGAATTCCGGCTCGCGGATGAAGCAGGACACCAGTGCGCAGCCCCCGGCAATCAGGTCTTCCCGCGTGATCTGGGCGGCTTTCTTGTTGTTGATCAACTCGCCATAAGCCTTGATCCCCTTGAGGATCGCGGCCCAGAACCCGGCCACATGGGTGCCCCCTTCGGGCGTGGGGACGGTGTTGCAGTAGGATTGGATGAACCCGTCGCGCGAGGGCGTCCAGTTGATCGCCCATTCGACCTTGCCGGGGGTTCCGAATTTCTCCTGAAAATCCACGGTTCCGGCAAAGGGTTGGTCGGCATAGGTCGATGAGCCATTCATCGTCTCTTTCAGGTAGTCCGACAGCCCGCCCGGGAAGTGGAAGGTGGCCTCGGTGGGCGTCTCGCCGTCATCGATGGCGGATTTCCAGCGAATCTCGACGCCCGAAAACAGGTAGGCCTTGGACCGGATGGATTTGAACAGGCGGGCGGGTTTGAACCGGTGGTGGCCAAAGATCTGGTCGTCAGCGTGGAAGGTGACTGTGGTACCGCGCCGGTTGGGGGCGGCGCCGACCTTTTCCACTGGGCCCAAGGGGACACCGCGCGAGAAACGTTGTTCATAAAGTTGCTTGTCGCGGGCCACCTGAACGACCATCGAATCCGAAAGCGCATTCACCACCGAGGCGCCCACGCCGTGCAGACCACCCGAGGTCTGATACGCTTTGCCCGAGAATTTGCCACCCGCGTGCAGGGTGCACAGGATCACCTCGAGTGCGGATTTGTCGGGGAACTTGGGGTGCGGATCGATCGGAATGCCGCGCCCGTTGTCGCGCACGGTCAGGGCGTAATCGGCGTGAAGTTCCACCTCGATCCGGTTGGCATGGCCTGCCACTGCCTCGTCCATCGAGTTGTCGAGGATCTCGGCCACCATATGGTGCAGAGCGCGTTCATCCGTGCCGCCGATATACATACCAGGTCGCTTGCGGACCGGTTCCAAACCTTCGAGCACCTCGATCGAGGAGGCGTCATAAGTTGTGGTCGCTTCTGGCGTCAACAGATCGTCGGGCATGGGTGCTGCTCTTGTTTTTGAGTTTCCCCCATTATGGCAGGTGATGTGGTCCGGGGGAAGAGGGGCGCGAGGTGTTGTGGACGGATTGAAGGCGTGGGGCCGCGGGATGCTCGCACAGTGTGGCGGCGTCCCGATTGGCGGTTTTGCTTGAAACCACCACCCCTGGCCGTGGCGCGGGAAGGTCCCGCACTGCCATTGTCGATAGATGGTCAGGGCCTGTATTCCGGGCCGCATATTTCACGACAAACCCGTCCGACAAAACCAGCGACGCGACAAATACCGTTACGCGATCGGGTTGAAGTCAGCCTTGCTGCGTCTCCGGCTCATTGACGGAATCGCTTTAAAAATATATCGTGAAGGAAGAATCCCAAAGTATCTATCTATCAGTTCCAAGCGTTCAAGAGTTACGTTTATTTCGTAATTGGAAGGCTGCTATGGCTACGTTTCAGGACGTTCAAGCAGCAGTGCATGATATTGCTGCCCGTTTGAATGTCACCCCAGAGCTTGCTCGTGCTGCGCTGATTAACCCCGTGTTGGCGCTTGAGGAGCTTGGGTTCGAATTGGACCTGTCTGGCCGACTTGAGCTGGAGGACAGAGCGCGGTTCTCCAAGAAACAGATCGTTGAACGCAAAAGCTTGCGGAAGAAGATTTTCGCCGCGTCCGGGCATGAATTTGATCCCGGGCAGGAACACGATCTTGCTGTGGTACTTTTCGACGAGTTGAAGCTGGTCGATGAGGCTTCGAAACGCCCTGACCTGTCTCCCTTGTCCTTGCCGATGCGAAAAGTGCGCTATTCCACCTCCAAAGTGAAGGTGGCCAGGGTCAAGGCATCGGAAATCGCGCGTCGATTTCCTGGGAAAGCCAAAGGCAAATCCGTCGCCGGGATCGATCCAAGTTTGATCGAGCCCGTGAAGATTCCCGACCCGCTGGAAGCACTGGGCAAGGCGCACAAAATCATCGCTCCGTTACTTGCCTACCGGCAACTTGATGCATCGACACCGCGTTTTGCGACCGAGGCGCTGTATCGTGCCGTGCGAACCGGGAAACGTAGGCTGGTCAATATCACGCCCCGCGCCGTTGTCACCGGCACTGCTTGAAGACACCCGGGCGCGATTCCCTCGCGCCGTCACACCGAGGACGTCAGGATGGCAAATACAAGAGGATATCAAGTTGTCGTCGAAGCCTCGGAAGAGGTCCTGCGAAAGGTCATTCGGGGGGCGTGGAAGTCCGCGGAATGCGACGATGATCCCGGCGATGAAGGCCGCATTCCCGAATTCATGGATGTTCCCGCAGGTGAAACCTTTGGCGGTTTTGTCGTAGCTGACGGGTCGGTTCAGATTCCCGAAGACCAGTTGGACGCCAGCTTGCGCCCGGACATCACCGGTGCCGAAATTCAACTTGGTGTCCTGATCCAGATCGAAATCGAAAACCCCCCGGTTCCATCGGCGCAAATGCTGACGATGACGGCCGATCTTGCTGCGGCTGCGCCGATTGGTCTAATTCCCGGGCGTCAGGATGTGGGATGGCTGTTGGATGGCCTGCCTCGCAACCAGGTGTCCGCCACGCTGACCAGCGGCGATCCGATTGCGTCCAATATCGAGTTGTTCGCAAGCGAATTCGTGGACAAAGCTTATGAGAACGGCGGCCCCGGCGGACCGATCGATCCGGCCTTTCCCTCCATCCCCCATGTCATCGATGAAACCGAGCTGCAATTTGCCTTGGGAGCGTTGACGACGGATGTCCATGCGGAAATCTTCAACGACGCCTCGGATGCGGCGCACGATATTGAAACCACCGTGTCAGGCGGTGACATAACAATTTCGCTGCCGGTTTATCTGCGGATGTTCAACATTGTCGTTGGGCCGACGGTACAGCTTTTTTTCAATCCGCAGGACCCCATGGGGATCGAAACGCGGATCAACATCACGGCACCTTTCAGTCGGGTCGGTTCGGAATTCCGCACGGATTTGAACGCTGCCACCGTTACCGTGGACGCGATCAACCCTGCCGGTCCGGAATATGGGCCAGAGGGTGACAATTACATCGACAACCGTGATCAACTGGCGGCGATCCCGTTGGTCGCGATTGACCTTGACGCCCAGATATCCAGCGAACTGGTGTCGCGGGGGCAGGAATTGGCCAGTGGGCTGGGCGAGATTACAATTGCGGCCCCGACAGTAGCCGAGATCGAAGAATTCATCGGCGACTTTTTTCATCAGGATCTTGAGGCCCGCGATTTCGTTTACATCTGGGGACCAGAGGCAACGGACGAAGAGTTTGAAGTCGACAGCATCACCGTTGGTGTGACAAACGAGTTTCTGGCGATCGCCTTGAACGATGATGGCGGCGGTGACGTAGGCGGGCTTGCCAATTTCATTCCTGCTGACAGGGATTTTGCAATTGCCATCAGCGCGGCCCAGGTCGAAGCATCGATTGAAACGGCGCGCATCGAAGCCGAATTGTCGGATGATGACCTTCCGAAGACCTTTACACCTGACGGGCGCGAAGTCCGGCTGACCGATCTGGACGTGAGCCTCAGGACTGGGGCGATCAGAATATCGGGCAAGGTGACGGTCGTAGACGCGATCCTGGGCAGTATTGATGTGGATGCCGACTTTTTCAATGATGTCGGATTGCGCTGGCAGCCGAACGGTTCGTTGGGCCCAACCGGTGGACAGCAAATGGATCACTTTGAAATCGACAGCGATGTCGATCCCGAAGAATCCGTGCTGCTTTGGGTGCTGACGGCAATCGCCGCGATATTGTCATTCGGCGCTTTCGGAATTCTGGGCGCATTGGTCGTTGTGATCGTGGCCCTTGTCGTCCGGGGAATTGCCGAAAGCATGGGCAGTGAAATCCTGTCAGACGAAGTTACGAATACGGTCACGGGTATCACCGGCTGGCCGGAGAACCTTGCCAGGATCGGGCGGGTCGAAGCGGTTTTCTCTGACCCGATCGTGATTGATACCGACGGTCTTGAAATTGCCGGAGATTTCACGGTTATAAGCAGTTGCGAAGCCACGGATGTCGTCCCGGCGGATTCGGGCGGGGCACGGTCGGGTGCGGCCGCATCGTCCATGTCGCTTGCGGCTGCGAATGAACATCCTGACGCGGGGTACGAGTGGTTGCCGGGTGACGGAACACCGGCCGCGGTCTTGCCCTCGATTCAGCATGTCTATGCTGCAAGTGGTGTCTACACCGCAAAACATGCGCTGACGATCAACCAGCCGGGTGGCGCGCGCAGTCGCAGTTTCTCGCTTGTTACCGTCGAAAATGTGCCGCCGACAGTGGATGCCGGCCCTGATCTGACGGTGCAGGAGGGTGAAGAGGTCACTCTGGTCGCACGGTTCCGAGATGTCGAATACCCCGACACCCACGAATCCATGTGGTATTTCGGTGATCACCACGCGCCCAAACCCGGCGTGATTTCTGAAACCAATGCTCCTCCTGCGGCGACAGGCACGTCGACCGTGACCCATGCCTGGTGCGACAATGGCGAATACACCGTCACAGTGCGTATTCGAGACGTCAACGGGGGCGAGGCCATCGACACCTTGCGTGTCACCGTTACCAATGTTCCGCCCAAAGTCGAAGCTGGCCCGGACCTTTATGCATATGTCTGCACACCGATTACGCTTGTCGCAGATTTCCGGGATCCCGGCTGGTGCGACACGCATACGGCCAAGTGGGATTTCGGCGATTGCAGCGAACCCCGCACCGCCCTGATCGAGGAAACGAACGAACCACCGGCAGCCGAAGGCACGGCGACCGCCTCGCATATCTATGAAAACTGTGGTGACTTCTGGGCCATCTGTACCGTCATGGATGACGATGGTGCCTTTGGTCAGGACGACCTGACCGTCCGGGTCGTGCATTTGCTGAACCCCGGTTTCGAAGATGGTTTCCGTTCGCTTCCAGCGGGCAATGTCGGTCGGTTCTGGACACCCTATGCATGGCTGACCGACTTGGCAGCCTTTCACGCCGGAAAGGGAAATCCCGTTCCGCAATTGGCCCCGATCCCCGCCGATGCCTTTGACTGCGAAGGTTGCATCGTCCGGACCGGGGACAGGTCCCAACGGGTCATCGCGCAGCGCGGCCTTCGCGTCGGTCTCTTGCAATCACTAGGCGCAAACCCGGGGTGGGACTATGAGTTCTCATGTTGGTTCACAACAGAAGCCCGCAGTGCAGGCGGCTATGCTTTGGGGTTGGATCCGCGCGGTGGTGATGATCCGCGGGCGCCCTGGGTGGAATGGTGGACCGGCGATCTGGACGGTGCCTGGCGGCAATTGCGGGGCCGCGTGACGGCGGAAGCCGAAGCCGTGACGGTATTTCTGGAGTTCAGTGGAGATGATCCGCGCAACGATGCGCTTGGCTATATTGATGATTGCGCTTTCATTGCGATTCAGCCGCATTGTCCGGAGCAGCCGAAGCCCGATCCGGAAATTCCCCCGCGTGAACGTTGCATTGATTTTCGCGGCCAGAAACTGCCTTCCCGCCATCCGGTATTGAACGTCGGCGGTGTGCGGTTCCTGCCGACCAAGGGCAGCCTTCTTCAGATCATTGGCGGGTTCCAGCCGCAAGGCACACCCAAATTGTTGCTTTCCATCGCCGGTGTCTTTGCCCATCTGCCGGTCGTTGCTGACTGGGCCCGCCTCAAGCTGAGCTTTGCTGGCGGAAAGCCCATAACGATCATCGCACTTGATGCGGCGGGCAATGTCCTGACGACCCAGACAGGAACGCAGCAGCAGGGGGTACAGATCATCGAGATTCAGGCGAGCGGTATGATGACCCTCGCGATGCGTGCGCAGGAAGCTGCGTTGATCGAGCTGTGTTTCCGGCCGGAACACCCGCGCAGTACGCCCTCGGCAGAGCCTGAACCGGGGCCCGGCATTGTCGTGAATCCGCGCTTCGACCGTGCGGTCGCACCGGCCATGTTCAGTGCAGAGACGACCACGGAGGACAGAACCTTGACCGAAACCAACAGCCCCCATCCGTTCGGCCTGTCCGAGGCGGCTTGGGGCAAGCTGGACACGCAGCTGCAATCGGAATTGGCGAAGGCCGCAACAGACGGCGATGATGGGAACTCGGTGCAGGTCATATTGCGCTTGGCGCCAGACACCCAAGGCAATGCGCCCTCTTTCCGGCGCGCCGAAACGAAGGCACGCGAAGATTATTTCCGCCGACGCACACGGCCCCTGGTCGGTACCCTGGAAAACCTGGGCGGTGACGGGATTGCCGAACTGTGGCTGATAGACAGTGTTGCCGTTGAACTTTCGCCCGGGGCCATCGCGACAATGGCCAACGATTCTTCCGTGGTGATGATCACCCATTCCACCAAACGTCAGGCCATTCCTGAAAACCCCATAAGACCATGATCTAAAGGAGCACGAAATGTCCGAGTTAAGCCGGGAACACGTTGATCGCTTCGAAAGAGCGGAACGTCGTGAAATCGAGAAGCTTCGTGCCGAGTTTGGCAGCGAGTCCATCTCGAAGATGGACAGCATTATCTTGCGCGACCTCTTGGCCAACCGAAAAGAGGCGCGCCTGAACGCTCTGCTTGGCCAAACCGAAACCGCCCAGCTTCCTCGGCATCGCGTGCTGGTCTCGCTGCGCAGCGGCAGGGCATCGCCGGATCGCCCGCCCCGTGCGTTCGACCGGCGCCAGCGCCGCCGTTCGATCATGCAACACCGACGCCATGGCGAAGACGTGGTGGGCAAAATTGCCCGAAGCTTTGAAGAGCGGGGGATTGAAGTCGAGCGGTCGTTTTGGCTGACTCACAGTCTGGTCGTCCTTGCCGATGATCAGCGCATTACGGATATCGCAGGGCGCGCCGATGTCCTGAAGATGGTTCATTGCAAAAACCAGATCCTGATCGACCTGGACAACAGCCGTCCGCTGATCAATGCCGATGTCGTGGAAGCCAGCGGGATCAACGGTGCCGAAGTGGATGTTGCCGTTCTGGATACGGGCGTGGACCAGACACATCCCGAACTTGCCGGGAATTTCGGCACCCAACAGGATTTCACCGGCGAGGGATTGGGCGATCTGAACGGGCACGGTACACATTGCGCGGGTGTTGTCGCCAGCAATGGCGCGACGTTCCGTGGTGTCGCCACGGGGGCGGTCATCCACGACTACAAGCTGCTGGATCAGTTTGGCAGCGGGAACGCTCCCAACTGCGTTGCGGCAATCCAACAGGCCGTGGCGGACGGGATGGATGTTCTTTCCAATTCCTGGGGCTTTTCGCACAGAAACGGCAATTGGGTCGATCCGGACGGAACATGCGTTTTATGTGTCGCCGCTGATGCGGCTTCGACCGCCGGGGTGACCTTTGTGGTGGCCGCGGGCAACGAGGGAAATGACAGTTGCGGCACCTATGACACACGCATTCGCTGTCCGGGTATTGCGCAGAGCGTGATCACCGTCGGCGCAAGCGATGACAGCGACAACATGGCCGGGTTCTCCAGTCCCGGACCAACGCCGGATGGGCGCGACAAACCGGATGTCACCGCCCCCGGCGTGGATATCGTGGCATCGCGATCGGCGACCGGCAATGACATGAATGGCGGCGCGGCGGTGATAGATCCGCTTCATCTCGAGGCCAGCGGCACCTCGATGGCCTGCCCCCATGTCGCAGGGGTCGCGGCGCTGATGTTGCAGCGAAACCCGACACTGCTGCCGGCTGACATCAAGGCAGTTCTCATGGCCACCGCCGTCGATATCGGCGCACCGACCACGCAGCAGGGCGCCGGGCGTGTGGATGCTCGGGCGGCGGTCGGCTCGGTCTGATTTGGATATTTTTGAACGGAGGATACGAACGTGGCAGACTATGAACAGCGGATGCAGCCGGAAGAGGGTGCAAAGGCAGTCGAAAAACTGGCCGAAGATGCTTTGGCGGGTTTCAAGGCGGACGCCAAGAAGGAATATGCTGAACTGGTCAAGCAGTACGAGGGCGCCAGTGCAACGGTTGGTGTTTTTGGTATGGGGTCGGTCGAAGTTTCGGTGATGAGCGGTGAAGTTCTCATCAACCCGAGCCAAAAGCGCAAAGGGAAAGGCCGGGGCGTCGGCGCGATTTCACCGGAAGCACTTGTGGCCATATCCGAAGGCAGGATGACCGTAATGGACGCTTTCCACCGTGGTGAGATTGTCGTTCGCGCCGAGTCCGCAGCATTGCACGAGGGCTACGACAGTTTCATCAGGAACTCCGAAGCGGCGCTCAGGTCGAAGCGTTTGCAGAAGACGCTGGCGCAGTTCCGCAAGATTGCGGATGTCTGACTGGTTGCAAGACGAACAGGTCCGGGCCACGATACCCCAGGTTGAAGCATCCATGTTGGATGCCGTCGCCTCGGACCAGCCGGGATTCGAAGAGATAGCCCACTGGCTTATCGGGGCTGGCGGGAAACGGTTGCGGCCAATTCTTCTGCTGCTTACCGCCCGAAGCCTCACCGACACAGAAGGCCGCAAGCGCGCAATTCAGGCGGCGGCGGCTGTCGAAATGATCCATGTGGCGTCGCTCTATCATGACGACGTCATGGACCGGGCCGAACTTCGGCGTGGAGCGGAAAGCGTGAACCGTCGCTGGTCTTCGCCCATCGCCAGCTTCGCCGGAACATTCATTCTGGCCCGTGCAATAAACCTGTTGGAGTCCATCAGCCCAAAGGCCTCTGAGCTGGCTGGCAAACACTGCGCTGCGCTGTGTCTGGGGCAGTTGCGCGAAGCCGAAAACGCCTACAACGCCGATTGGACCATTGAAGAGCATCTTGAAATGCTCGAGGGCAAGACGGCCGAGCTGTTTGTTCTCGCCGCATCGTTGGGGGCGATGTTGGCGGACGTAAGTGATCAGGATCGAGACGCACTGATCACCTATTCAAAGTGCCTCGGCCTTGCATTTCAGCTGCGCGACGATGTTCTGGACTACATTGCAAGCAGCGTGGAGCTTGGAAAAGGGTCCGCCTCTGATCTGCGCGAAGGGGCCTATACGATGCCGGTGCTCCTGTGCCTGGGTCAGAACGGACAGGCCGCCGATGAATTGCGGGCCAGGTTGAGGCTGGCCGACATGCAAGATGCGGATATTTCGCGTGCTGTAGAGATCATTCGCAATTCGGGCGCGGTCGAAGCTACGGAACAGTTGGCGCGGCACAAATCTGAAGCGGCCGTCAAGGTCATTGCCGGGCTTGACGATCATGTGCTGCGCGACTCGCTGGCAAACCTCGCCCGGCTTTCTGTCGAAAGGCGGGCCTGACATGGACGGCTACGGCCCTTTTGCCGACGATCTGCCGCTTGCGACGCCCAAGGAGGCCGCGGCCGAGACTTGGGACGCCATCATTGTCGGTGCGGGGCCCGGCGGCAGCGCTGCCGCCATCGAACTGGCACGCAGAGGTCGAAAGGTCATTCTGGTCGACCGTGAGGATTTCCCTCGGGACAAAAGCTGTGGAGACGGAATCACCCGGTCCGGCATCTCTCAGTTGAAACGCCTTGGCATTCTGTCTGCGCTTACAGATCAGCAGGAGGTCGAAGGTGTGCGTGTCCATATGCGCAAAAGGGGCCACCGGGATTTTAGATACGAAGGCGAAGACGACTATGGGCTGGTTGTACCCCGTTTGATACTGGATGATTGTCTTTTGCGTCAGGCCCGCGCGGAAGGTGCAGCTTTCTTGCCGAAATGCCGCGCCGACGATCTGGTAACGGATGAAAGCGGGACTGTCACAGGTGTCACCGCTCGGATGCAGGATGGCACGACAGCGGTTCTGACCGGGTACATGGTCATCGCCGCAGACGGGGCCGCGTCTCGATTGGCGAAAGCAGCGGGATTGCGGGAAACACCGGAACAAGGCTATGGCACCGCGCTTCGCGGTTATGTCGATGGCTGCGGAGACACTCCGCCACTGCTGGAAATAATGCTGCCGTTGACTGATGTTACGGACCGGTATTTGTTGCCGTCCTATGGCTGGGCGTTCCCAACGGGGAAGGGAACTGCAAATGTCGGTGTCGGGCTGTTTTGCAGGGCGTTTGATGCCAATGTCAGGACATTGTTCGATCAATTTCTGGACGTGCTCCGCAAGGATTATCCGGAATATTCGGGCATTCAGTTGTCCGGCACGACCTTGGGGGCACCGCTGAGATTCGATTTCGCACCGGAACGCGCCGCCCATTCGGGTCTGTTGCTGGTTGGGGACGCCGCCGGTCTTATCAGCCCGTTTACAGGCGAAGGAATCAGCTTTGCGCTGGAATCCGGTGCGCTTGCGGCGCAAACCACTGATCGGTGCCTCCGCACCGGGGCAGGCCCCTGGGTGGCGGCGGAAGACTATGCGCTTCTGCTGGGGGATCGCTTTGCCGGGTACTTCACGCTCGGGAACCGCGCAAGCCGCCGATACGAGTTCATCTGGCGCGTGTTGGACGATACGTTCGAAAGCGAAAAGCCGGTTCACAACATGCTGCGCCGTGCCGTTTTGGTGCCTGAAGGCACTGGCGGTGATGTGGAAAGCGCCATGTTGGATGACGTATCGCCCCTTGTGCGAGTGCCCGAGATGCCGCTTGGGGACGACCTGCGCGATGTGGGCGCGCGCCTCAATCACATCGTGCGCACCGATTGGCCGTTTCTGACGCGCATGTCCTTCGCGGGCAAGCGAGCTGACATGGTTGCCTTTCGACCTTCGCTGTTGCTTTTGCTGACGTCCTATCTGGGTGATGTCGAGGCAAAAAGACGTCGGGCCGCGGCCACGGCGCTGGAACTCGCGTATCTGGGGTTTCTTGCCCAAAGCGGCATTCGGGGGATCGAGGCTGCGGCAGCAACAGCCGACGCCAAGGCCAACTGGGGCGACAAGCTTGGGATACTGACAGGCGACTACTTGTTGGCGAAAGCACACGAAGTCGGCGCACGGGACTGCCCGGATCTGGTGCCATCAATTCTGAGCGCCATGGCCTCGGCATGTGAAGGCCGAGTGTCCGAGCTTCGGTCCGCATGGCAACCGGATTTGACGGTCGAAATGCGCATCGCGCAGATCCGGCAATGTATGGCTGCATTTTTTCGACTGCCTTGCGAACTCGGTGCGATGCTTGCCGAACAATACGAACTGTCAGTCGCCTTTCGCGATTATGGCGAAAATCTTGGCCTGGCTTACCTGCTGACCGAGGATGAACTTGCCCTGGACCGCCCTGCGGGCAGCACACCTTTTGCGTCAGACCTTTCCAGCGGGCTATTCAGCGTGCCTATTCTCGAGGCGACGCGGGGGCAAACAGGGGGCGCGGCAGCCCGTGCTTTCCTTAGCCACCGCGACCCCGCGCGGTTTTTGGCAGAGCTTTCCCCGGCCACGCGCCATATCAAGAGGCAGCAATTGCCTGAAGAATACCGCGATCAGGCAATAGCGGCGCTAAGCCCCGTGCCACGGGGCGGCGTGGCAAAATCGCTTTCGGCGCTTGCAGGTTACGCGGTAAGTCGACAGGTCCCAAAACGCCGCGTGCTGTAAAAGTGTGATCCAGGTTCCGAGGTGTCCCGCTGTCGGTCAAAAGCGCAGTGATCCACCTTTCCTTACCTCATGCGCCGGATGCTTCACTCAGGGGCAGGGGGTATGTGTGGACAGCCCATGTTTCGGACGGAGGGTTCAGGTTCCAACCGGCTGCCATGAGCATGCCGCCTAGGGCGATTTCCACCCGTGGTTCAATTTGGTTCGATAATGTCGACACAGCGCCTCGTGGATGACCGCCTCTTCCGCGGCGGTTCCCCAGTGGAGGATCCGGTTGATGGACATATGAGCGAGGCTTCCCAGAAGGTCGGCCAAGCTGTTTCCCAACCGGCCATCCTGTTCTTCTCGCTGAAGGCGTCCAATATCCGGATAAAGCCTGGCCGCACGAGCGTTCCAGCGCGATGGCCGCGAATGAATGCCTTTGCCTACACCGAGTTCACTCAGAACAACGCATGCACTTTTCCATTCCTTTCCAGTAGCACGACGCGCAATCCGGCGCGACGCCGGGCCGCCCCCGTAGTTTTGTGAACAGCGCTCGGAGATCGCCAGCCGAACACCTGTGGGCAGTTCCAAATCTTCGAACAGGGCATCGATACTGGCGGCTGACGCCATCCACCGTCTGGACCGGCTGATCTTCGGATCGTTGAGTACGTCAAGCGCAGTGATCGAGTCGGCGCCGAATATCCTCTCGCATGCGCCGAGCCCCAGTTCTCCGCCGTAGCGCGCCGTTTCAGGCAGGTATTCGTCAACAAGAAACCTGTCCACCAATCCACCGGCCGTTTTCTGCAAGTGAACAAGCACCCGGTTCCTCAGAACTCTGTCATGATCGTTTGAAAACTTGATGCGGAGGCGCAGTTCAAGTTCCGGGTCTGCATATCTTACGAAGAACCAGTTCTCGATCAGGTTGCGTTTCTGCCAAAGCGTCAACCTGTTCGATTGCAGTTTCAGGAACTGTTCCAGCTTTATGGCATCCCCGAAAAGCCGCAGATACAACCATGATCCGGCCTCTTCAGTGCCGTGCCCCAGCGGTTGCCATGCGGTCGGGTTGGCATCGTATTCGACAAAGGACGTATCAACGGGCTTTGCGGGGGCATGAACCAGTTCAGAGGCCAATCGACCATGCGGTGAGTCGATCCACCAATCCTTGGGCGTTGGAAGGTACTCGCAGATTGAAAGCGGCCCTTTTTTCAGCGTCTTGATCAGGTTGGCAGTGGAAAAGGGGTTGTCCAGATCCCATGGCGTGGCCATATCGCTGGCCTCATCCGTGGGGGCCACATATCGCGGCAACTCCAGTTTTTGCCGCGTTGTTTCCAGCCAGCTTTCCGCTTTGCCTGACCTGACCACCTCTGTCGGGATACAAAGCCGCCACCGTTGCGGTGCAAGGACCACATTTCCAGCACAGACCCTGGGAAGCCGGTTCCGATTGCTTTGCGATTGCCAGGACCAGATCACCGACGGTTGCCGCATGTGCATGGCGATGTCGATGAGCAGAAGATAGACAGCGGGCGCCCCGGGAGGGCTTTGGTGCGCAGCATGCAGCTGTGGAATGACCTCGACGCCTTGGCTGCCCCAGAACAGCCGGAGCCGACTGCCATCGTGACGAATCCACAGATCGTGCAGCGGAATCCTCTGTTCGGACGGTAACCCGCTGTCGCCGAGGATCTCGATGACATACCGGGAAAGGCTGGCGCGCCTCAGGATGTTTGATGACCGGGGGTCCGTGGCGCACAGGATGTCTGCTTCGACAATTGTCGAATCCTCTTCACGCGTGGGGCTGTGTTGCATCAACGCGTCTGCGATCAACTGATTTCGCCTTGAGAAACGGCCGAAAATCGCCTTGGGCCCGCCCGGAAAAATTCCTTCGGGATAGGCCGTCCAGACGGGGTTGTGCCCGGAACTGCGTCCTACCTTGCTCAGAAGAACGCCGTCCTGGATGGCGAAAGGGGGCTGGTCCGTGTTGCGGGCATGCAGGATCTCGATATCCTGCGCGCAAAGCACCCACTTGCGCGCGTCCCAATCGGGTTCCAGAGGAAATTCCTGAAGGTTTTGCCTGGGGGCGTCACTTGACGACTCCGTACCTGTAACGAAATCCATTCGCAGCGGCATGCCGAGATATGCAAGCCCGCTTTCGGCATCCACGGCCTGACCCAGCAATACGGCGCGGTCACCGTATCGGTCAAGGAAACGCCGTTCAAATTCCAGAAAACGGTTTGGCTTTGGCACGCGAAAGCCGATCTTTTCCAAAATGTTCCATGCGTCGGTCAGTGCCTGCACCGCGCGCAGTGGAGTTTCCAACGTGCCGACGCAATGCGCATCGACATGCAGAAAATCACCTCTCCAACCCGGGGCGAAAGAGTCAGCTGTTCGCCCCAGTTGCTTTAACGCGATCATCGAAGGGGTTTCACGCGCGGCATCAAGAGCATGCCCGAGCGCCGCCAAGCCTCTCTTTTGACGGGCGGTCATATCTCTTTCCAGCCGCTTCAGGGTTCTGGCGGTTGCGTCATGCCCCAGAAGTATTGGGTCTTTCTGTGGAATCAGAGCCTCGGACCGACAGAGATCCGAGATTGTCACGGCAGATTTGAAAGGGCGGTCTTTGAGGGCCGTTTCCAGATCGGAAATCGGGACGGAATCGACATCAAAGATGAACTCTGCCAGATCGGAATCCGCCGCTGCAATGATCTGTTCGTGGTTCCAGGGCCCGTCGAGATCACCGTTGGTTATCCAGTGCAGAACGTCCTGTTCCCACCAGGCCGATGGATTGCACCGCACCCTCGTGCTTTGCGTTTCGGCGAGTCCGGCGGCAATATGAGACAAAAACCCACAGTCCAGATCCATATCCAGATGGTGGTCTGCCACGGTGACGATGTCCTTGCCTGCAACAGGTATTGCCGTGCCCACTGCCGCGAATGCGCCGAACGGCGTCGGGCGAAAACACATTCTGTAAACAAACCGATACAATGTGCCGAGGACCGCGGGGGAGAGGCCTTCGCCTTTCTCGATTTCCCGCATGACCTTCGAGAAAAAACCGGGTCGTGCTATGAACAACGACAAGGCAAAGGACGGATCGCGAATTAAATCTGAAGCACGCTTTTCCAGATCCTTTTTTCGGGTGCTTTTTGTGACTCCGCCAAGATCGTGCTTCGGTGAACGCGTACATACACGAATTCCGAGGAACGGACGAGAGCTGTGCGGTTCCGGATGGGACGGGCAGTGGACATTCTGTTCAACATCCAGCCCCATGAACTTCAGATATCCGAGGTAACCCGGGTCCCTTAGGGCAAGCAGTGCCAACAAAACGCCGCTCGACCCGGTCAAAAGATCCGTCGATTGAAACGTCTTCCAGCCTGCGCCGATCGCGGGAAGCCCGTCCGGGCTCAATTCCCGTTCAACGAGGGACAAAAGCCGTTTGGCGTGCTTTTCAATCAGAGGATCGACGTCTGCTTTGGAATAAAGCGATCGAATGGCAAGGGCCATCACCACAATTCCGGCATCGCCATGGCACAGCCCGCCGTCATTGATACCCGTCTCATGAAAAGGTCTGTCGACGCAGGATATCAGAACCCGCGATGCGACATCACGTATTTCGTCCTCCATACCCACCAGCCTCGCCGCCGCGAGCGCGGTGTATATGATGCCAAGGTCGCCATAACACCACGCAAGACGTGACGGTACCTCCCAAGCATGACTGAGCGCTGACATGCAGGGAAAGCAGGATGACAGGCCGCTGTCTGAAAACGCGCCCTGGTGCGAAAGCAGAAACAGGACCGCGTCTTTGAGGTCTTCGATGTGTCGTGGCGTGAACGCGTGCCGCCGACCCAGGCGGGCCAGAGCCAGAACGGCGCCGGGAGAACCATGCGCCAGCCCCATGTTGACGAGGTACCGCGTTGTTTTCAGGGGGCCGGTCTCGTCTTCCGGTGAGGAAAAAGGTTCTGTCCACGCAAGCCCCCGTTCTGTTCGTGCCGAGTGCCTCCAAAGCTCCTCTGACAAACGCAGGCACAGCGACTTTCCCCCAAGACGGGCCGTCCGGGATTTCGGTTCGCACAGAAATACGGATATACCCGCAAGACCGGACACGTGATCGAAGTGCCCCATCCAGGGGGCTTCGAGAAGGCGTTGCGCAACCGAACGCAGGGCACGGTCAAGCGCCAGTTGCGCTTCGGGATCGTGTGGATTGGCGTCCAGAGCATGACAGGCCAGCAACCCAAGGCCGGCGCGGCCATCGAACAGAGAAACAGGGGCTCCGCGCAGGTCTCGGTCGCAAGCCCAAATGGTCGCAAGGCGACGTGACGCGGCGGATCGCACGCGATCATCTTTCAGAAACTTGTCTGCCGCCAACAATGCCAGCGCCTCTCCGGCGACGGCGCTTCCCAGTCCGATTGCATCAGTTCTGATCGGGGCCGCAACAATCGACCCTGCAATGGACTGTATTGCCGCATCAATCCGCGTTGTCGAAATAGACATGGAACAAAACAGTTTTCTCCGCCAAACGGGATTTGTCATTCAGCAGGCGTTTGGATGGCACCCTTTGCTGCTGGCACGGATGCTGCACCAGTTCTTGCAGCAATTTTTGGCCCAGCTGAACGTGCGGCGCGTCGGAGCGCCAACGCTGCCGGCGTCAACGAAGCCGAAGGCAGGACCGGTGGACGTGGGGTTGAAATCAGAAGAATGATTACCCAGCTCGCCCAGGGATTCGATGGATGTCAAAAGCGCGTCCACACGATGTTCGACGGTTTCCAGCCTGTCTTCCGGGCCTGGTTCCATGACGCGCATCAACTGGTCGAGGCGCTGCTCGATCGCGGTCAGCCTGTCATCGACAGACCGGCATTCCGGATCTGTCTTTTCGCTTTCGGTGTATTCGTGTTCTTTGCGATTGTCGTTTTCGTCAGCACTCATTTCTCTCTCCGGAATCTGAGGTGGTCGAATAGTCGACTTGGGACCGCCTGTGGAAAAACGTGTCGTTCAAATATCAACTCCGATGGAATCGGAGCGTCTTTGTAATGAGAGATTTCAATAATATACGAAAATGACCGTTTTGTCATGAAGCCGTCAGAACAGCGCGCGGATACCTTGATGGCATTGCACACGATGCATGAGCCGGTTTCAGTCAGGCGAACCGGCGCGGTCCGCTTTGCCTATGGTTCTGTGCGTCAGCCGTTGTCCGCTTCTTTCAGCCCCTCGATCTGCAAATCGAACCCGGCCTGAATATGGGCGGTAAAGGTTTCCAGTGCTTCTGTCACGTCTCCGGTTTCAATCGCGTCGACAAGCGCCTGATGATCACCCAGAGACTGTGAAATGTCGACATTTTCGATGGCGGAAAACAGGTGAAAGGCCATGGCCTTGCCCCAGATCATGTCGAACATGTCCAGCAGGAACTTGTTTCCCGCTTCAACCATGAAGGCGCGGTGAATGCGCCGGTTGGCAATGAAATAGTCGCGCGTCGTAGGGTTGGTCAGGTTTTCCTCACGACGAATCAGCTCGCGCAAACCCTCCAGAACCGCGGGGTCTGCGTGGGCCGCAAGAATCCGGGCGGCCTGACCTTCGATCGCGGCGCGGGCCTGATACAGTTGCCGGACTTCGGCTTGATCCATGCGTGCCAGCCGGAAACCACCGCTTGCGGCGACTTCCAGAACCCCTTCGGTTTCCAGCCGCATCAGGGCTTCGCGAACCGGGGTGCGGCTGATGTTCAGTTCCGCTGCCAGCTTTTCCTGAACCAATCGATCTTCGGCAGAGATCTCGCGGCTCATTATGGCTTCGACCAACTGATCATAAACCTCGTCCGCCAGCCGTCTGCGCTGTGTTTTTATCTGTTTCAGAGCCACTCGGAGCCTCTCTTTCCGTGTTTTGTGAATTCTGTATTCAAAAAAGCATCTGGTGCCAAGGCGAATGGGCTTGCTATTGTCCGTGTACTGTATACAGTATACAAACGCAGTTGAACAGGGAGCTCTTCATGTGTGGAATCGCTGGAAGGATTCTTACCGCACCCGGGCAGGTCGGGGCGGACCTGGTAGACCTGATGGATGCGCAGGAACACCGTGGCGCAGACAGCACCGGGTTTGCAGTTTATGGGCCGCCACGAGACACCGGATATGTTTTACGAGGGATGGGATTTGACAAATCCCGGCAGGATGCTGACCTGAATGCGTTTGAGGCGGTGTTGAAGGATCACAGCTCTGGCTTTCTGTCCGATCCGAAGATCGTAACCGATGAGAACCGGCATTATTGCTTTCGTGCGGAAATCTCGGACCCGACTGATTTGCAGGCCTGGGTGCGGGATGCAGATGAGCTGACGGACCGGTTCGAAGTGCAGTCCTGCGGCCGTAGTCTTGAGATCATCAAGGATATCGGCGGGGCCGAAGCGGTTGCCGAAAAGCATGGCGTGCGCGACATCATCGGCACCCATGGTCTTGGCCACGCGCGGCTTGCGACGGAAAGCTCGGTTCTGCCCAACGCTTCACACCCGTTCTGGGCGCGGCCGTTTTCGGATGTGGCGATCGTGCATAACGGCCAGATCACCGACTATTTCACTTGGCGCGACAAGTTGAGCCGAAAGGGCTATCGCTTTCTGACCGAGAATGACAGCGAGTTGATAGCGGTCTGGGTCAGTGACCAGATGAAAGCGGGCCTGACGATGGAACAGGCGCTGAAAAAGTCGATTACCTCTATCGACGGGGTATTCACCTACATGATCGCAACGCCGGACGGGATCGGATTTGCCAAGGATCGGTTCGCGATGAAGCCGCTGGTTGTGGTCAATCGCAATGGGGATCTGGCCGCCGCGACCGAAGAACAGGCGGTGCGTCGCGTGATGACCGAGGAATGCGACGTGATCAACTATGATGGCCCATCGCTGACCGGCATCTGGGGTGTCGGCAACCGGAGCCTGGCAGCATGAGCGAGGTAGCAAGACAGATGGATGAAATCGTCATCGAAGTCGGCAAGCGGCACATTCGTGAGGTGAACCGGGATATCATAGCGGCCTGCGTATCAGGACGGCCGATCCGGGTTGTCGATACGCTGTCGCGACACAATCTGGGCGTGGGCCTGCCGGACAATGTGGACATCACTTTCGAAGGTTCGGTGGGGTACTATTGCGGCGGTCTGAACACTGGCGCCAACATTTCTATCGAACGCAATTGCGGGTGGGCCGTGGGCGAAGGGATGGCCAAGGGTCACATCACTGTCGGTGGCTATGCGGGCATGTCCTGCGGGGCGGCGATGATTGGCGGCACCATTCATGTCAAAGGTGATGCCGGGCCGCGTGTCGGTGTTGCCATGAAGGGCGGCAACATCGTGGTCGAGGGCAAGATCGGATACCAATCCGGTTTCATGGCGCATGCGGGACGCATCATTGCGCTGGGCGGTGCGGGTGAATCCTGTGCGGACGCGTTGTGGCAAGGCGAGGTTTGGGTCGCAGGCGAAGTCGACAGTCTGGGTGTGGACGTCTCGGTGATCGAACCCACTGCCGAAGAGGTGGCCGAGGTCGATGCGATCCTAGACCCTCTGGGGCTTGTCGACAGCTCTCGTAACTGGCGCAAAATGGTCTCTGGCCAGCGCCTTTGGTATTTTGAAAGCAGGGACGCAAGCGCATGGCTCATGATCTGAGTAAACCTTATGACTACCCGTTCGAAGTCGCGTCAGAGGAAGAAATACGGTTCCGCGACGCAGGCGCGGTCGATGGACGACCGGCCGGTGTGCCTTCGTCTTATGATGAGGGGGGATCAACCCGCTGGACGCCCGAAGCGATATCGGAAGTTCACGCATTGGCGCAGCTTGGGCGGTATCAGGTGCGTGGCTACAACACGTTCAACAAGCAGTTGCCGACATTCGACGATCTGACATTTGTCCCAGCGACGATGACACGCCTGCCGCTGGAAGGATACCGCGAGAGCTGCGATACGACGACGATTCTGGGCGGCGGGCGCGGATTGGTGGAACGGCCACTGGAACTGAAAATCCCGATCTATATCGCATCGATGTCTTTCGGCGCGCTCTCGGCCTCGGCCAAGGCGTCGCTTGGTTATGGTGCCTCGAAGGTGGGCACCATGACCTGCACCGGCGAAGGCGGCATGCTGGAAGAGGAGCGCGAAGCCTCCCAACGCCTGCTCTACCAGATGTCGCCCGCCCGCTATGGGGTCGATCTGGATCACCTGCGCCGCGCCGATGCACTTGAACTGGTGGTCGGGCAGGGGGCCAAACCGGGCACCGGCGGTCTGTTGCTGGGAATGAAGGTCAGCCCGCGGGTCAGCGAAATGCGCACTTTACCCGAAGGGGTCGATCAGCGATCCACTATCCGGCATCCCGATTTCCTTGGGGCCGACGATCTGGCCGTCAAAATCGAGGAATTGCGGATCGCCACGAACTATCAGGTGCCGATCTTCATCAAGATGGGGGCCACGCGACCACGGTTCGACGTGGCCGTGGCTGCAAAGGCGGGCGCGGATGTGGTTGTGGTGGATGGGGCCGAGGGCGGCACCGGTGCGTCACCCGAGTTGCTGCTGAATCACACGGGCATACCGACCATGAGTGCCATACGAGCGGCACGCGAAGCGTTGGATGAGTGCGGGATGAGCGGCAAGGTCTCGCTTGTCGCCGCGGGGGGTATTCGATCAGGGGTGGACGCGGCCAAATGTCTGGCGCTTGGGGCGGATGCGGTCATGATCGGGAATGCCGCGATGGTCGCGCTGGGATGCAATACTCCCAGATATCTGGACGATTACCAGGCGCTGGGAACATCGCCTGGGGCGTGCCATCACTGCCATACGGGCCGTTGCCCGGTTGGGATCGCAACGCAGGATCCTGACCTTGAGGCGCGAATGAACCCGCATGCAGGTGCAGAGCGCGTCGCGCGGTATCTGACCGCGATGACAATGGAGATCACGGCGCTTGCCAAGGCCTGCGGCAAATCTTCGGTGCACAATCTGGAAACCGAAGATCTGCGCGCGCTCAGCTTTCAGGCCTCGGCCTTTACCGGCGTCAAGATGGCGGGCATCGACCGGGCCTTCGACTGGTGAGGATAGCACTTCTTGAGTTGACCCTTCATCCATTGCCGCTGCTTGAGGGGCTGCCGCGTACGGCCCAGCAGATCCGCGCATGGCTTGAACCACATCTGCCCGAAGCCCGATTTTCCACGGTGGATGTGGTCGACGGCGAGGCATTGCCTCAGCTCGGGGATTTTGATGGGGTTGTTGTCGGAGGGTCCGAATTCGGCGTCTACGATGACACGGAGTGGATGCGGCCCCTTCGCGATTTCCTGGAGTTGTGCCGGGATCATGCCAAGCCGGTCTTTGGCATCTGCTTTGGTCATCAGATCATGGCGGATGTCTATGGCGGCAAAGCCGAGAAGGCCGAGATCGGCAATGTCGTCGGCGCGCGAGGCTTTGACTATGGCGGGAGCAGCGTTGATGCCTTTGTCTGGCATCAGGATCAGGTCACGCATGTTCCGCCTTCGGCGCGGGTGACAGGGTCGGCGGATCACTGCCCGGTAGGGGCCTTGGATTATGATTTCCCGGCCCGTTCCGTGCAATTCCATCCCGAATACCGGGCAAGCCATCTGCGTGAATTGTTCGTGCGCGGGCGCGACGTGTTCCTTGCACCGCAAGAGGCGGATGAGGGGCTGGCCTCGATTGAAATGGCACATGTGCCGAAGGATCTGGCCGCCGCGCAGGCGGTTGACTTGTTTCGCAAGGCCTGCGGTCGGCCGTAAGACCTGAAAACCCGCTTGATCCTGATCAATTCCGGCTTTGAAACACTGTGTATACTGTATCCATAACGTGGTGGAGGAGGCCGCGAGATGTCGGGATACACAGATTTCTTTCATAAAATAGCGCGCATTGTCAGCTCGCCTCGGGATGAAAACCTGAGTGACCGAGAGCTTTCGGACCTTGGCTTGTCCCGCGCGGATCTGGCCATGTTGCGATCGGGCGCACCGCAGGCACGAGAGCGTATACTCGCCATGGCCGGACAATTCGGACTGACCGAGGCAGACCTGAACGCGCACCCGGAGCTGGGGTTGGAACTGGCGGAAAAATGCGGGCACTGCCTTCAGGCCGAAACCTGCCGTGACGCAATTCGGGCGGGCGCGCGTCTTCCCCAGGGCAAATGCCCGAATGCTGGAATTTATCGCGCCCTTTTAGATGGTTAGCGTCCGCTGGGGCTTTCCTTCGGGCTCAGCTTTCTGCGGCCGCTGATCTTGAACCGGTCCGCGGTCCCAAAATCCTTCAGCCCAACGCCTGCGGCAAATTCTGCAAACACCGGGGCGTGCTTGAACAAATGGCCAGAGCATCCGCCGGCGAACAGCACGTTTTCATGCTCGGGGTGCCAGTCGACAATGAAATGTGTATCCGGGGTCAGAATGATCTGGTTGAACTTGGAATCCACAACCCGTTGCCCCTCCAAACCCGGAAGCCGGTGGCGGATATAGCTGCGTGTGCGGCCAAGCGTTTCCTGGCGGATCAGCCGTTCATCATTGTCCAGATCGATCTTGTCCGGGATGACAACCGCCGCCTTCACGCCGGATCCTTCGGACGAGGGCAGACCAAATGACCCTTGCCCGTGATCGATCCAGCAGGGCATCCGGCTCATGTCGAAATCCTCCGACCCGTCGGGTGTCGAAGTGTAGAGGACATTGACGCCGACCACGGTCGAGATCGGCTTGATCGTTCTGGGAAACATGTCGGCCATCCATGGGCCGGTCGCCATGATGATCAGATCAGCCTCGAGCGGTTTGCCGTCAAGCATCGGACGTTCCGATCCATCCGTGGTGACGCGACCGCGCCGTATTCTGCCTCCTGCCTTTCGGAACAGGTCCAGACCGGTCAGAACGCATCGATGGGCCATCAGCATTCCGGCTTCGGGTTCGAACAGCGCATATTCGATATCGGCGACCTTGAACTGAGGGAACCGCGATTCGATATCCTGCTGACCGAATTTGTAGTAGGGCACCCCGACCCGGTCGAAAGTCTGTGCGGTTGCGTCTTCCCAGTCGCAATGTCCCGCAGTCGCCAGAATCAAGGCGCCGCATTCGTACATCAGGTTCTGGCCGCTTTCGGCCTGCAACTCCAGCCAGCGCAGGCGGCTTTCGCGCGCCCACCGCGTATAGAACTCGTCCCGCCCGGATATGGCGCGGATCACTCTGTTGTAATCCGTTGAAGATGCACGGGAATGTCCCGGCTCCCACCTGTCGATCAATGTCACGGCCTCGCCGCGCCGTTGCAGTGTAAGCGCCGTCATGACGCCAACTATGCCGCCTCCGACAACGATGACCGAGCTTTTGGACATGGCGCAGATTTTCCTTGTTTCCTGACTGGCTTTGTGAATACTGTATACAGAATACAGCAATTATAAAGCTAAAAACAGGGAGCACGCGCAAATGAGTTCGGGGTTTGATCTGCCCGAGGGCACACATACCGTCATTCTTGGTGTCGGGGATCTCAACGGCATCATGCGTGGCAAGCGCATTCCGGCCAGCCATTGGGATCATGTCTGCAAAAGCGGCAATGCCTTGTCGATTGCGCTGCTGGCGATCGATATGACCTGCGACGTCTGGGATACGCCTTACGTCAATTTCGACAACGGCTATCCCGACATGCATGTCTTTCCGATGACAAAGCCTGTCGCTGTCCCGTGGGAACCGGGCGTGGCCGTCTGTTTTGGCCGCGCTGAGGGCATGGATCACAAACCGGTGCCGATCGATCCGCGTCAGGCTTTGGTGCGGCAGGTGGACCGGGCCCGCGACATGGGGTTCGAGGTGAATGTCGGCACGGAACTGGAATTCTATCTGCTGGACCCGGAAACCGGCCAGCCCCGCGACACGGGCATCCAGGTCTACGGCCTGGGCCGCGCCGCCCGGATGGAACACATCGTTGGCCCGATCCGTCAGCAGATCAACGAATGTGGCATTCCCATCGAACAGTCCAACCCGGAATATGCGGCCGGCCAGATCGAGGTCAACATTCGTTATGGTGAAGCCCTGGCAGCTGCGGATCGTGTCGTTCTGTTCAAATCCCTGATCCGGCAATTGGGGATCGCGCACGACTATCTGGCGACATTCATGCCCAAGCCGTTTTTTGATCAATCGGGCAACGGGTTTCATACGCATTACTCGTTGTGGAAAGACGGCAAAAACGCCTTTGCCGACAACGGCAAGATCAACGACACCGGAAAATCCTTCATCGCAGGCCTGCAAAAGCGCATGTGCGAGACGGCGATTTGCGGCAGCGGCACGGTCAACGGATATCGCCGTCGCCAGCCCTATACGTTCTGCCCGATCAACGCGAGCTGGGGCTATGACAACCGGACGGTTGGTATCCGTGTCATCGAAGGCTCGGACAGTGCCGTGCGGGTGGAAAAGCGCGATGCCGGTGCAGACGCCAACCCGTATCTGTTGCTTGCGGCCGAGATTGCCGCCGGGCTTGACGGGATCGAACAGGGGCTGTCCCCTTCGGAACCGACGACAGGCAACGGGTATGAAGAAGGGATCGGAGACCCAATTCCCACCGATTTGCCAACCGCCATCGATCTGGCGCGCGGATCGGAATGGCTGCGCGATGTCATGGGCGAAATGCAGTGGGAACTGGTCCTGCAACAGGCCGAGCGAGAGCTGGAATTCTTCAATCAACAGGTCACACAGGTCGAGCTGGACCGCTACCTGAGGGCGTTCTGATGCACTTGGGCAAGGTCGCTGGAACTGTCACGGCAACTGCCAAGGATGCCAGGCTGGTCGGAGCAAAGCTGCTGGTGACGGATCTGGTCGACAGCAAGGGCAGCCTGATCGATCCCGCGCGGGTTGCGGTCGATACCTGCGGCGCTGGGGTCGGGGATACGGTGCTGGTTGTCAGCGGGTCTGCCGCCCGCATGGCCGCCGGGTTGTCCACGGCCCCCGTGGACATGGCCATCATCGCGGTGATCGACCGCGTCTCGACGACCTGAATCACACTACGCGAAACATCTATTTTTGGAGGAACAGAAAATGGCGAAACCAGTGGCGGGGCAGATGGCCCTGGGCATGATCGAAACACGCGGCTTGGTCGGCGCGATTGAAGCCGCGGATGCGATGGTCAAGGCAGCCAGCGTTGCCATCGTGGGTCAGACCAAAGCTGGCGGCGGGCTGGTGACAACCCTTGTGCGCGGCGAGGTCGGCGCGGTCAAAGCCGCCACCGATGCAGGCGCGACAGCGGCCAACAAGGTGGGTGAGGTGGTCTCGGTTCACGTGATCGCACGGCCGCATGACGAGCTTGAGGCAATCATCGACGGGCTGGGTGCCGGGTCGTCGGCCTGATCAACCCCTTTGAGGAGGTACCATGTCAGCCGGTTTCGAGGATTTCACGCGCGCGGTGACACGTGGCGCGACACGGGATGCACCCGTTGCCCAAAGGTTTGAGCGCATTGCTGTATTGGGTGGCGGCCCGGATGCCCGTCTTCTGGCAGCGCTGTGTCTGGCCGAAGGGGCTGAGGTTACGCTGTTTTCGGCCTATGGGGCGGAACTGTCACTGCTTGCGCAATCCTCGGGCATCGGTATTCGCGGCGAAGGGCCTGTGGGCACGTATCAGGTGGATCGCGACGGGCCTTCAATCCGCACCACGGCAGAGTTGGATGCAGCAGTGCGGGACGCACAGGCGATCTTTCTGACCGGGCCGATCCACAAACAGCGCACCTATGCGATGGTGCTGGCCGATCATCTGCACGATGGGCAGGTGCTAGTTCTGGCGCCCGGTCGCTCTTTGGGCGCGGTCGAAGCGGTCTGGATGCTGCGAATAGGCGGCTGCACTGCCGACGTTACTCTGGTCGAGGCGCAGGGCCTGCCATACTGGTATCAGGCCGAAGGTGCGGGCCTGACCCTGACGCAGGCGGCACCGATGGCTGCTGCGACATTGCCACGAGGCCGCGCGGACGTTCTTGAAGCGCTGCAACCCTATCTTTCGAACATCCAGCCGCTGGATTCGGTTCTGGCCTCAGGCTTTGCCGATCTTTCCGCTGCGGTCGAGATTCCGGCGTTGATCCTTGGTGGCGCGGGGCTGGGGTCCGGTGGACCGGAGGTGCCGATGGGCGGGGTGCCGCTGGAAGGCAACCGGACATTCTCTGCGCTCATAGGGCCGGAACAGCATGAGGTGATCCACGGGTTGGCTGGCGAAAGGTGGCAGGTCGCAAAGGCCTTTGGCGTTCGAAACCTGCCCGAGACCGATGACTGGATCGCGACCTATGCCGGCGCCGAGCGGGGGGCGGGCGCGCGTCCGGTCCCGGATCGGCAGGCCGCGCGCCAATTGATGCGCGACGGCGTCTTGGGGTCATTGGTGCCCCTTGTTTCCGCCGCACAGCTCGCAGGTTTGACTGCGCCTCTGACGGAAAGCCTGATCTGCATGACAGATCGCATCCTGGGCGCTGACGTGGCCGCGTCCGGGCGCAGGCTGGAAACCATCGGAATTTCCGCAGGCGATGTCGATCAGGCCCGCCGTATCTTTGACACCATTGCCACCGGAGCCTCGTGATGGACGCTGATCTGAAATCCATCGCCGCCGCACGGCGCGCTGCTGAAACGGCTTTCGAAGCCTATCGCGCCTTTCTCGGCACCGACCCGGCACAGGTGGATGCCATCGTCGATGCCATGGCTCGGGCGATCGAACCTGAAGCCGAACGGTTGGGGCAATTGGCGGTCGAGGAAACCGGGTACGGCAACGTAGCAGACAAGCGGGTCAAGAATCTATTCAACGCCTTGTCGGTCGCCGATTACCTGCGGGATGTCACGACGCTGGGTCTGTTGTGGCGGGACGATGCGACAAAGATCGCGGCCTTCGGAGAGCCGATGGGTGTGGTCGCGGCGCTTATCCCGGTGACAAATCCGACCTCCACGATCATCTACAAGGTTCTGTCTGCGGTGAAGGCGGGAAATGCCGTTGTCTGTGCCCCGCATCCGCGCGGCGTGGAATGCGGGAAGGAAACCGTCCGCATCATGGCGCGCGTTGCCGAACAGATGGGCGCACCCAAAGGGTTGATACAATGCCTGGACGCCGTGACCATTCAGGGCACCGCCGAGTTGATGAAGCATCGCCGCACGTCGGTTGTCATGGCGACAGGTGGCCCTGCCATGGTCAAGGCCGCCTATTCCAGTGGCAAACCGACGCTTGCAGTCGGGGCGGGGAACGTGCCGTGTTACGTGCACAAGTCCAAGGCGCGCGATCTGTCCGAAGTTGCCGAGATGATCGTGACGTCAAAAAGCTTCGACTATGGCACGGCCTGTGTCAGTGAGCAGGCCGTGGTCGCCGATCCTGAAATTGCACGCGATCTGCGCCATGAACTGAAACTCAAAGGCGCCTATTTCTGCACCCTGGCCGAGGCTGATCGGCTGGCTCGGGTCATCTTCAAGGGTGTTCAGGCAATGGATCCCGAACGCGTCGGCCAAAGCCCTCAGGCGCTGGCCGATGCTGCGGGGTTCTCGATTCCGCCGCGCACGCGCTGTCTGGTGTCGGAAGAAACCGAAGTGGGGTGGCAACGCCCGCTTTCGGCCGAAAAGCTGAACCCGGTGCTGGCCTTTTACGAGGCGAAGTCCACCGATCACGGCATCGAACTGGCGCAATCCATTGCCAAATTTGAAGGTTGGGGACATTCCTCGGTCATCCATTCCGATGATCCCGAGGTGGTCGCTCGGTTTTCCACCGTGCCCACGGGGCGGGTCCTGGTGAATACGCCTGGGATCATGGGCGGCATGGGGTACTCCACCGACCTTGAACCATCCTTCATGCTGGGTACCGGTACGTGGTCGGGGTCGATCATCTCGGACAACGTCACCGCCCTGCATCTCATCAACATCAAGCGGGTTGCGTATGAAAGCAGACCCTGGCGCGACATTTACGAGGAGTATGGCGCATGAGCGAGATCACGATCCGGGCGCTGATGCAGATCGACAACCTGCAACCGAAATTCGCCGCCTACAACGGCGCGACGGTGCAAGGGTCAGTGCCTTTGTCCGGTGACACCGTGCTGATCGGAGAGTTCGCGCCGGGCAATGGCGTGTTCTCGCTGATCGACCGGGCGCTCAAGGCGTCTTCGGTCGAAGCGACGACGCAGATGGTCGAGCGCGAATTCGGCTTCTTCATCCTCCGCTCACCTTCAAACGCCGAAGTATCCGCTGCACGGGACGCGATGCTGGCCGAACTTGGGGCTTCCATGACAGACCGGTTGAAGCCTGCCATCAGTTCCACGCAAATCATCACAAGTGTCGAACCCTATCAGGCGCAGCTTTTGAACAAATGGCGCAAGGGCGCGTTGATCGTGCCGGGGCAGACGTTGGGGATCGTGGAATGCGCGCCGGCCGCATATATCTCGATTGCCGCGAATGAGGCCGAAAAGGCCGCCGAGATTGACATCGTCGAAGTGCGCGCGGTGGGGCGGTTTGGCCGCTTGTTCATCTCGGGGTCTGAAAATTCGGTCAAAACCGCCGTCGAGGCCGCGACGCGTGCAATCGAGGCGGTGGACGGACAGGACGGCTGATGGCAACCCCTCGCGTCATAGGCTCGGATGCGGTCGAGGATGCGCGCCGCCGGGGCAGGATCGTGTTCGAGGTTTTGCCGGGTGACATCGTGACGGCCCTTGCGCGTGAAACCGCAGAGCGTGTTGGTATCGCCTTGGTGGATGGCCCGCTGGAGAGACCGAAACCGCCGCGTACGGATGGTGCTGTTTCCATGCGCCGGGTGCTGTACCGCCGTTCACCCAAATGGGTTGCCCCTTCGCGTGCGCCGCGCAAAGCCCGCAGGCTGGGCAAACTTGCCTTGATCGGGGCAGGGGGTGTTGGCGGCAATGTCGCGCATCTGGCGGCGATGGCGGACATGGCGGATGAAATCGCGCTGATCGACATCACTCCGGGATTGGCGGCTTCGACTGCGCTGGATCTCAATCATACGTCCGGGATCACCGGTGCGCGGGCCCGATGTGTCGGTGGCGAAGCGATGGATCTGGTGGCCGGGGCGGATGTGGTCGTCGTCACGGCCGGACGAGCCCGCCGTCCGGGCATGACACGTGCCGATCTGATCGATGTGAATGCCCGCGTGATCCGACAGTCGGCCGAAGCGATCCGGTCGGCCGCGCCAAATGCCATCGTGATCGTGGTGACCAACCCGCTGGACGAAATGACGGTCGAGATGCTGCGTGCAACAGGTTTCCCCCGCGAACAGGTTTTGGGTATGGCAGGAACTTTGGACAGCAGCCGGTTTCGCAACGCGCTGGCGATGGCCGCGGGTGTCACGCCTGCGGACGTCGAAGCCTTCACGCTTGGCAGCCATGGGGACGAAATGGCCCCGATCCCCAGCCGTGCCAGGATCAAAGGCCGTCCGCTGGATGTATTTCTGTCCCGCGAACAGATCGAAGCCTGTGTTCAGGATGCGATCACCGGGGGCGGTCAGGTGGTTGCGCTTCGGAAGTCAGGCTCTGCAACGATAGCTCCGGCTCATGCCTCGATCGAATTGATTGATCACATTCGGGGCGCGCGCACGGGCCCGGTTCCGGTTTCGGTCATGCTGCACGGGGAATACGGCATCGACGGTGTCGTGCTGGGCGTGCCAGCCCATCTTGGTGCAGGCGGATTGGTTGAGGTCGAGGAGTTGCGGTTAACCGCCGAAGAAAATGCGGCATTGCAAAACGCGGCTGAAGCGATCCGGGTGAGGCTGGGCCTGTGACCCTGCGTTTTTGGAAATCCGGCGGACGGTTTGAAGAGGTGGCCTCGTACTCTCGGGCCAAGCGCATCGGCGCCTTTGTCTGGGTTGCCGGGACAACGGCCATCGAGCCGACGGGCCGCATCCACGCGCCCGGGGACGTTGGTGCGCAGACCTTTTACATCCTGTCACGCATCGAGGACGCACTGAAAGAGGTTGGCGCCGAACTGCGACATGTGGGGCGGGTGCGCGCCTACCTGACCGATCTGTCCCAAGCAGGCGCGTTTGCGCAGGCGCATGGCGAAGTTTTCAAGGGGATCGATCCGGTTCTGACCGCCGTTCAGGCTGGGCTGACGCAGCCGGGGCTGATGGTGGAAATCGACGTGGATGCCGTGATCCACGATGAAAACGGCGAAATCAGCGGATTCTGAACATGAGTCTTCAAGAAAGGAATTGATCGAACCATCTTCTTGTGTACTGTATACAGAATACAAGAAGGCATAATGAGACACAGGGAGCTAATGTGATGATCAAGACAGCGCTGCTCAGCGGAACATGCATCGCGCTCATGGCCTCGGCGGCCGGAGCGGAAATCAAGGTAGGATTCATTGGGTCGCTTTCCTCGGACACCGGATTGTCGACGCTGCGCGGGGCCGAGATTGCGATTGAAGAGCTCAACGCAAATGGCGGCGTGATGGGCGAACAGATCACCCTGGTCTCGGCGGATACCGGACAGGACCCGACCGAGGGCATCCGGGCCTATGAATATCTTGCGGAAACGGAAGAGGTTGATTTCATCATCTCGGGCTCGATTGACGATGTGTCTCTGGGATGGCTGCCCCGAATGCAGGAGTACCGGATTCCGACGCTGGACACCTGGACATCCTATATCGGCATCATCGACATGGTGGTCGAAGACCCTGAAAGCATGGCGCCCTATTTCATGAACATCGCCTCGGATGAGGCTCTGGCCACGTTGTACATCAACTTTGGCGCGGATGTTCTGAAGGAGAAAATGGGGTGGGATTCTGTCGTCATTCTGGCGGAAGATACGGCCTTTGGCGAGGCGATCACCGGCCTTGTCACCGAAGCGCTTGCACCAGTTGCGGGTATCGAGGTCAAGGACATCATCACTTATGACGTTGCCACCGTCGATTTTGCTCCGATCTTCAGCCGCGCGCAGGACACCGGGGCGGACTTCATCTATCAGGTCTCGTCGGTCAATTCGCAGGTTGTGTCATCGCAATACGTGAAACTCCAGGTGCCGATGGCGATGACGGGCGTGAACGTCGCTGCGCTGGGTATGGAGTATTGGGAAGATACGGGCGGTGCCGGTGGCGGTATCTCAACCCTGTCTCCGATCCCTTCGGTCGGGTTTCGGCTCGATCCGGCCAGCCAGGAGTTTGTCGATACCTATCAGGCGAAGTATGACAGCCGCCCGCTGCTGCCGCATTTCAACGGGTTCAATGCCTATCATGGGCTGAAACAGGCGATGGCCGCAGCCGAAGAGGCCGGCGGTTTCGACAATGTCGAAGGCTGGGCCGATGCGATGAAGAAACAGGATCTGGTTCTGGAACTGGATGGCCAGCTGTGGCTGCGTTACGCCTTCTGGGGCGATGACGAAGTAGAGCCCGTGACAGGCCGGACTTATCCGCACAATATCCGTTTTGACCTGTCCGAGCCGTTCGACGATGCCGCGCCGTCAATGGTCGTGGTCCAATGGTACGAGGACGGCACCGCCGCCGTTGTCTATCCCGAGAAATACGCGACGGGTGAATTCACTTTGCCAAGCTGGGTCAAACAGTAACCTGTCCGTTCGCTTAGCTTGAAATGGGTGCGCGGGTGCGCGCACCCGCAGCCAGGGATCCTTACATGTTGCAAATACTGATCCAGGGGCTTTTGCTCAGCGGTCTCTATGCGCTTATCGCAATGGGTTTCACGCTGATCTTCAGCATCGGTCGGGTCCTGAACCTGGCCTACGGTGCCTATCTGATGGTCGGCGGGTACATGTATTTCTGGGTGTCCCAGACGCTGGGAATGCCAAAGCTGATGGGCGTTGCGGTGGCCGTGGTTCTGGGCGTTCTGATGGGGGTTCTGAAATACCGCCTGATCGTCAAGACCCTGAAAGGGGATCACGTAGCCGTCGAGATCTCGACTCTGATCCTGGCGGTCGTGATTCAGGCCGGGATCGTTCTTGTATTTGGCGACAGCAGCAAGATCCTGCTGCCGATCGTGCCGGGCGTGATCAACGTGGCCGGAGCGTCCGTCACCTATAATATCCTGATCGCAACGATGATCAGTTGGGCCGTTTTGCTGGGCCTGTATGCTTTTGTCCGCCTGACACATACAGGGCGGGCGATGCAGGCGGTGTCGATGGACGCCAAGGGGGCCGCGATTTCAGGGATCGACCCGGATCGGATCAACCTGATCACATGGGGTATCTCAGGGGCACTGGGTGCGCTGGGCGGCGTGTTTTTCGCCAGCTATACGCAGCTTTCGCCGTCAATGTGGGTTGCACCTTTGATCATCTCGGTGGCCGTCGTCATTGTGGGCGGTATCGGATCGATCATCGGCACGCTGGTCGTTGCTCATATCGTCGGCTTTCTCGAAGTCATCGTTGTCGCCACCCTGGCGCCGGAACTGCGCGGTGTCTTCACCATGCTGCTGATCATCGGCGTGCTGGTGACGCGACCGCAGGGCCTGTTCGGCCGCGAGGAGTTGTAACATGGGTCTGCGCTGGTTTCACTTTGTCCTTTGGGGCGGCCTGATTGCGGGGATGCTGCTGCTGCCCCAGGTCGTTTCGAACGGGACGCTGCGCACGATGATCTTTGCCAACTATCTGGCCATCTTCGCCATCAGCTGGGATGTGCTGTCGGGCAGGACCGGGTATGTGAGTTTCGGGCATCCCTTCCTGATCGGTATCGGGGCCTATACGACTGCCATCCTGACCAAACGGTTTGACGTGCCGGTCGAAATCTCAATCCCTGTGGCCGTGTTGGTCACAATGATCGCAGGCCTAATTGTGTTGTTGCCCGCTCTGCGCATTCGCGGTAGCTACTTCGCGCTGGTCACACTGGCTTTCATGGAACTGCTCTATCAGCTGGTTCAGGTGATCCGCCCGGATCTGACCGGCGGCACACGCGGGATGTCGGGAATTCAAACTCTGACACGCGGCGCTGCAAACGGCTACTACCTGTCCACGGCCCTGATGCTCAGCGTGGCGGTCAGCATGTGGCTGCTGATGAAAACCCGGCTGGGCACTGCACTGGCCGCCATTGGAATGAATGAAGAAAGCGTGCGCGGTTCGGGGCTCAGCACCACGCGGTTGAAGGCCTTTGCGTTTCTGACCAGCGCGTTCATCGCCGGTCTTGGCGGGGCGTTCTATGTCCATTACCTGGGCTCACTCGCGCCCCGCGCGCTGTTTGACATCAACTTTCTTTTCACCATCATCGTAGCGGCATTGCTGGGCGGAACATCGACCATCATCGGCCCCATGATCGGTGCGTTCTTCATGACGTTCCTTCTGGAATACCTGCGCCCCGTGCTGCCCGGGGCTGAACGGTATTTCGTCTACGGTGCCATCGCACTGCTTCTCTACATGTATCAGCCAAAGGGATTGGTTGAACTTGTGCAACGCGGCTTTCAAAGACTGCGGAAAGGGGGGCTGGCATGACCGTTGCGCTGAAAGTTTCCGGTCTCGTCAAACGGTTCGGCGGGCTGGTGGCCACGAATGATCTGTCCTTTTCCCTGCAAGAAGGAGAGTCGCTGGGCCTGATCGGTCCGAATGGCGCGGGAAAGACGACGGTATTCAGCCAGATCATGGGCGAATTGCGGCAGAACAGCGGTACGATCGAGCTGTTCGGCAATGAGATTTCGGCACTGTCGACGCCTCAGCGTATCCGGGCCGGGGTCAGTAGAACCTATCAGATACCTCGGCCGTTCGGCGACATGAGTGTTGCAGAAAACATCAGAGTGGGTCTGATGCCGGACGACATATGGCGCATGATCGTTTCGCGGCCGGATACGGACAGGGAAAAAGAGCACGCGCTGAGTGTCGGGTTCACGGAAAGGGATCTGAGCCGCTCACCCGCCGAACTGGCCATGGGTGATCTGCGCAAGCTCGAAATGGCCCGAACCATGGCCACCGCACCGCGTGTCATGTTGCTGGACGAGGTGTTTGCAGGTTTGACAGTCGGTGAAATCGCGCAGATTTCCGATCTCATTCAATCCATGCGCAAGGACGGGATGACCTTTTTGATCGTCAGCCATGATTTGCCGGCGCTGGAACCGCTGATCGACCGCGCCATCGCCATCGAGCGGGGCACCATGATTGCCGAAGGCGCGTTCAGCGACGTGATGAACGACACGGCCGTTCAGGCCTCGTATCTGGGGAGCGTCTGATGTCCTATCTGGAAATCGAGAACCTGTCCGCGTTTTACGGCAAGGCCCGGGCGTTGACCGATATTTCGATCACGGTGCAGCCCGGCGAGATCGTCGCCGTTGTCGGCCCGAACGGTGCAGGTAAATCCACCTTGTTGGACAGCATCATGGGCCTTGTGAAAATCGAAGGCGACATCCGCTTGCGCGGGCACAGCCTTGCCGGTCGAAGCCCTTCGGAAATCGTGCGTCACGGGGTGGGCTATGCGCCCGAGCGGTTCAACCTGTTTCCCTATATGTCCGTGCGCGACAACCTGATGGTGGGGGCCTTCACCGCACGAGACGATATCGAAAACAACCTTGAGTTGGTGCACAGTCTTTTCCCGCGTCTGCAAGAACGGGAAGGGCAGGAGACGTCGACCCAATCCGGCGGGGAAAGGCAGATGGTGTCCTTTGGCAGGGCCTTGATGACCAGCCCGGAACTGCTGCTTGTCGATGAGCCGACGATCGGTCTTGCCCCGAAGATCTGTCACGAGATTGCCGAAGTCGTCCGTCAGCTGAACAAGGAATACGGGCTGACCGTCGTCATCACGGAACAGAATGCCAATTTTGCCCTGTCGCTTGCCAGCCGCATTTATGTGCTGGAGTCCGGGCGGATGCAGACGTCGGGCACGGCCGACGAATTGAGAAATGACAAACGCTTGCTCGAGGCCTATTTCGGCGGCCATTGAGTGGCGTGGTTGGCAAGCCGGGCAGGTGCTGTCCGGCCATTCGATGGCGGGTGATTTCAGTTTCAGCCAAGTGCGGCCAGAACCTCGGTGCTCACGTCGATGCCATGGGCTTCGGCGGCTGCCCGTTTTGCAAGGCGACCGTCCCCCGGAACCCGGGCGGATCCGTTGCCGGAAATCTCGGCGCAGATGCGGGCGACATATTCGTTGAAGGCCGCGTTGCCGAACCGGGTGGGATCGATGGCAATCAGGGTCGCACCACCTTTGATGTTCAGGGCGCCGAAGGACTCGCGTTCTTCGTTGTCCACGGACAGGGTCCCACCGGCCAGCGCGGCGCCCACCACCTCAACCATGAAGGCGATCGCGGCTCCCTTATGCTCTCCGAACGGCAATAGGCTGCGGGTTTCAAGGATGGCATTCGGGTCTGTTGAGGGCTCGCCTTGGGGATCAAGACCGGCAGGGCGGGGCAGGTCGTGCCCCTCGGCAGCGGCCATGCGGATATCCATGAGGGCCACCATGGACGAGGCCTGATCCCAGACCACGGGCGCGTCGCCGTCACGCGGGCAGGCAAAAGACATGGGGTTGGTGCCAAAAACCGGGCGAACCCCACCTTGCGGAACCACCATGGACAACGAGTTGATCACGGCAAAGGCCACCAATCCGGCTTCGGCCAAAGGTTCGGTGTCAAACCGTAACGCACCCAGATGGTGGCAGTTCGCACAGGTGAACGCGGCAATCCCGTTTTCCCGGGCCATCGCGATCAGGTCCTCGCGGGCCGCTGCCGCTGCAACCTGATAATACCCGTTGTCGGCATCACAGCGCAAAACGCCCGGGGCAACCTTTTCGGTTTTGGGCTTCGCGTGCCCGTTGGCGTAGCCGGACGTGAAGCTTTGGACATAGACCGGCAACATGCGCAACCCGTGACTGCGCGGGCCGTCCCGTTCAGACCGGGTGACGATATCGGCAAGTACATCACTGCTGCGCGACTCCGCCCCGGCAGAAACAAGAACCGATTTGGCCAAGTCCCGAACTTCGGCAAGTGAAAGCGTTTTTGTCAGTTGTTCGGTCATCGGTTCGAGTCCAGTCTTTCTGTTTTCGCACTCAAGCGCGCGGGCGTGTGTTTGCGGGATCAACAGCACATGTGTCGATGACCACGGCGTCGCGCATCTCATTGTGGACCAGCACCTGCATTTTCGTTCCGGGCGCCGTCATGTTCTGTGGCACTAGTGCCATCGCAATGTCGTGGTTGCAATAATAAGAGAACCCGCCCGAGGTGACACGGCCGATCAGCTTGCCCTGAGCATAGACACCCTCGTCAAACATCACCGATGTTTCGCCAAAGGGCAGTTTCAGCGTGACCAACCGCCGGTACGTCCCTTCCTTTTTCTGTTTCAAAAGAGCGGCCTTGCCTATGAAGTCGCGACCATCAGTTACCACGAACCGATCAAGGCCGGCCTCGTATGGCGTCATGTCCTTGCAAATTTCGCGATTGATGGCGCGATAGGATTTTTCAAGACGCATGGATTCCAGTGCCTCAAGCCCGAAAGGTTTCACACCGGCCTTCAGCAGCAGGTCGACAAGATGGCGGTTGTAACCGACCGGGTGATGCAGTTCCCACCCCAGCTCGCCGGTATAGGACACGCGAAGCAGATGAACGCCCTTGGCGTACCCCACTTCACCCATTTGCGCAGAAAGCCACGGGAAGGTTTCGTTCGACAGATCATTGTCGGTCAATGGTTGCAGGATCTCTCGTGCCTTGGGGCCAGCCAGAGCAATCACGCCCAATTGTTCTGAAACATCTTCAAGAAGGACAGAGCTGTCATTGGGCAGCAAACGTCGCAGTTGATCCCAGTTGTAGGCGCGCCAGTTCGGGGTGGAGACCAGGTAAAAATCATTCTCGGCATAGCGGACGACCGTATATTCCGCATCCATGCCGCCCTTTGGGTTCAACAAAAGCGACAGGGTCATTCGCCCGACTTTGGGCAGCCTGTTCGCCATGAGGCCATCCAGCCATTCGGCGGCCCCGGGTCCGCGCACGGTGAACTTGGTCATCGGTGACATCTCGATGAATCCGGCCACGTCACGGGTGGTACGCACCTCTTCCTGAACGCGTTCCATGTGGTTGGTGCGTCGGAAGGAATGTTCCGGAACAGCGTCCTCGCGCGATTTGGCGAACCAGCGCGGAAACTCATAACCGTTGAAGCTGGTCCAGACGGCACCATGCGCGCTCAGCAGATCGTAGGACCCCATCGTTTTCATCGGGCGCGCGCCGGGAAAATCTTCTCCGGGGATGTGCGCGTTCATGTGGGTTCCCCACGTTTCGCGCACCTTGTCCATGGTCCACCGCTTGGACGCGTAATCCGAAAAACGGCGGGGGTCGAGTTCGGACATGTCCATGCCCGGATCCCCATCGACAATCCAGCGGGCCAGGCGTTCGCCAACAGTGCCACCCCACAATATGCCGCCGGGCATGCCTTCGGCCAGCCACAGGTTTTCCTGGCCCGGTGCAGGCCCCGCAAGCGGTAACTCGTCCGGCGTCATCTGGAACGGACCTCGGGTGTTGGCCTTAATACCCACCTCTGCAAGTGTTGGAACCCGCTCGATGGCGCGTTCCCACTGCGTTTGGACCGCGTCGAAATCTTCGGGCAAGAGGTCGGCACCAAAGTCAGGCGGCACGCGGTCTTCGGCAAATAGCTTGAGGTCTTTGGTGAACTCATAAGGACCGAACTGAATGCCGCCCACATCTTCGCGCAGATAGGCACCGTAATCTTCATCCCGCAGGATCGGGAACTCGGGCAACCCTTGCGCGCGGCGTTCTTTCAGCAGCGGAACGGTTTCGGTTGTCCAATATTGGTGAACGATTGGAATGCAAGGCAGATCCAGACCAACACGACGCGCGTTTTCGCGGGCATAGTTTCCGGTCGCGAAGACAAGATGTTCGCAAGTGATCTCACCCTGATTGGTTGTCACCTTCCAAAGACCGTTTTCCAGTTTTTCATAAGCCTGCGCTTCGGTGTTCTGAAACACTTTGGCGCCTTTCTCGCGCGCCAGCCTGGCCATTGCCATGGTGATGTCGGCCGGGTTCACATAGCCGTCCTCGGTATGCAGGATGCCGCCGCGAATATGTTCCGATTGGTTGAGCAGAGGGTGCAGTTCGGCGATTTCTTCTGGCGTCAGCAGTTTGCAGGGCACACCGGCAGCTTCGGCAATCGAGACATAGGACAGGAACTCGTCCCAGCGTTCCTGCGTATTGGCAACACGCAGCTGGCCCACCTGGCGCAGCCCGACCGAAGCGCCGATTTTCTTTTCGACTTCGGAATAGATGCGGATGGTCTCCATCGTCATCTTCGAAACGTTGTGGGACCGCACGAATGTGACCAGCAGACCCGCCGCATGCCAGGTAGAGCCGGAGGTCAGCGTCGTTCTCTCCAGCATGACTGCATCTGTGCATCCGTGCTGCGTCAGACCATAGATAACCGAAGCCCCAACGCATCCGCCTCCAACGACGACAACCTTGGCATGTGACTGCATTCGACGCATTCCTTCCTGAGGCTGTTTTCGTTTCCAGAGGGTCAGTCAAAACGAAATCAGCGGGCTGAGAACTGATTGAACTGTTTACGTGAAATCAGCGCCAGGCAATTCGAAAAATTTTCCGGTCCAGCTGAGTTCAGTTAAACCATGATCAGGTTTGCCGATGATTTCACGCGGTCTGTGAGGCGGTGCGCAAAAATACCGGCCATCTCTTGTTTGGAATTGTTGTGTTAGCGCAAACTGTGCTGGTAAGGTCTGACATCGGCTTGGGGTGTGCTTTGTTGCGCCCGCGATCCGTGCGGCATACGAAGGGGGAAATCGCGTGTATCTCGGTCTGGATTTGGGGACGTCAGGTCTTCGGGGAATTGTGGTCAGCGAAGAGGGCAAAGTCGTTGCCGAAGCCGAGGCAGGTGTCGAGACATCGATTTTGCATCCCGGCTGGTCGGAACAAGATCCGTCCGATTGGGTAGAGGCCTGCCAAAACGTCGTTGCCCAATTACGCGCGTTGAACGGTGTTGCATTTTCTGCGGTGCGCGGCGTCGGTCTGAGCGGCCACATGCACGGTGCCACGTTGCTGGATCGGGATGGCAATGTGCTGCGGCCCTGTATCCTTTGGAACGACACGAGATCAGCGCAGGAAGCTGCGGAGCTGGATGGTCTGCCGTCGATGCGCGCGATTACCGGGAACATCGTTTTTCCGGGTTTCACCGCACCCAAGCTGGAATGGGTGCGCAGACACGAGCGCGACGTGTTTAAAAAGACATCCAAAGTGTTGCTTCCGAAGGATTATCTGCGTTTCTGGCTCACCGGTTCCTATGTCAGCGACATGTCCGACAGCGCCGGTACGGCGTGGCTGGACGTTGGAAAACGTGAATGGTCAGACACCGCGCTGGATCTAAGCCACATGCGCTGGGACCAAATGCCAGAGCTGGTAGAAGGCAGTGCGGCAGGCGGAGAACTGCGGTCAGAGATCCTTAGGCAATGGGGCCTGACCGGGCCCGTCGTGGTTGCCGGTGGGGCCGGTGACAATGCGGCGGCGGCCTGCGGTATCGGAAGTATTGGCGAGGGCAGCGGATTTCTATCCTTGGGCACTTCGGGGGTGTTGCTGGTCGCAAAGGAAAGCTATGCGCCCGCGCCGGAAACAGCCGTTCATTGTTTTTGTCACGCGGTTCCGGATCGCTGGATTCAAATGGGTGTGATCCTGTCGGCCACCAACAGTCTCAACTGGCTGTCGCGCCATCTCGGTCAACCCGTCGGTGCGCTGGCGTCGACCCTGCCGGATTCGGTGAAGGGGCCTTCAAAGATTACATTCCTTCCGTACCTGTCCGGTGAACGGACGCCTCACAACGACAGCGACATACGCGGGGCATTCCTGGGGCTGGATATCGCATCGGAACCCGCTGATCTGACGCAATCCGTGACAGAAGGGGTTTCCTTTGCCATGCGCGATTGTTTGGAGGCGCTCAAAAGCACGGGCACCAATCCCGAAAGTCTGCTGGTCGTCGGTGGCGGGGCGCGGTCGCGGTTTTGGCTGGAAACGCTGGCCACGGTTCTGAACACGCCGCTTGCTGTGCCCGATGGAAGTGGGTTCGGCGCAGCCATAGGCGCAGCGCGTCTTGCTGCATGTGCGGTGGACGGCACCGACCCCGGGGATGTCATGCTTTCCCCGGAAGTCGCTGAGCGTGTCGAACCTCGGGTCGAGCTGTCCAGCGCATATGAGGCGGAATACCAGCGGTATCGCGAGTACTATGCTGCTTTGTCCCCTCTGGCCGCGCGCTGATGGCTGATCCCAAATCCATGCCTGTCGAGCAGGTCCTTCTGGAAGACGGCAACATGTCCGTTTCCCTGTTGAATTATGGAGCAATCACGCAAGGATGGTGGCTTGGCAAAACGCCTTTGATATTGGGCTACGATAATCCGCAGGATTACCTGTCGGACCCGTTTTACCTTGGCGCGATAGTTGGGCGAGTGGCCAACCGCATCGGCGGGGCGCAGTTTGCATTGCAAGGGCACGTTCATCATCTGACAGCAAATGAAGGACCAACCACGCTGCATGGTGGTCCGGGCGGGCTGTCGCGCAAACACTGGGAAATCGTGAAAACCACTCTGAATCAGGCGGTTCTGTCTTTGACTTCGCCTGACGGTGAAGGTGGGTTTCCCGGAGAAGTCGAATTCGAGGTGCACGTCAAACTGACCTATCCGCGCCTGACTTACACGATCACGGCGCGACCGGATCGCCCCACGCCGATCAGCATCGCACAGCACAATTATTACTCTCTGGGCTGTCCAGGGGATATCCTGGGCTGCCGGCTCAGGCTAAGATCGAACCGGGTGCTGGAGTTGGACGCGCGTTCCGTTCCTTCCGGAGATATCTCCGCTGCCGGCGAAAATGTGCCAAATTTCGCGTTGTCCCGCACCGTCGGGGCAGAGGGGCGCGAGCTGGACCATTATTTTGTATTTGAGGAAAGTGGAAACCATGACCATCCGGTCGCAGAGGTCAGGGCACCTTCGGGATTGAGGATGAATGTGTATTCAGATCAACCCGGGGCGCAGGTCTATACCGGGGCACAACTGTCAGGCCGATTTAGCCCGGGTGCGGGGCTGTGTATTGAACCGTCAGGATATCCAAACGCCGTGAATATCCCTGCGTTCCCATCCGTCATCCATACGCCGGACAACCCGTATCGACAAACACTGACACTTGAGATTTCCGAGGGACGATCATGAGATTTCAGATCGCAGCAACTGCCGTGGGCATCTGGATGTCTCTTTCAGTTGCTCAGGCGCAAGACCTTGGTCCGCGCCCTGAATTCATCGAACCTGACCTTTCCAGCGTAGAGTTGGGGCAACTGCTGTTTTATGATCCGATCCTGTCGGGGAACAGGAACATCAGTTGCGCAACCTGTCATCATCCGAAACTGGGAACGTCCGACGGTCTTTCGCTGGGTATCGGCGAAGGTGGGGTCGGCCTGGGGGGAAACCGCAAGCTCACTCAAGAGAACAGGCCCGAGCAGCGTATTCCCCGAAACTCACCCGCGATGTGGAACCTCGGGGCGCTGGAATTCACGACGTTTTTCCATGACGGTCGCCTCGAGGCGGATCCGTCACAGCCCAATGGCATCAGAACCCCGTTGGGGACGCATATGAGGCCGGGGTTCAAATCGGCTTTGGCAGCGCAGGCGATGTTTCCGGTGCTGTCACCTGACGAAATGGCGGGGCACTATTCCGAAAACGAGGTTAGCAAGGCCGTACGTCTCGGCCTGCTGACCCAAGTGGGTGGCGCCTGGGATCTGATCGCCGCGCGTGTGGCGGCGATACCAGAGTATCAAAGGCGATTTGATGACATCGCGCCCGGAGAAGGCATCTCCTTTACCGCAATCGCCAATGTCATTGCCGATTTCATCGCGTTTGAGTGGCGGGCTGACAACAGCCTGTTTGATCGTGCGATGCGAGGCGAAGACAGGCTGCCCGAACAAGCGCAGCTGGGGATGGAGCTGTTCTACGGAAAGGCTGGATGCAGCGCCTGCCATTCCGGCTGGTTCCAGACCGATCACGGGTTCCATTCCATCGCCATGCCTCAGATCGGCCCCGGAAAATCAGCCCGTTTTGAAAATCATGTGCGGGATGACGGGCGACTGCGCGTCACGGGCGACAAGGATGATGCGTTCGCATTCCGCACGCCTTCGCTGCGCAACGTGACCCTGACGGCGCCATATGGCCACAGCGGTGCCTACGCACGGCTTGAGGATGTCGTGCGTCATCACCTGGATCCGGTTTCCGCGTTGCGGAACTACGCCATCGAAATGGCTGATCTGCCGGAGTTTTTCGGGGCAGAGGATCAAAAAGCTTTGCTTGATCCCCGGCATGTCGAAGCCATAGCCGCGTCAATCGATCTGGCGCCCATCGACCTGAGTGATGACGAGGTCGATGCCATCCTGAGTTTTCTGGGCACGCTGGAAGATCCGGCTGTGCGGCTGGGTGTTCCCCAAACGGTTCCCAGCGGATTGCCCGTCGATCAGTGATCAACGGCCGAGGCGGATCACCTGATTGGCATCTACCTTCTGCCAATCTCCATGTTCACCATCAGGCCAGATCACCCGTACTTCTGCGGTTTCGAGGTCTCCTAAACCAAAGTGGTGGAACCCGGCAATTCCGCTGGCGTGCCCCCCGCCAATGGTCACTTCACGGGTTTGAATGCCCTCGGGCGTCCTGACCTCGATAAAACTGCCGACTGCCTGTCTGTTGGGGTGGCTCTGGCCGAGATCAATCATGAGCCAGTTGCCGGTCGTCGGTTCATTCTGAAAAACCTCTAGGTCCGAGCCACGATTGACCACCACCAAATCCAGCCACCCATCCCCGTCGAAATCCGCCAGGGCCCCGCCGCGGGACTTTGCCATGGACGCGACACCAGCCTCTGATGCTGTTTCGACAAACTGACCGGTGAAGGTCTGCATCAACAGATTGTTGGGGTCGTTCTGCGCCGCGTCGGGCATCTGCTCGACATTGCCTTTGGCGACGAAAATGTCGTCCAGCCCATCATTGTTGACGTCCCCGAACTGTGCATGCCAGCCGGTCGAGGGGCGGCCGTCTCCTCCTGCATGTGGCCTGTGTGCCGTTGTTCCACGGTCGTAAGTCGCATCCCGCCATGTCGGCCCATCTGATGCAGGGTCAAAAACCTGGTATTTCTGGTCCCCCATGGACGTCAGATAAACATCGGAAAACCCGTCACCGGTCAGATCCCGCGAGGCGATCCCCATGCCCCAGATCGAATAGGGTAGCCATCCATCGGCCTCGCTGTACAGGCGCGGGGTGTCTTCCATGGCCCACAATTGCTCTTGCCCGCCACGCACATAGTAGTGGCGGTCATTGCTGACACGCAGATCCGCGCGACCCGTGCGCGCCCAGTCGGAAAACAGGATCGACAGGGAACAGTGACCGGGTTCCAAACGGACAGGATCGCCGTACTTTTCGCCTTGGGGTCGGTACAGAAGCGTCGGCCCGCAAGCCTCAAAAGGTCCATCCGGATTGCTTCGGTCGACATAGGTTCCAAAGGCCAGCGTTGGCAGGGTTTGCCCACGTTCCCAAGTGGCGGAAAAGCCGGTGGTCCAATGGTCCTGAGATTGAAAACTCAGTGCCGTGAACGGCTCGAACGCGCAGTTCGGTTTGCCGCGCAGCAACAGGTCTTTGCCTACGCGCAAAACCGCAAGATCCAGGAACCCGTCGCCATCAATGTCCACCGGGTATGCGCCGGTCACACCGGTCAAGGATAGATGGCCGGGCGTATCCTGAAGAAAACGGACCTCTGTGTCGGATGTGTTGATGAACAATTGCGCTGGGTTTGATCCGCCTGCCACGAACATTTCAGGGCGGTCGTCATCGTTGCAGTCGAAGACCGCGACACCCCCGCCGACGAAATGTTCCCAGCCGCCATCGTAAACATGGCCGGGGGTTTCCACCTTTTGAAAGCGGGGTGGAACGGTGTCCGCAGCGGCAGCGGAACCTGCCGCAAGCAAGATTGCCATCTTAATTCGCATGAGCCGCCAGTTCCCTGACCTTCAGGATAGAGACTTGTTCAATTCCATAAGCCGCTGCCCCTTTTGCCCACATTGAATCGCCCCAGTGGTTGACCTTGATTTCCGGCAACGGCGCGTCGACGCTGACGACGCCGTTTTGGACACGTGCCATCACCTCGTCTGAATGCAGATAATCAAATCGGCCTCTGGCGCCTGACAGGATAATGCACTCGGGGTCGAACAGATTGATCAGGTTCGAAACTCCCATCCCGAACATTTGGCCCGCGCGGGCCAGAACGGAAATGGATCGGGCGTCGCCGGCTTTTGCTGCTGCAAGTATATCGACAAGAGTGCGGGGATCCGTTGCTTCACTGGCGATCGTGGCTTCGCGGATCAGGGCGTATTCCCCCACATAGGCCTCCAGGCATCCGCGCTGGCCGCACTGGCACAAGGCACCGTCCAACTGAACTTTGAGGTGCCCGAATTCTGCGCCGCATCCGCGTTCACCGCGATAAAGCTTGCCATCAAGGACGATGCCCAGGCCGATGCCATGTTCGATCGTAACAACCAAAAAGTTCTTCAGCCCCTTTCCCAACCCAAAAAGCTGTTCCGCCTTTGCGACCAGATTGGCGTCGTTTTCGATGAAGGCGGGGCAGGGGAGCACCTTGGACAACAGCGGGCTCAAATCCACATTTCGTTCCGTCAGCGAAGATGACCAATGCACAAAGTTCTGATTTGCATCGATAAGGCCAGCGATGCCGATGCAGACACCTGACAAATCGGCAAGGGATCGGTTTGCCGAGGCGCAGGCCTGATCAAGCACGCCGCGGATCTTCTTGGCAAACGCATCCGGGGCCATGCGGGCTTGGTCCAGCGGATGCGTGTACGAAGTGATTTCGGTTCCTTCAAAATCCACGAGAATGACTGAAACCTGCTGGCGGGCGACTTTCACGCCCGCGATAAGATGTGACGCGCCATTTAGTTTCAGCTGTACCCGCGGTCTGCCGCGGCGCGCTGATTTGGAAGGTGTTTCGCTTTCTATTTCCGCAATCAGACCGGCAGACAGCAGATCGGCAGTGGCGGACGTGATGGTCGCTGGGCTGGTCTCCAACGCGGTGGCGATGTCGATTCGCGAAATGGTTCCTGTGGCCCGGATTTTTTCCAGAACGCGCAGGCGAGTGACGTTCCTTTGGTCCGTGGCATTTGAAGAAGCTTTGCTTTTCAGCATCTTGCCCTCGCGAATCTGATCCCTGTTTCAACCTAGGTGGTTTTTTCAGTTACCGATAGCATAAATATTTTACCGACTGAAATAAATATGCTACTCAGAATTATCGGGGCCACGAATCATGAAACGATGGCTCAATGAAACCGGGAGGAAATCATGAAACGAATTCTCAGCGCCTCTGTCGTGGCGGTCCTGATGGGGACAGCTGCATTCGCAGAGCCCACGGTCGGCGTAAGCTGGTCGAATTTCCAGGAAGAGCGTTGGAAGACCGACGAAGCGGCGATCAAGGCTGCACTGGAAGCGGGCGGTGCGGAATACATCTCGTCGGATGCCCAATCTTCTTCTGCCAAGCAATTGTCGGATATTGAAAGTCTGATCGCCCAGGGCGTTGATGCGCTGATCATCCTGGCGCAGGATTCCCAGGCCATCGGCCCGGCAGTGCAGGCGGCGGCTGACGAAGGCATTCCGGTCATCGCGTATGATCGTCTGATCGAAGATGACCGTGCCTTCTATCTGACATTCGATAACGTTGAAGTCGGCCGCATGCAGGCCCGCGCGGTGTTCGAGGCGATGCCGAAAGGCAACTATGTGATGATCAAGGGCTCGCCCACGGATCCGAACGCGGATTTCCTGCGCGGCGGTCAGCAAGAGATCATCCAGGCCGCCGTTGACAGCGGCGATATCGTCATCGTGGGTGAAGCTTATACCGACGGTTGGTTGCCTGCGAACGCACAGCGCAACATGGAACAGATCCTTACCGCGAATGAAAACAACGTCGATGCCGTAGTGGCCTCGAATGACGGTACTGCCGGCGGCGTTGTTGCAGCACTGACCGCGCAGGGCATGGAAGGCATTCCGGTCTCGGGTCAGGATGGCGATCACGCGGCGCTGAACCGGGTTGCCAAGGGTACGCAGACCGTTTCTGTCTGGAAAGATGCGCGTGAGCTGGGCAAAGCTGCCGGGGAAATTGCAGTTGCGTTGAGCAACGGAACAAGCCCCGAGGACATTGAAGGTGCCATCAAATGGACTTCGCCCGGCGGAACCGAGATGAATTCGGTCTTCCTTGCGCCTGTACCGATCACCAAAGACAACCTGTCCGTCGTGGTCGATGCTGGCTGGATTCCGTTGGAAGACCTGTGTCAGGGCGTCGAAAACGGCCCTGCACCTTGTAACTAAACCAAGTTCCAAACCATAATATCTCTGGCCCGCAAGGGCGGGCCAGAGATCATAGCTGAACATGAAAGATCGGATATGACCGAAACTTCGTCTCAGCCGGTACCCCAAAAAGCAAAGGCCAACCTGTTTCAGCAACTGGAACTGGATATGCGGCTATTGGGCATGATCGGCGCCTTCATCATCCTGTGCATTGGCTTCAACATCGTGACAGATGGCCGCTTTCTGACGCCCAGAAACCTGTTCAACCTGTCGATCCAGACCGTCTCGGTTGCGATCATGGCCTGCGGCATGGTGTTCATTATCGTCATGCGCCACATTGACCTGTCGGTTGGGGCGCTGCTGGCGACCACATCTGCCGTGATGGCGATGACCCAGACCGAGCTGTTGCCCAACGTACTGGGAATGGGTTTGAACCACCCGGCGACATGGGCGATCACGTTGGTGGTGGGTCTTGCGGTCGGGACATTGATCGGTGCGTTCCACGGTTGGATGGTGGGGTATCTGACCATTCCGGCTTTCATCGTAACGCTTGGTGGGTTTCTGGTCTGGCGCAACGTTGCCTGGTACATGACTGACGGCCAGACAATCGGCCCGCTGGACAGCACGTTTCTGATGTTTGGCGGCACCAACGGAACCTTGGGAACAACCGTCAGCCTCCTGTTCGGCCTTGCCGCCATGGCTGTTGCGATCTGGGCGTTGTGGAGCGGTCGCCGGTCCAAAGCGGCTCATGGGTTCCCTGTCAAGCCAGTCTGGGCCGAAGCGACACTTGCCGGGATCGTTGGCATTGCCATCATGGGCTATGTCTTTATCGTCAACAGCTATGCCATCCCGACACGTCGGCTTGAACGCATGTTCGAAGCGCGGGGCGAGACCATGCCGGAAGGGCTGGTTGTGGGATACGGCATCCCGATTTCGGTCCTGATCCTGATCATTGTGGCGGTGACGCTGACCGTCGTGGCCCGCAAAACCCGCTTTGGACGCTATATCTTTGCAACTGGCGGCAACCCGGATGCAGCCGAATTGTCTGGCATCAACACCCGTTTGATGACCGTCAAGATCTTTGCCCTGATGGGGTTTCTCTGTGCACTGTCGGCGGTTGTGGCCTCGGCCCGTCTGGCCAACCACTCGAACGATATCGGAACGCTGGATGAACTGCGCGTGATTGCCGCCGCCGTGATCGGTGGAACGGCGCTGTCCGGCGGCATCGGAACGATCTACGGCGCAATCCTTGGCGCGTTGATCATGCAGGCGCTGCAATCCGGCATGGCCATGGTTGGCGTGGATGCGCCGTTTCAGAACATCGTCGTCGGCACCGTCCTGGTTCTGGCCGTCTATATCGACATCGTCTATCGCAAACGTCTGGGGGCGAAATGATGCAAGCACAAGAAACACAGAACCGGGCTTCGGGTCGCGGATCGGCCCAGCCTCCGCTGGTGGAAATGCGCGATATCTCGATTTCCTTCGGGGGTATCAAGGCGGTAGACCATGTGTCGGTTGATCTCTACCCGGGCGAGGTCGTGGGCCTTCTGGGCCACAACGGGGCCGGCAAATCCACCCTGATCAAGGTTCTTTCGGGCGCCTATCAGATGGACCATGGCGAAATCCTGATCGACGGCAAGAAGGTCGAGATCAACAACCCCCGCGACGCGCGCGCCAACAATATCGAGACGATCTATCAGACGCTGGCGCTGGCGGACAACCTGGATGCAAGCTCGAACCTGTTTCTGGGCCGCGAAATGGTCACGCCCTTTGGTCTGGTCAACGACGCCGCGATGGAGGCGGAATGCCGCAAGATCATGGCGCAGCTGAACCCGAACTTTCAGAAGTTCAATGATCCGGTCTCGGCCCTGTCGGGCGGTCAGCGTCAATCGGTGGCCATTGCACGGGCGGTGTATTTCAACGCGCGTATCCTGATCATGGACGAGCCCACGGCCGCACTTGGCCCGCACGAAACACAGATGGTGGCGGACCTGATCCAACAGCTCAAGGCGCAGGGGATCGGGATTTTCCTGATCGACCATGATGTACACGCGGTGATGGAGCTGTGTGACCGGGCCTCGGTCATGAAGAACGGGCAATTGGTTGGAACAGTCGATATCGCAGACGTCACCGATGACGATCTGTTGTCGATGATCATTCTGGGCAAAAAGCCCGGCGAAAAGACGGAATGAGGTAAGCGAAATGACGAGCGGTTTTTTTCAGGGAATTGAAGAAGTCCAATTTGAAGGCGAGGACAGCAAGAACCCGCTCGCATTCCGTCACTACAACCCGGACGAGATCATCTTGGGCAAGCGCATGGAGGATCACCTGCGTTTTGCCGTGGCGTGGTGGCATTCCTTCGCGTGGGAGGGCGGAGATCCGTTTGGCGGCCCCACTTTCGAGCGCCCCTGGCATCCACAGGATGACATGGGCCGCGCCAAGATGAAGGCCGATATCGCGTTCGAGATGTTCCAGATTCTGGGACAGCCCTATTTCTGCTGGCATGATGCCGATATCCGACCTGAACAGGGGAACTTCGCCGACAATCTTCGCACGTTGAACGAGATCACCGACTATATCGGTGAAAAGATGCAGGCATCCGGCACCAAGCTGTTGTGGGGTACAGCCAACATGTTCAGCCATCGCCGCTGGATGGGCGGTGCCAGCACCAATCCCGATCCCGACGTCTTTGCCTTTGCTGCCGCCACGGTGAAATCCTGCATGGATGCCACCCACAAGCTGGGCGGCGAAAACTATGTGCTGTGGGGTGGGCGCGAAGGGTACGAGACGCTGCTCAACACCGACATGAAAAGCGAGCTGGATCATATGGGCCGGTTCCTGAACATGGTGGTCGAGTACAAGCACAAGATCGGGTTCAAAGGTGCGATCCTCGTCGAACCCAAACCGCAGGAGCCATCAAAGCACCAATATGATTTCGATGCCGCGACCTGCATTGGTTTCCTGCGCAAATATGGGCTTGAGAATGAGATCAAATTGAACCTCGAACAGGGGCACGCGATCCTGGCGGGACACAGTTTTGAACATGAGATTGCCGTAGCCGCGGCCGAGGGGATGCTGGGCTCCATCGACATGAACCGAAACGATTATCAATCGGGTTGGGATACGGATCAGTTCCCCAACAACACCCCCGAGGTTGCGCTGGCCTATTACCACATCCTGAAGGCGGGTGGGTTTACCACTGGCGGCACCAATTTCGACGCCAAGCTGCGCAGGCAGTCGATCGATGCCGAAGATCTGATCGCCGCGCATGTGGGCGGTATGGATATCTGTGCCCGGGGCCTGAAAGCAGCGGCAGCGATGATCGAAGATGGCGGACTGGAACAGGCGCTGGCTGATCGGTACGCGGGCTGGAATACGCCCGAGGCGCAGGCAATGCTGACCTCTGGTCTTGATGAGATTGCAGCGCGGGTGCTGGCCGAGGGTCTCAATCCAGATCCGCGCTCGGGGCGTCAGGAAATCCTCGAGAACTACGTGAACCGTTTTGTCTGATCCCTGTGGGTTCAGCCGATCCGTAAAATAACCTGTGTACAATGCCCCGGAAACGCGTGAGTTTGCTTCAGCGTTGGCCGGGGCTTTCCCTTGCTGGGCGCAACGGCATCAAAGGCCCGTCGGGGTCGAACAGGTGGGGCGAACAGGGTTTTGGCGGATCAATCGGCAGGCAAAGCGGTGTTTCTGAGCGGCAGTCTGATGCTGCATGTGACACGCATGTCATTGACCACCAGCATTGGCCTGATGGCCATTTTTGCCGTCGACTTTGTCGATATGATCTTCATCTCGATGTTGGGCAACGATGCGCTTGCGGCGGCGGTGGGCTATGCCGGTACGCTGCTGTTTTTCACCAACGCGATTAATATCGGATTGTCGATTTCCGCCGGGGCGCTGGTTGCTCGCGAACTCGGGGCCGGGCGGGCTGAACAAGCAAGGCATTACGCGTCCAGTGTGGCCGTTATTGGGCTGATTGCCGGGCTGACAACCTCGGGCCTGGTCTTGTTGAATCTCAGCTCTCTGCTGTCCTTGCTTGGCGCGGAAGGAGAGGTTCTGAGGCTGGCGACGCGTTATGTGTCGATCATCCTTCCGACCATGTTCGTGATGTCCATTGCGATGACGGCGATGGCCGTGCTGCGCGCTCATGGCGATGCGCGGAGGTCAATGATGGCCACGATCTACGGCGGAGTGGTGAATGCAGTTCTGGACCCGATACTGATCTTTGCGGTCGGGCTGGGGCTGGATGGCGCCGCTATCGCCTCGGTCCTGGCGCGGCTGTGCATGCTGGGGGCGGCGTTGTGGCCAGCGCATCGGGTGCATCGGGGATTTGCGCGCCCTTCACTGAAGCAGGTTGCAAAGGATTTGCGCCCCGTGCGGGCGATTGCAATTCCAGCGGTTCTGACAAATGTCGCCACGCCGATCGGCAATGCAATCGTTGTGCGGGAAATCGCGCAATATGGAACGGACGCGGTTGCGGGCACGGCGGTGATCGGGCGCCTTTTGCCGGTGGCGTTTTCGGTTATCTTCGCTCTGTCCGGCGCGATAGGGCCAATCATCGGACAGAATTTTGGTGCCGAAAAGTTCGATCGCGTGCGTGCTGCCTTTCTGGCAGGGATCAAGTTCACCGCCATTTATGTCGTTTGCATGTCGGCCATTTTGTTTTTGCTGCGCGCACCGATTGCGGATCTGTTTGCTGCCGAGGGCGAAACCCGCAGTCTGATCTATCTGTTCTGCGGCCCGTTGGCTTTGGCTTCGTTCTTCAATGGCGTGATCTTCGTGACAAATGCCAGCTTCAACAATCTGGGGCATCCGGTCTATTCCACATGGATAAACTGGGGTCGTCACACTATCGGCACTTGGGTTTTCGCGACGATTGGTTCACAGATCGCCGGCGCATCCGGCGTTCTGCTTGGGCAGGCGTCTGGAGGCGTCATCTTTGCAGTCATAGGCTGGGTTATGGTCGCGCGGGTCGTGGCGCGGTTGGAGCGCTCGCAAGCGCTCGAGCCTTTTTCAGATCAGGGTCGGCTTCATTCGCTGTTCGGGCGTCGCGGCTGGTGATCAGGTCGGATCAGTTCCCCTGATTGCGCGCTTCCAGCCGTTCCAGATTGACCACGGTTGACAGCATCAGGCGGTCATGGCTCCAATCTTGCGTTTGCTGGATCGACGCAGACCCCAACGCAAGAAGGGTGGCGAAGGTCAATGCCATCCCCAGGAACAGAGCGGGCAGGGTAGGCACCGCCGGCTGTGCATCGGTCAATGCAAGCACGCGCTGACGCAGCACGCGCTTGGCCTTGCCGCCCGTCACAAACGCAACATTCAGAACGCGAGGATTGTTTGCCGAGATCGTACGCGCGCAATAATCCAGCAGGCAAGCCGTGTATTCGCGCGCATCGATCCGTTTGCGGGCCACCACGGACTGGTCACATGCCAGTTCACGCAAGCGGCCGAACTGATATTTGAGCATCAAATAGGCTGGGTTCCAGAACAACAGCGGGCGCAGCATTTCAAAGCCCAGTTCCCATTCCACGTCACCCGCGCGAACATGCTGAAGCTCGTGCGCCAACGCAAAGCGCAGTTCGTGCGGGGTATCCAGCAGGTGGCTTGGCAGAACGACATGGCGACGGCGCAATCCGCGCACGGCGAACGGAACGGTGATGCGATCCGAAAGACGGATGTCAACCTTGGCCGACTGCCGCCAAAGAAAGCTGGATTTGACTGTCTGACGGATCATCGCCGCGTCCCGCAGAGCGCGGGCCGCAAACACGGCGGCGACCAAAACAAGCAGCGTCACAAGGGCAGTGATCACCGGCTGTTGCCCCGACAACGCAAGATCCACCCACCGTTCACGGGTGTTCAGCAAGGCCTCGAACTGGGTGGCGGGCATGGCGATATCGCCGCGCAGATAGGCGGCAACAGCGATGTCGCCAAGCGCCATGGCGCTGCCCGGCCATGCATAAGAGGCGAGCGATGACATGCCGAACGCAAGAAACGGGCTGATCAGAACGCACACGCACAGCGCCTTGAGCGCACGCAACTGCGCGACATAGCTGTGGCGCAGGGCTGTTCGGGTCAGGGCTGCGCGGGCCGCCAGCCAGATGACGGCTGACAAGGCCAGCACGATGTTGAGTTCGATAAATGTGTCGAGAACCGGTCTAACCGCTGTCATTTTGCAGTCTCCTTTCTACCAGTGCTCGAATTTCCTCCAGGTCGGCTTCGCTCAGCCCCGCATCATCGACAAGCCGGGCCACCAGTGTGGCGGGTGTGTCGTCAAACAGAGTGCGGGACAGGTTTTGCAGAGAACGGGCCTGATATCTGTCCTTTTCCAGAAGCGGCGTATAGATCAGGGTCTTTCCTGTCTTGCGGCTTTCCACAAAACCTTTCTCGTCCAGAATACGCAGGATCGTGGCACCGGATGTATAGGCCAGATTGCGTTCCGAAGGCAGGCGGTCCAGGACATCTCGCACCGAGCCTTGCCCGAGGGCCCAGAGCTCGTTCATGAACTCCAGTTCAACCTCGGTCAGCAGATTTGTTGTCTTTTTCTTTCGCATCGATCTCGGTGTTGTCATGTTTAGTATGCCTGCCAGACAAGCATCCTTTCGCGATTTCTCAAAGTCTAAACTTTCCAGAACACAAAAACGCCCCAGCCGATAGACAGGAAAAGAGGTGTCCATACCGGCTGCCCGACAATGCCCAGCCATGCGAGGAAGATATAGGCGGACCCCAGAAGGGTGATGAAAAGCCGATCGCCCAATGTGGTAGTCAGCCCCAGTACACCGCGCCGTTCTATGCCATCGCGATACTTGAAGCCCTCAAGAACGCCAATCAGCGCGATGGCCGAAAAGATGCCGACAAATACGGCAAGTGTCGCCGGGGTCCAGGCCATCCAGAAATCGGGCCACAGTGGTGCAGTCCAGGAAAAACCTTTTTCCTCTTGCTGGCCGACACTGCCCCATCCGGCCTGCTGGGCAAAGGCCGTAGAAGGAAGGAAAAGAAGGATGAGAAGAAGTTTACGCATATCGAACCTCACACACGTCCCATCGCGAAACCACGCGCGATGTAGTTGCGGACAAACCAGATGACGATGGCGCCGGGGATGATGGTCAGGGTGCCGGCGGCGGCCAGCAGCCCCAATTCATAGCCCGCGCTGGACGCGGTGCGGGTCATCACGGCGGCGATGGGTTTGGCCTCGACCGCGGTCAGGGTCTTGGCCAGCAGCATTTCCACCCACGAGAACATGAAACAGAAGAAGGCCGCCACGCCCACGCCCGCTTTGATATTGGGCAGGAAGATCGTCACGAAGAAACGCGGGAAGGAATAGCCGTCGACATAGGCGGTTTCATCCAGCTCTTTTGGAATGCCGCGCATGAAGCCTTCCAAAATCCAAACTGCCAGCGGCACGTTGAACAATGTATGCGCCAGTGCCACAGCCAGATGTGTGTCGAACAGGCCGATCGAAGAATAGAGCTGAAAGAACGGCAAGGCGAAGACCGCTGCCGGGGCCATCCGGTTGGTCAGCAGCCAGAAGAACAGCTGCTTGTCACCGAGGAACCGATAGCGAGAGAACGCATAAGCAGCGGGCAAGGCGACGCTGACCGAAAGCACCGTGTTCAACGTCACATAGGTGATCGAGTTGATATAGCCCCAATACCACGTCGGGTCCGTGAAGATGGTGATGTAATTCTCCAGCGTAAAGGTCTGGGGGAACAGGGAAAAGCCCGACAGGATCTCGTTCGTTGTCTTGAAGGACATCGCCACCAGCCAATAGATCGGCAGCATCAGGAACGCGATATAGAGGATCGGGATGAGAGACCGCTTCTTCATTGCGCGTCATCCTTTGTCATCAGAGTGTAGAAGAGCCACGAAACCAGCAGCGTGATGGCGAAATAGATCAGGCTCATCGCAGCCGCAGGGCCAAGGTCGAACTGCCCCAGCGCGATTTTCACAAGGTCGATCGACAGCAGGGTGGTCGAGTTGCCGGGCCCACCGCCGGTCAGCACGAACGGCTCGGTATAGATGTTGAAACTGTCCATGAACCGCAGCAGGACCGCGATCGTCAGAACCGTCTTCATCTTGGGTAGCTGGATGTAGCGGAACACCGACCATGGGCTTGCGCCGTCGATCTTGGCCGCCTGATAGTAGGCGTCCGGGATCGACACGAGGCCTGCATAGCACAGCAACACGACCAGCGACGTCCAGTGCCAGACATCCATAACGATGACGGTGATCCAGGCCGAAAGCGGCTGTTGCGTCATGTCATAGTTGATGCCCAGAACGTCATTCAGGAAATATCCCAACAGACCGATTTTGGGCAGGGTGAAGATGTTCCACATGGACCCAACGACGTTCCACGGGATCAGCATCGGCAGGGCCATCAGCACCAGACAGACAGGCACCCAGAATCCTTTGCGCGGCATCGACAGGGCCACGATGATGCCAAGAGGCACTTCGATGATCAGGATCAGGAAAGTAAACAGGAACTGTCGTCCAAGTGCGGCCTGAAACCGGTCCGACCGCAGGATCTGTTCGAACCAACCCAGGCCTTCCCAGAAAAACTGGTTGTTGCCAAAGGTTTCCTGCACCGAATAGTTGACCACCGTCATCATCGGCACCAGCGCGTTGAACGCGACCAGTGCCAGCACGGGCAGGACAAAGAACCACGCTTTTTGATTTTCTGTTCTCATTGGGCCCGCTCCTCGGTTGCGATCCACCCGTCGCGGTAGACGCGGGATTGTTCGGGTTTGAATTGCAGGAAAACCTGTGATCCGGGTTCGGGCACGCTGTGTTCGGTCACGGCCTTGAGGGCGGTATTGCCGACCATCGCGCTGACCACAAAGTGGCGACCGATGTCGGAAACCTTGGTCACATGCGCCGGGATGCCGGTCTCGCCCAAGCCGACATATTCCGGGCGAATCCCCAGATCGGTACGGCCGCCATCACCGTGAATGGGACCTTCCAGCATGACTTCGTGCCCTTCGAACAGGGCGCGGTCGCCGCGCGCCTCGCAGGGCAGCACGTTCATACCGGGCGAGCCGATGAAATGGCCCACGAACGTGTGCTGCGGGCGCTCGAACAGCTCCACCGGAGTGCCGATCTGCACCACTTCGCCCTCTTGCATCACCACGACCTCGTCCGCGAAGGTCAGGGCCTCGGTCTGGTCGTGGGTGACGTAGATCATCGTCGCCTTGACGCGCTGGTGCAGTTCTTTCAGCTTGGACCGCAGCTTCCATTTCAGATGCGGGTCAATCACGGTCAGAGGTTCATCGAACATCACCGCGTTTACGTCGTCGCGGACCAGGCCGCGACCCATCGAGATTTTCTGCTTGTTGTCCGGGCTGAGGCCGCTGGCACGGGTGTTCAGCATGTCGGTGACATCCAGCATCTCGGCGATCGCATCGACGCGGCGCTTGATCGTCGCCGGATCGACGCCGCGGTTCTTCAACGGAAAGGCCAGGTTTTCGCCCACGGTCATCGTGTCGTAAATCACCGGAAACTGGAACACCTGTGCGATGTTGCGCTGATCAGGGGGCAGAGCGGTCACGTCACGGTCGTCGAACAGGATCTGCCCTTCGGACGGGGTCAGCAGGCCCGAGATGATGTTCAGCAGCGTGGACTTGCCGCAGCCCGACGGGCCCAGCAGGGCATAGGCCCCGCCATCACGCCAGGTCACGTCGATTTCCTTCAGCGCATAATCCTCGGAGCCTTTTGGCGACGGCATGTAGCTGTGGCGGAGGTTTGAAAGTTTGATCTGTGCCATGTCAGGCCACCCTTTTGCCGTCTTGGCCGAAATACCGGCAATGGGCCGGGTTCATGAAGAATGTGTGATCCTCGCCCACCTGATAGGGATGGACTCCGGCGGCCAGCGACACCCAGGCGTCCTCGCCATGCTGGAAATGCGCGCTGGAATCCGAACCCGAAAGCTCGGTCACGATCACGCGGCCGGTCAGTTCCACGTCCGCGTCAGACGTCCGGAACGGCGTCACACGATGCGGCCGCACCGCGACCATGTAATCTCCGTCGGCCATGTCGGTGACGGCCCAGCCACCTCCACCGGCCAGTTGCGCCTGGGCAGCGGAAACGGTGATGCGTGCGACATTGATCGGGGGGTCTGAAAAGACCCGCGCGGCGGCGATGTTCTCGGGGTTGCGATAGATGTCAGCGGTTGGCCCGAACTGGGTTACGCGTCCATCTTCCATCAGGGCGGTGTAGCCGCCCAGCAGCAGCGCCTCTTCGGGCTCGGACGTGGCATAGACCACCACGGCCCCGCGCCCGGCGAACAGCTCAGGCAGTTGCTCGCGCAATTCCTCGCGCAGCTTGTAGTCCAGGTTGGCCAGCGGTTCGTCCAAGAATACCGCGCGGCTGTCCTTGGCGATGGCACGCGCCAGCGCGGTACGCTGCTGTTGGCCGCCCGACAGTTCGTGCGGACGGCGGTACAGCATCGGGCGCAGTTGCAACAGGTCGGCGGCCTCTTCCACGCGGCCTTCGATCTCGGACTGCGCCATGCCCGCCACGCGCAGGGGCGAGGCGATGTTGTCGAATACGGTCATATGTGGGTAGTTCACGAAGAACTGGTGCACGAGGCTGATTTTTCGCTTCTGCGTATTCAGCCGCGTGACGTCCTGCCCATCCATCAGGACCTTGCCCGAGGCGATCGGGTCCAGACCGGCCATCATCTTGATCAGAGAGGTCTTGCCCGAGCCCGTCGCGCCCAGCAGCACGTTGAAGTGGCCTGTTTGAAGGGTCAGGTTTGTGGGCTTGATATGGATGACGTTGCCGACCCTTTTGGTCGCGTCTTGAAGATCGATCATGTCCGTGGGTTCCGGTCCTTCAGTGCAATGCACTGGTCTTGAGGTGGGGGTGCCTGACGCGGCACCCCCGGGTTCCAACGGCTTACTTAGACTGCCAGCGCTGAACCAGTTCGTCATAGTTGACGGTCTGGCCCTGCGGCTTTTCGTTCTCAAGCTTGGCCTTGGGCGAGCCCGGCTTTTCCAGCCAGAAAGATGGGTCCTGCGGCTCGTTCAGGCGCGGACCACAGCCGCCGTAGACACCGGCGCTTTCATCAGCGGCCTGCATCCGGGCCATAGTGATGTCCATCTCTTCGGCCAGACGATCCATCGCCTCTTGCGGGGTGAAGGCGCCCGAGTTCACGTCACCGATCTGCTGCCACCAGATCTGGGCCAGCTTCGGATAGTCCGGCACGTTGATGCCGGTCGGCGACCATGCCACGCGGTCAGGTGAGCGGTAGAACTCGACCAGACCACCCAGCTTGGGCGCGCGTTCGGTGAACGACTCGTGGTTGACCGAGCTGTCGCGGATGAAGGTCAGACCCACATGGGACTTCTTCACGTCGACAGTTTTGGAGGTCACGAACTGGGCATAAAGCCAGGCTGCCTGGGCACGATCCGAGGGGGTCGATTTGAGGAACGTCCAGGAGCCCACGTCTTGGTAGCCAACCTTCTGGCCTTCTTCCCAATAGGGGCCGTGCGGGCTGGGCGCCATCCGCCACAGCGGCGTGCCTTCGTCATCCACGGTGTTGTTGCCTTCGGACTTCGGCTTGACCATGTCGGCGGTGAAGGCCGTGTACCAGAAGATCTGCTGGGCCACGTTGCCCTGGCTAAGTGCCGGCAGTGACTGGTAGAAGTCATAAGACGCGGCACCCGGAGGCGCATAGGCCCGCAGCCATTCGTCCCATTTCCGGATCGCATAGACCGCGGCCGGACCGTTTGCAGCACCACCGCGCGACACCGAAGCGCCAACAGGGTTACAGGTGCCCGCTTCCATGCGGATGCCCCATTCGTCGACAGGCACACCGTTCGGTTCGCCCTTGTCGCCGGCACCGGCCATCGACAGCCAGGCATCGGTCATGCGCCATCCGAGGTCGGGCGCGCGCTTGCCGTAATCCATGTGGCCGTAGATCGTGGTACCATCGACTTCTTTCACATCATTGGTGAAGAACTCGGCGATATCTTCATACGCGGACCAGTTGACCGGAACGCCCAGATCATAGCCGTACGTTTCTTTGAACGCGGCTTTGTTCGCCTCATCATCAAACCAGTCCTTGCGGAACCAGTAAAGGTTCGCAAACTGCTGATCGGGCAGCTGATACAGCTTGCCGTCCGGTCCGGTGGTGAACTGAATGCCCATGAAGTCATCCAGATCCAGCGTCGGCGAAGTCGTCGCGGCCCAGTCACCGCCCATCATGTCCGTCAGCGGATAGGCCAGCTGCAAACGCGAATGGGTGCCGATCAGGTCACTGTCGTTGACATAGCCGTCATACAGGTTCCGACCCGTTTGCATTTGGGTTTGAACGGCCTGAACCACCTCACCTTCACCCAGAATCTGGTGGTTGACCTTGATGCCGGTGATTTCCTCGAACGCCTTGGTCAGCACCTCGGATTCGTAGGAATGTGTCGGGATACCTTCGGACAGGACGTTGATTTCCATACCTGCGTAAGGCTGTGCAGCTTCGATGAACCACTGCATCTCGGCCATCTGTTCGTCTTTCGACAAGGTCGATGGCTGGAATTCGTCGTCGATCCAACGTTGTGCTGCGGCTTCGTCGGCCCAAGCAGGACCGTGCCCCGCAATGACGGCAGCCGCCGCCACTGCGGAAAGTAGATGTCTCCGCATCTGTCTCCTCCCAAAAATTATGGTTCTCCGGCGGAAACCGGATGACGGACAGCATCAGCGATTTCTTGCGTATGTGTCAAACTAAAAATTTAGTAATTGACGTTCAGGCATCCCGGAAGAGGTGGCGCTGAACTCGTTTGCCAATTTGTGAATTCGTTGTAAGCTAGGATTGTCATTGCAAAAATTACCGCTGAGACGTGCGGCGCGAATTACGAAAAACGACTTGGAACAGTGAGGATAGGCAATGTCCCGAAGTCTGTTGAAGTACACGCGTGTTCTGGAAATCGTCGGGGACACAATCAAGGTTCGGGTTCCGATCCAGAACAAAGGAGAGCCGGCTGTCCGGTTCAACGACCTCGCTATGATCGAGACGGTGGATGGCCGAAAAACACTGGCCCAGACGATCTTCATCGACCGGGATGTCGTCACGTTGCAGGTGTTTTCCGGCACCAAGGGCATATCGACCGAAGCAACGGCAACCTTTCTCGGTCACCCGATGCAGACACCTTATTCGGCCAACATTCTGGGCCGCGTGTTTGATGGCGCCGGTGTGGCCATTGATGGAGGCCCCGACCTGTCTGCGGAACCGCATATCGATATTGGCGGACCGACCGTCAATCCGGCGGAACGCGCGGTTCCAAACAGAATGATCCGCACGGATGTGCCGATGATCGACGTGTTCAACACATTGGTCGAGAGCCAGAAAATTCCGATCTTCTCGGTTTCAGGCGAGCCGTTCAACGCGTTCCTCAGCCGAATCGGTATTCAGGCCGACGCGGATATCGTGATCTTTGGCGGGCTGGGGCTGATTTTTGACGACTACCACACGTTTCGCACCTCGTTCGAAGATGCGGGTGTGTTTTCGCGTACCGTCATGTTCGTCAATCAGGCGATGGATCCTTTGGTGGAACGTCTTCTGGTGCCGGACATGGCATTGGCAGTGGCCGAGAAGTTCGCTGTGGAAGAGGGCAAACGCGTGCTGGTCCTGCTGACGGACATGACCGCCTATGCTGACGCGATGAAAGAGGTCGGCATCAGTCAGGAAAGGGTGCCATCTCAGCGCGGCTATATGGGGGACCTGTATTCGCAGCTTGCGCGCCGATACGAAAAAGCCTGTGACTATGCCAAAGGCGGGTCGGTCACGGTTCTGACCGTCACGACCATGCCCGGAAACGACGTGACCCACCCGGTGCCTGACAACACCGGCTATATCACCGAAGGGCAGTTCTATCTGCATTCCGGCGTGATCGATCCGTTCGGCAGCCTGTCGCGCCTCAAGCAGAACGTGATTGGCAAGACCACCCGCGAAGATCATGGGCAGATCATGAACACGATGATCCGTTTCTATTCTGAAAGCCGCGATGCCGCGCAAAAACAGGCGATGGCCTTCGACCTGTCAGACTATGATCACCAATTGCTGAAATTCGGCGGCCTGTTCCGGTCTCGGTTCATGGACATCAATGTTTCGATCCCGCTAGAAGAGGCGCTGGATCTGGGTTGGAAGACGCTGGCAGAGTGTTTTGCGCAGGAACAGTTGCTGATGAAGCAGGCATTGATCGACAAGTATTTCCCGAAGGATGTCAATGGCGCGGTTGCAGCTGAATAAATCGTCGCTTGCGCGCGAGCAGACGCAGCTGAAAAGCTATGAGCGGTTCCTGCCGTCGCTGGACCTGAAGCGACAACAGTTGATGGCTGAACGGGCCCGGGCCCGGGAAGAGGTCGACCGCCTCGAGCAAATGGTGCAGGCGCTGGTGCAGCAGGTTGGTGAAAAGCTGCCGATGCTGGCCCAGCAGGGTGTCGCTCTGGATGGGCTGGTCAAGCTCAAGGACTACAAGGTCAAAGAGGTCAATGTGGTAGGGGTCAAACTGCCTGACCTTGATCGGATCGAAGTGGCGGTGCGCCCGTATTCCGTTTTGGCCAAGCCCCATTGGGTCGATGCCGCTGCGCTTTTGCTGCACGACGTCATCGAAGCGCGGGTGCGGGTGAAGATTGCCGAAGAACGCGTTCGCATCTTCGACAAGGCGGTGGCCACCATCACCCAGCGGGTCAACTTGTTCGAAAAGGTTCTGATCCCGCGCGCCAAGGCCAACATCAAGAAAATCCGCATCTACCTGAGCGACGAACAGATGCAGGCCGTTGTGCGGTCGAAGATCTCGAAACGCAAACACGCGCAAGAGGCTTTGACATGAGCGTTGCGCGTCTGAAAAAGATGTCTCTGATCGGGCCTGCTGCCCGAAAGGCGGAAACGCTTGAGGCGCTTCAGGCCCTTGGTTGCATGCATGTTTTGCCCCTTGTTCCCACGCCGAAAGAGCCGGAAAAGATCAGTGAGCGCGGTGCAAGAGAGGCGTATAAGGCATTGCGTTTCCTTGCAGAAGTGCCTGACCCGCGCCGCCAGGTCCAGCGTGCGCCTGATTTCGACATGGATCGTTTCGTGCGCGAGGTGACCGACCTCATGCAGCGCGTTCGGGATACGATGGACCGGCGTGACTTTCTGGCGCATCGCATCGCCCAGGTGCGACCTTGGGGGGATTTGGATTTTCCGCCGACCGATGCGCTGGCTGGCAACAGGCTGTGGTTCTATCAGCTGCCGCTGAAGCACCGGGATGCATTGTCCGAGGTCAGATTCCCCTGGGCGATATTGGAGGAAGACCACCGGTACCTGTATGCCGTTCTGATTTCACCTTACGAACCCGATGATGGTGTTCTTCCTGTTCCGCGAACCCATGTCGGTTCGCTGCCAGTACACGAGCTTGAGGCCCAGTTGGAAGAGGCCGAGATCGCCCTCGAGGCGTTGGAAGCCGAACGCGTGGCGCTGACGCGCTATCTGACATTGATGCGCCGGAACCTGTCCGTCGCCGAAAGTGCCGCCGAGCTTGCCCATGCAACGCAGAAAGTGCGCGACGAAGAGGCAGTGTTTGCTTTGCAGGGGTGGGTTCCCGTGGATCAGGTGGATGCTGTTCTTGCCATGGCAAACGCCAAGGGTTCAGCCGTCCTGATTGAAGATCCGGGGCCGGGCGACGCGCCTCCGACCTTGCTGGAGCAGCCTGAAAACCGCAGGGCCGCTGTCGATCTGGCGCTGTTCTATCAGGTGCCCGGATATCAAGACTGGGACCCCAGCGTCATCGTCTCGGCGTCCTTTGCGATCTTCTTCGCCATGATCGTTGCGGATGCCGGGTACGGCGCCGTCATCCTGCTGGCGGTGCTGGCCTTTTGGAGACGGATGGACCGCACCGCTGGTCAAAGATCCTGGCGTCTGTTCGGCCTGATCATCTCGGCTGTTACGATATTTTACGGGGTCATGGTGGGCAGCTATTTTGGGGTATCACCGGCTGCGGGCTCGATTTGGGCAAGGCTCAAGGTGCTGGATTTGAACGATTTCGGCGCGATGATGATGGTCTCGATCGTCGTTGGCGTTATCCACCTTGTCCTGGCCAACGCACTTGCGGCCCGCGCGGCGTGGGGGCAACGCAAGGCGGTTGCCAATCTGGGCTGGATTGCGGCCCTGATCGGCGGGTTTGTCCTTTGGCTCGGCTACATGAACGGCAAGTCTCCGGTGCCGGGCGCAGCTATCCTGACCGCCGGCATCGTGGCGATTGTCCTGTTTTCCAGCGAGCGGGTCATCCAGAGGCCGATGGACTGGGTCTGGCGTTTGCTCGAAGGGGTTCAAAGCCTTGCCGGGGCGATGGGCGCCTTTGGGGATGTTCTAAGCTATATGCGTCTTTTCGCGCTGGGCCTTGCTTCGGCCTCGTTGGCGATCACGTTCAATGATCTGGCGGTGTCGGTCATGCAGGCCCTTAGGGGGCCGGGCATTCTGTTTGGGCTGCTGATATTGATCATAGGTCATGTTTTGAACTTCGCGCTCGCGATGATGAGCGGCGTCGTGCACGGCTTGCGTCTCAATTACATCGAATTCTTTAAATGGGGTCTGCCGGATGAAGGCGTCATCTTTCGTCCATTTACCCGCAAGGAGGTTCAGGAATGAATGAGCTTGTTCTTACACTGGGTTGGCTGGGTATTTATGCGCCAATGGCGTTGGGGGCTGCAGCCAGCGCTATTGGGTGTTCGATCGCCGGTATGGCCAGTATCGGGGCCATGACGGAAACCGAGGGCGGCTATGGCCGTTTCGTGGGTGTATCCGCGTTTCCCTCAACGATGGTCATCTATGGGATCGTCATCATGTTTACCCTGAACCGCGACGTGACACCTGAAAACGCGGGCGGTCTGTTCGGGATCGGCATCCTGTCGGGTATCGCGCTGATGTATTGCGGCATCTGGCAGGGTCGGGCCTGTGCGGCTGCGATCAATGCGACCAAGGAAAAGCCCGAGATTTTTGGCCTTGCTCTGGCCCCTGCCGCAATCATCGAAGGGTTTGGTGTTTTTGCCTTCGTGTTTGCGTTGGTCATCAGTGCGGGGATCAGCTGATGGCACAAGACAGAACGATTGCGCATGGGGTTGACGCGCTGATCGACAAATTGCGCAACGATGGGGTTGCCGCTGGTCAGGCCGAAGCCGAGAAGTTGCGCGCAGAAGCAAAAACCGAAGCCGCGCGCATCGTGGCAGAGGCAAAGCGCGAAGCCAATGAGTTGAAAAAGAAAGCCCGCACGGAGACAGACAATTACAGGGCTGCCGGCGAAGAAGCATTGAACACCGCGATGCGGGATGCCGTGCTGACCATGAAGGCGGGTCTGACGGATCGCTTCAAGGCAGATGTCGAACGCCTTGTAACCAAAGAGATGTCCGATCCCGAGCTTCTGAGGCAGATGATCCTCGAGGTGGTAGGCCGGGCCGGGGAAGGTGCAAATTTGAATGGCAGGGTTTCCGTCGTTCTTCCTGCCCGGGTCGCCACGCAGGAAGACATCAAGCAAAACGCCGATGACATTCAATCCGGCAAGCTGACAAAATATGTTCTTGGGCTGACTGCGAAGATGCTGCGCGAGAATGTCGAGTTGCACGCAGCCGATGACGTGCAGGAAGGCATCCGCGTCCGCGCAGAAGATCAGGGTTTAGTTCTGGACCTGACGGATAAGGCGGTGGCGTCGCTGTTGATGGAGCATTTGCAGCCCCGGTTCCGCGCCGTGCTGGAAGGGGTCATCCGCTGAGATGTCAAAGCAGGACGCCTATATCGCGTTGATGTGCAGCCTTCCGGGTTCGGAACGGCTGTTCGTTGCCAGGCAGCCGCCCCTGTCACGTATCAGGCTGGACCGTCGATTGACGGCTTTGACACCGGAGGACAGCAGAGTTCTGAAGGTCCTCGAGCACACGTTGAGCTGGAGCGCCTACGACATGGATGTCACCGACGCTCAGGCGATCCAGCGCTGCAAACAAGCGATGCTGGACATCCCTCAGCCCACCTTGCGCAAGCTTTTCATGGAACGCATGGAACTGCGCTCGGCGGTCGCGGCATTGCGATTGAGAAAACGCGGAGAACCAGCGCCATCAGGCCCTTTCGGGGTCGGACGATGGAGCCGCCACATTCCCGCCAATTGGAGTGATCCCAGCTTTCGGCTGGAACGGCTCATGCCCTGGATCAAAGAGGCAACCCAATTGCTGGAAAACGAAGATCCGCTGGGTCTGGAACGTCTGCTTTTGTCGATAAGCCACAAGCAGCTCAAGCGGCACGCGGCTCGTCACATGTTCGATTTCGAGGCGGTCGCCATTTACGTTCTGATCTGGAACATCTTCGACCGCTGGGCGCAAAGCAGCGCTGCGGAAGCCGCCAAGAGATTTGAGAAACTGGCACAACAGGCCATGGCCGATTTCGCTGAAGTCGATTTTGAGGGAGCAAGCGCATGACAGCCCCAATCTCAGCCAAACACTCATCGACCGCACGTGTCGTCCTGGTTCAGGAAGGGCTTGTGCGGATACAAGCCAATTCGGACACGACCGGCCACCCCGGTCAACTGGTCAAAAACGAAGTGGTTTACATATTGCCTTCGCGTTCCGGCCCCGGTGGGCGTCAGGAAAGGCTCAAAGGCGAAGTGCTGCGCGTACGTGGGGATATGGCGGACGTTCAGGTCTATGAAAGCACTGATGGGGTGGCGGTCGACGACCCGGTGGAGCAATCAGGTCAGCTTTTGTCGGTAGAGCTTGGTCCGGGGCTGCTGGGGCAGGTGTTTGACGGGTTGCAATCGCCTTTGCCCAAGGTGGCCGCCGAATTTGGAACCTTCTTGCCGCGCGGCGCAGATGTCGCGCCCTTGGATGAACATGCGAAATGGTCCTTTACGCCGTCGGTGAAGGTGGGCGATACGGTCACTGCCGGGGACAGCATCGGAACGGTGCCCGAAGGCCATTTCAGCCATAAGATCATGCTGCCGTTCAACTGGACTGGTGTGTACAAGGTGGTCTGGGTGCAAAAAGGCGCGGCCACGATCCATGACATCGTGGCCCGACTGGAAGACGAAGACGGTGGCGAGCATACGCTAACGCTTTCGCAGAAATGGCCGGTTCGGCGACCATTGCCGGAAAACATCCTGAAGCGCGCACTGTCCGAGCGGTTGTATCCCACGGAACCGGTTCTGACGTCGCAACGGCTGATCGACACGTTCTTTCCGATTGCACGCGGCGGCACCGCCTGTATTCCCGGGCCGTTCGGTGCGGGCAAGACCGTGCTGCAAAACCTGATCGCACGGAATGCGAAGGTTGATATCGTGATCGTCGTGGCCTGCGGCGAACGTGCAGGTGAGGTGGTCGAGACCATCGAGGAATTTCCGAAGATGACCGATCCAACCACCGGTGGCAGCCTGATGGATCGGACGATCATCATCTGCAACACGTCCTCCATGCCGGTTGCCGCGCGCGAGGCGTCGATCTTCACCGGGATCACGTTGGGGGAATACTACCGCCAGATGGGCAATGATGTCTTGTTGATCGCCGACAGCACCAGCCGGTGGGCGCAAGCCATGCGCGAGACCTCTGGCAAGCTCGAAGAGATCCCGGGCGAAGAGGGGTTCCCGGCCTATCTGGAAAGCTCGATCAAGGGTTTGTACGAACGCGCCGGGGCGCTGAAAACGAATGACGGCGATCTTGGCAGCCTGACGCTGATCGGAACGGTTTCGCCTGCTGGCGGCAATTTTGACGAGCCGGTAACCCAGTCAACCTTGTCGACGGTCAAGTGTTTCCTCGGGTTGTCATCCGAACGCGCCTACAAGCGGTTTTATCCAGCGGTCGATCCGATGCTCAGCTGGTCTCGGTATACCGACCAATTGTCCGACTGGTATGACAGGAACGCCGAGCCGGGTTGGACAGCCAAAGTGCGCACCCTGTTGGCCCTGATCGAAAAAGGCGAACAGGTCGATCAGATGATGCAGGTCACTGGGGAAGAGGGCGTCACAATTGACGACTTTGTAACCCAACAGAAAGCCTTGTTCGTCGATATGGTCTACTTGCAACAGGACGCATTTGACACAGTCGATGCGACAGTGCCGCTTGAACGGCAGATAAAGACGTTCAAGCTTGTGTACGATGTGACGCAATCCAAAGCGGTCTTCTCGGACAAAGCCGAAGTGAGGCAGGTGTTCACGCAGCTGACCGGGCTGATGAAAAACTTTCACTACGCGGCAGAAAACACACCCGAATACAAATCCACCTGGCAAAAGATCGAAAACCTGTGCCGAGAAAAGTTCGGAGTGTGATCAGGTGAAATGATAGCCCGAAGGGGGTAGCGTAGTTTTTTAGTAGTTCCCAAGGCTGACCAATTGCAAAATGCTCTGCTTGCAGCTTTTTTGTGAGAGCCTAACCCTTACCGCTTCCCAGACTTAAACGAAATGCGTGGGACAACGCGGTTGATGTCCTTAGTAAGTTTTGTGATCCAACTTGAGTTTGGTTTCGCACGGGAGAAACCAGATGCTGTACTGCTGACGCGTTCGATTTAGTCGTTTTAACCTGAGAACTATTGTTGGCGGTGAACGAGACATACTTGAGGTTTCGAGAAACAAACGCTTCATGCAGTTGGATAGCTTCTCTCAAGATTAAGTCTGCGTCTTCTAGAGCGGCTTCTATAGCGCGATCTCCGAACCTCTCTGAAACATAACGCAGTTCTTTGGCCTTGTTGATGAAATAATGCTCAATTTCCATTTGGCCTGAAGCATGAAGTTTCCATGCGCCGTGGGCAGCCATGTTTCGGTTTGGCAATCCTGAATGAATACGCTCAGCTAACAGAAGTAGTCGTATCCCTAACGGAGCGTAGCACTTAACGGCCGATTGCCTGAGTCTGGCAACTATGTTCCTGGTGTTTAGGGTCAGGATTCATAACCAGTATATGACGGTTGCTGCGAGTGCGATGGCCGATAGGAAGACCTTGGGACAACGGT